>JADLAZ010000065.1 GCA_020849725.1 Chloroflexota bacterium
GACGAGGGAGTCACCGGCTGGGGCGAGTGCGCCAGCCCGTCCGACCCCTACTATTGCCCGGAAACGACCGAGACGTGCTGGCATCTGCTCAAGGACTTTCTCGGGCCGCTGGTGCTGGGCAAGCCATGGGATACGGTTGACGAGTTGATCCACCTCTATCGGGATGTGAAGGGCAACAACTTCGCCAAGGCCGGCCTGGAGATGGCCGTCTGGGACGTGCTGGCCCAGCGCGCGGGCAGGCCGCTGGCTGATCTGCTTGGCAGTACGCGCGCCGAGATCCTGTCCGGCGTCAGCCTGGGCATCGAGACGGACATCGGCCGGCTGTACGCGATCATCGACCAGTACCTGGGCGAGGGCTATCGCCGCATCAAGCTCAAGATCGGGCCGGGCAAGGACTACGATGTCGTGCGCGCCGTGCGCGAGCGCTATCCCGATCTGCCGCTGCAGGTCGACGCCAACTCGGCCTACACGCTCGACCACATTGCGATGCTGCGGCGGCTGGATGACTTCGATCTCCTGCTGATCGAGCAGCCGCTGGCGCACGACGACATCATCGACCACGCGCGCTTGCAGGCCGCGTTGCGGACGCCGATCTGCCTGGATGAGAGCATCCACTCGGCCGAGGACGCGCGCAAGGCGCTCGATCTGGGCAGTTGTCGGGTGATCAACATCAAGGTCAGTCGGCTGGGCGGGCTGCGCGAGAGTCAGCGGGTCCACGACCTGTGCCACGCGCGCGGAGTGCCGGTCTGGTGCGGCGGCATGCACGAGTTCGGCATTGGCCGCGCCGCCAACGTTGCCATCTCCAGCCTGCCCGGCTTCACGCTGCCGGGCGACGTTTCTGGCTCCGACAAATACTACCGCGAGGATATCGTCGAGCCACCGGTGCTGGCTCCCAACGGCGCCATCCCCGTGTCGCGCGTGCCCGGCCTCGGCTACACGCCGGTTGAGGAGCGCATCCGCGAGCACACGCTGCGCGAGACGACACTGACCGCCTGAGCGCGCCCCTGGCCGGGGCAAGCGACGACATGCGAAGATGCGGCCGGGACGGTGCGCATGTGGGGCAGCCGTCAGGAGGGGAGACGATGCCGGACCACGCGCTGCTGGACTACCTGCGGCCGCGCCGCGATGAGATGCTGGCCGCGGTGCTGGACCTCGTTGGTCGAGAGACGCCCAGCGACGACAAGACGGCGCTCGACGCGCTGGGTCAGGCGCTGGTCGAGCGCCTCGCGCCGCTCCAACCCGACGTGACGACGTTTCCGACCGCCGACCGTGGCGACCACCGGCGCTTTGCGTGGTCGTTCGGTCACGACAGTTCGATACCGCCGGCGCTGATCCTGTGCCACGTCGACACCGTCTGGCCGATCGGCACGCTGGCCGAGCGGCCGGTGCGCGTCGAGAACGGCCGGGCCTACGGGCCAGGCATCTTCGACATGAAGGCGAGCATCGCGCTGACCGAGTATGCGCTGCGGGCCATTCAGGCTCTCGACCTGCGGCCGGCGCGGCCGGTCGTGCTGCTCGTCACGACCGACGAGGAGGTTGGCAGTCCCACCTCACGGGCGCTGATCGAGGCCGAGGCGCGACGTGCCGGCCATGCGCTGGTGTTGGAGGCGCCGCTGCCAGGTGGCCGGGTAAAGACGGCGCGCAAGGGTGTCGGCCGCTTCACGATCGACATCACCGGCCGGGCGGCCCACGCTGGCGTCGAGCCGGAGAAGGGTATCAGTGCCGTTGTCGAACTGGCGCATCAGGTGCTGCGCGTCACCGACCTGGCTGACCGGGCGGCCGGCACGACCGTCACTGTCGGTGTCGTCCAGGGCGGCAGCGTCGTCAACGTCGTGCCGGCCGCCGCCAGCGCGCGCATCGACGTGCGGGTGACGACGATGGCCGAGGCAGCGCGCGTCGAGGCGGCGTTGACCGCCTTGCGGCCGGTGCTGGCCGGCGCGACGATCACGACGACCGGCGGCTTCAACCGGCCGCCGATGGAGCGCACACCGGCGGTGGCGGCGCTGTTCGAGCGCGCACGGACCATCGGCGCGACGCTCGGCCTGGACCTGGGAGAGGGCGCGACCGGCGGCGCCAGCGACGGCAATTTCACCGCCGCGCTGGGCGTGCCGACACTCGACGGGCTGGGCGCCCTCGGCGCCGGCGCCCACGCCGTCGACGAGCACATCCTGATCGACAGCTTGCCGGAGCGGGCGGCGCTGCTGGCGGCGCTGCTACTGAAGTTGTAAGCCAGGGCATCACTACGGCCCATCCCCCGACAGTTTCGTCAGATCGCGGAGACGCTGCTCAATTTGCGCCTGGCGCTCGGTGAGCCCGCGCTGGCGCAGGTAGACTGCGTAGGTCGCCAGATAGCGATGCACGGTGGGGGACTTTGAGCCGAACCGGCGCTCGGTCAGCTGGATCGCGCGCTCGTAGGAGGCTTGGGCTTCGGCGTGCCGGCCGGCCTCGGTCTCGATGTCTGCTAACAGGAGCAGCGCCGCGCCATGGTTGGTCTCCGGCATGCCCGTCTGTCGCAGGTTCTGGTCGAAGGAAGCGATCGCTGTGCGCGCGAGTGGCTCGGCGGCCGCGGCCTGGCCCGCCGCTCGCAGCATGCGCGCCAGCGCCACCTGCGTCTCCGCGACCTGGAGGCTGGTGGCGCCGTATGCCCGCTGGCGGATCTGAAGCGCTTCGCGCAGATACGCCTCCGCCTGCGCGTAGCGTGCCTGCCCAGCGTCGAGGATACCCAGGTTATGCAAGGTTCGGGCCGTCTCCGGGTGGCCGGGCGGCAACAGCCGCCGGCGCAGGTCGAGTGATCGCTGGTAGGCCGCGCGTGCGTCGTCGTTGCGGTCGAGATCGACGTAGGCGTTGCCAAGGTTGTTGAGTGCGCCCGCCATTACCGGCCCAAGGCCGGCCGCCTCACCACCAAGGTCGGTGTAATGGAAGATGGCCTCCAGCAAGTCGTCAGCGGCCTCGAACGCACGGCCGGTGTCATAGTAAAGGCTGCCAGCGAGGTTCAGCGCTGCGGCAAGGTGGTGGCGCACCCGGTCACTCGGTCGCCGGCCGACGAAGGCTGACTCACCAGGTGTCCATGGCGTCCGAGCCATCCTTGGGTAGTTGGCCTCGCCGAGCGCGTAGGTCGCCTGCGCCGCCAGTCCAGTCGCCCGCGACACGTCACCCTCGTCACGCGCCGTAATGGCCAGGTTATAGAGCAGCCGGCCGAGCAGTTCGGGATCGTGTGCTGGTCGTTGCTGAAGAATCTGGACGGCCTCTTCATACAGCGGCGTAGCGGCCTCGGTGTCGTCAAGCGACTCATACCAGTCGGCGCGGGCTGCCAGCACGCGCGCCACGATCGGGCTGTCGTCGCCGCGTGTGGCGCGGGCCGTCGCTTCCGCCTGGTCGAACCAGTCCTCCGCGGTCTCTTCGTCACTGATGTGACTGACGGTGATCGCGCCGCCGAGGAGGTTAAGCGCCGGCTCGGTGTTGCGCACAACCTGCACCAGCGCGAGGGGGCCAACGAGGAAGACGAGGATGGCTGGGATGGCGAGCAGGATCGTGGTGACAGTGGCAGCGCGGGCGGTGCCGCGCCGACCGAGCGCGTCAATCGTACTGACCGCGCCGGCCGTGAGCAGCGCCAGCAGCGCTGCCATCAGTGCCGCCAGGACCTGGTTCGGCCAGGCCAGGGAGCCCCACCCCTGATCGCTCCAGATCGGCCAGACCACGAGCGCGGCGACGAGGGGCAGGCACGCCAACAACCGCAACCGGCGCCTGGCGGTCGCCGGCACGGCGCACCCAGCGGCAGTGCCGATGAGCGCGCCGATGATCAAGGGCAAGGCGAGGGTCACGCCGGCGGTTGCTCCTGCCAGGCCAATGGCGACCAGCACAACTGCGCCACCGATCGTGGCGCCGATCAAACCGGCGATGTGCCACCAGCCGGCAGGCCGGGTCGGACGCAGCGGCGCCTGCGCGCCATCGTCGCTGCCGAACGTCTCGCCAGCCGCACCGGGCGTGTCGCTCACCGCACTGTCGACGTTGGGTGGTTCAGCCACTGGTCGGTCGCTCCGCTCAGGCGGAGCGACGGATTCTGGTGATTCCATCCTTGACCCCCATCGCTGATATGCCCACAGTGTAACAGGCAGTCGTCCTAGCACCAGTCGCTCTGCTGCCCTGGACGTACATCCCATGTCGGTCGATGACGTGGTTGTTTGAGTTGGTCCGGGTACCCTGTGGGTTGGCCCGATGCCAGCGCCAGGCGGTGGCGACGATCTTGTCCAGGTCGGTGAAGCGGGGCTGCCAGTCCAGGTCAGCCTGATGCGCGCTGAGTCGGCCACCAGCCGGGGCGGGTCGCCGGGCCGGCGCGGACCTTCGACTCGCCGCAGGGGCTGATCGGCTGGAGTGGCGCGGACTCGAGGATGGGGTCGTGGTCGGGCATGCCGTAGACAGCGGCGGTGGAGGAGAAGACGAAGCGGCGCACGTCGGCCTGGACGAACGTGGCGGCCGGGTGAACCGCGCCGCGCCGGCTCAGGCGCAGGCTCCCTTCGGTCCCACTCAGGGAACAGCCTCCACTCCCCAACCCCAGCACCCACCCCAGGTACCACGACGCCGTCCAAGGCGTTAGACTCTAGCGACGCGGGGGGCGCGTCCGCGAGCGTGGCACAGCGAGGAGGCCCGCATGCGATTTGGCCTGCATATCAGCGTTGCCGGCGGCATTGCGAAGTCGTTCCAGACCGCGCGCGATTGCGGCTGCGACTGCATCCAATTGTTCAGCGGCAACCCGACCGCCTGGCGCGACTCGCCGCTGTCGGACAAGACGATCGAGCAGACGCGGGCGGCGGCGACGACGATGGCGCTGGCGCCGCTCGTGTACCACACACCCTATCTGGTCAACCTGGCGACGCCGAAGGCGGAGTTCCGTGACCAGTCGGTCGGCCTGCTGCTGGCGGCGCTGCGCAAGGCCGACCAGATCGGTGTGTCGCTGGTCAACACCCACGTCGGTAACCACATGGGCGAGGGTGTGCCGGCCGGTATCGAGCGGATCGTGTCGGCGCTGCTGACCGTGGCGCCGGCCATCCCTGATGGCTGCACGCTTGTGTTGGAGAACGGCCCGGGCAAGGGCACCGAGATCGGGGCGCGCCTGCCGGAGCTGATGGAGATCGTCCGGCGGGCCGACCTGGGCGATCGGCTCGGGCTGTGCCTAGATACGGCCCACCTGTGGGCGGCTGGCTATGACTTGCGCGAGCCGGCTGTGATCGACGCTCTGCTGGCCGAGTTGGATGCGGGCGTCGGATTGCGGACGCTGCGCCTGCTGCATGGCAACGACAATGGGCGGCGGCTGGGAGGGCTGACCGACGTTCACCGGCATCCGGGCGAGGGAGAGATCGGGCTAGCGCCGTTCGCAGACCTGTACCACCGGGCGGAGTTAGCCGCGCTGCCGGTCATCATGGAGATGCCGGGCGACACCATACCGGAGCAGGCGCGCAGTCTCGCCCTCGTGAAGGAGTTGGCCGCGGGGAGCCAGGCGCCACAGACTACTGCCGTACCGATCTCGGCCGGGGTCGCGGTTGCCGGTGCCTAGCGCACGAGCCATGGTGCTGCGTCGCCTCGCCATCCACGGCTTCAAGACCTTCGCCGGCCGCACGGTCTTCGAGTTCCACGACGGCATCACGGCCGTCATCGGCCCGAATGGCTCCGGCAAGTCCAACCTGGCCGATGCCGTGCGCTGGGTGCTGGGCGAGACGAGCCACAGTGCCTTGCGATCGAAAAAGGTCGAGGACGTGATCTTCGCCGGCAGCAGCGCCCGGCCGGCAATGGGCATGGCCGAGGTCAGTCTGACGCTGGCCAACGCCGACCGGCTGCTGGACAGCGATTTCGCCGAGGTGACGATCACCCGGCGCGCCTTCCGGGATGGTGAAACCCAGTACCTGCTCAACGGCGCCCGGGTGCGCCTCAAAGATATCGTCGAGTTGACCGCTCCGCTCGGCGGCGCCTACACCGTCGTGGGCCAGGGCCTCGTCGACGCGGCACTCAGCTTGCGCCCCGAGGAGCGGCGTGGCCTGTTCGAGCATGCTGCCGGCATCACGTCACACCAGCTCAAGCGAACCGAGGCAGAGCGCCGATTGGTGGCCGCCGAGGCGAATTGCGTGCGCCTGACCGATATCCTGGCCGAGCTGACGCCACACCTCAGACACCTGGAGCGTCAGGCGCGGCAGGCGGGCGAAGCCAGTGACGTGCGCGCGGCGCTCACGGCGGCGTTGGGGCGCTGGTACGGCCGCCACTGGGCCGCGGCCACGGCGGTGGTGGAGGCGGCCGAGCGCCGCGCAGCTGAAGCTGGCCGCTGCCTGACGGTGGACCGGGCGGCCGTGACTGCCGCCGAGGCGACCCGCGCCGAGGCGCGCCAGCGGCTGGCTGGCGCGCGCGCCGATGGCGAGCGCGCGCGCGCCGAGCGCGCGACCCGCACTCGCGAGCGGGCCGATGCAACGCGACGCGCGGCGGTGGCCGCCGAGCGCCGGTCCGCGCTCCAGAGCCGGCTGGATGATGAGATGAGCGACGATGCTGCCACCAGCCAGCGCCGCGCCGAGACGGCCGCGCGCCTGGCGGAGACGGCCGCGGGGCTGACCGCGCTCGACGAGGAGGAGCAGGGCGCCCGCGCGCGGCTGGCCCAGGTGGAGACCGAGGCGCGCGTGGCTGAGACCGCCCGGGCGGAGGCTGAGCGGGCGCTGGCGACGCTGCGCCAGGCGGTGCTGGCCGGCGCGACCCAGACCGGCGCGCTGGAGACGGCGCTCGCCCGCGTGCAGGAGCGGCTGGCCGCGCTCGACCGCGACGACGAGCGGGCCGCTGATGATGCGAGCGAGCGGCAGGCGGAGCGCACTCGCCTGCTGGCGCGGCAGGCCACGCTCGTGGCCGAGGCCAGTGCCGCCGCCGAGCAGCGCGCGGCTCTGGTGGCCAGGCAGGCGGCGCTGGCGGAGGAGATCGTCACGCTCGACACCGCGCTGGAGGACTGCCGCCGGCAGCGCGCCGCCGTCGAGCATGACCTGACGCGCGACCGCGCCCGCCTCGAGGCGCTGACCCGGCTGCACGACAGCGGCGCGGGCCTGGCCGCTGGGCCGAAGGCGGTGCTGGCCGCCGCCCGCGCCGGCGCGCTGGCCGGTATCCTGGGTCCGGTCGCGGCGCTGATCCACGCACCGGCGCACCTGGATACCGCACTGGAGGTGGCGCTGGGTGGCCATGTCCAGGATATTGTTGTCGCCGGCTGGGCCGATGCCGAAGCCGCCATCGCCCACCTGAAGGCGACCGGCGCCGGGCGGGCGACCTTCCAGCCGCTGGACACCGTGCGGCCGCCGCGCCCGCTGGCGCCTGCCAGCGGGCCGGGTATCGTCGGCGTGGCGACGGCGCTGGTCTCCTTTGAGTCGCACTTTCAGCCACTGGTGCAGGCGCTGCTGGGCCGCGTCCTCATCGTCGATGACCTGGGGGCGGCCCGGCGCTTGATCGCCCGCGGCGATGGCTGGACGCTGGTGACGCTCGCGGGTGAGATCGCGCGGCCGGGTGGCGCCGTTTCCGGCGGCGCCGCCGTGCGCGAGGCCGGCGTGCTGGCGCGCGAGCGCGACCGGCGCGATCTGCCAGTGCGACTGGACGCACACGCGGCGCGCGCGGCGGCGCTGGATACGACGCTGACGGAGCGTGGCCAGGCGCGCTCGGCGCTGGCGCGCGCGCGCGACGCGACCGTCGCGGCCCTGGCTGACCAGACCCGCGACGATGCACGCCGCGACGACGCGCGCCGCCGTCTCGACGCCGATCTGGTGGCGCTGGACGCGGCGGTCACCGCTGCCGAGCGCCAGCGAGCCGACGCGACCAAGCGGCGAGCGGCACTGCGGGAGGAGCAGGCGCGGCAGGCTGCGGCGCTGGCGACCGCTGCCGCCGACCAGGTCCAGCGCCAGGCGGCGCTGGACCGCGCCACCGCCGCCACGCCGGCACTGTCCCAGCGGCGGGCTGCTGCCACGGGCGCGCTGGCCGAGGCGCGCCAGCAGGTCGCCCGGCTCGACGAGCGCCGTCGGGCCGTGATTGCGCGCCGGGCCGACCTGACAGCGCAGCAGCAGCGGTGGGAGCGTGACGAGCAGATCGCGGCTCAGCGACGAGCGGCGCTGGGCCGTGATCTGACCGCCGCCGCCGCCGAGCATGCCACCCAGGCCGCCACCCACGCGCGGCTGGCGACGGCGCTCGCCGCTGCCGAGGCTGCCGGCAGTGACCTCCAGGTCGCCCTGGCCGCCGCCGACACCGCGGCCGACGCGGCCGACCGCCACCTGACCGCCACCCAGACCGCTCATGCCGCCCGCGAGGCTGAGGTCGGCCGGCTGGAGGTCGCTGCCGAGCATAGCCGCGGCGATCTCGCCGCGCTCGCCACGCGCATCGAGGCTGATCTGCCAGCGATTGACCCGGCCACACTGACCGCGCCGGCGACCGATGAGCCGCGCCTGGAGATGACGATCGCCAGCCTGCGCGACCGTCTGCGTCGCATCGGTCTGGTCGACCCAGCTGTCGTCGACGAGTATGCCGCCACGCGCGAGCGCCACGCCTTCCTGACGCGCGAGTTGGCCGATATCGAGGCGGCTGCGCGCTCACTGCGCGGCGCCATTGGCGAGTTGGATAGCCTGATGCGGACGCGCTTCACCGCGACCTTTGAGGCGGTCAACGCCGCATTTGGGCACACTTTCAGCCGCCTGTTCAACGGCGGCAGCGCCCGCCTGGTCCTGACCGACGATCGCGAAGCGCCGGGCATCGACATCCTGGCTCAGCCGCCTGGCAAGCGCATGCAGAGCCTGGCGTTGCTCTCCGGTGGCGAGCGAGCGCTGACGGCGGCCGCGCTGCTGTTCGCGATCGTGCGCGTGAACCCCAGTCCGTTCTGCTTGCTGGACGAGGTCGACGCGGCGCTGGACGAGAGCAACGTGCTGCGCTTCCGCGCGCTGCTGGCCGATCTGGCCGATCGGACGCAGTTCGTCGTCATCACCCACAACCGAGGGACGATTGAGGGCGCTGACACGCTCTACGGCATCAGCATGGGCCAAGATGGCATGTCGCAGGTCATCTCGCTGCGCCTGGAAGGGGCCGGCGCCGATCAGCCCGCGCCGCGCGCCGCCGACGACTGAGCCTGGCGCGGCTGCGGCAACGGGAGGTCGAGCTGTGCTGCTTGTGCGGCGAGGCGGCGTCGCGGTGACGCGCGTTGGCCTCACGACGGGTCTGGTATCAGCTCCCATCGAGAGAAGGTGGCCGACCACCCGGGTCGGGTGTGGTGACAGCCAGCGGCTGCACCATGGTCGCCATCAGGTGATCGAGCGCTGCCGCTGGATCGTCGCACAGCCCGGAGTGGACCGGCGATGCCTGGATGACGGTGCTGCTGGGAGCGACCAGCAGGTGCCAGCGCTCCGCCTGCGGCAGCCGGCCGAGCGGGCCGGTATCCTCGCCGGCGCACAGGCACGGGATCAGCGCCAGATGCCGCCCCAGCAGCGCCAGGTCCAGCGCTGGCGCCAGCAGGGCTAGTCGCGCCAGGTCGAGCGCGATGCGCGCCGCCAGGTAGCGCCGCGTGCGGCAAAAGACGATCACGCCGGCGTTGACGAACTCGGCCCGCTCCACGCGCGGTACCACGCGCACAATGGCGTAGTCAAACGAGTCGAGCGCGGGCATGCTCGGCCTCCTCGACGAACGCGCGCGGCGCGGCCAGCCGCCGATGCAGGTAGGTGACGTAGGCCGCCCGGTGGTCGGCGACGCTGCCGAAGCGCGCCTCATCGCCCAACCACGAGTCCGGGATCAGCGCGGCGATGGCCGCCAGCGTGTCTGGTGTCAGGCGCGCCACCGCGTCGGTGTCGGGCGCCGCCAGCGCACCGGCCGCCGGCAGCAGGATATGGTCGCGGATCTGCGGAAAGCGCGCCTGGCTCCGGCCCAGATAGTCGTGCCAGGTGTGATGGACATAGAGCGCCGCGCCATGATCGATCAGCCACAGCCGCCCGCCCCACAGCAGCAGATTCGGGTTGCGCGGCGTGCGGTCGACGTTCGTGACAAAAGCATCGAACCAGACGATCCGCGCCGCCAGGTCCGCCGGCGGTTGGTCGTGACCGGCACGATAGGCCAGCGCCCCTGGCAGATAGTCCAGTGCCAGGTTCAGCCCGGCACTGGCCCGCACCAGCGCCTGAATCTCACTGTCCGGCTCGGAGCGGCCCAACGCCGGGTCCAGGTCGACCAGCACGATCTCCGGCACCGGCAGCCCCAGCGCCCGGCCGATCTCCCCGGCTACCAGCTCGGCGATCAGCGCGCGGGCGCCCTGGCCGGCGCCCCGGAACTTCAGCACGTACATGCCGTCGTCGTCGGCCTCGACTACCGCCGGCAGCGAGCCGCCTTCGCGCAGCGGCGCCACATAGCGCGTTGCCGTCACCGTGCGCAGCGTCGGGGTTGCCAGCGTCATCGGATGCCGTCGCGTGGCACGAAGCGGAAGCAGCTGGTCAGATGATCGTCGACCAGTCCCGAGCCTTGCATGAAGGCGTAGCAGATCGTGCTGCCGACGAAGCGGAAGCCGTGCTGCCGCAGCGCCTTCGACATGGCATCGGACTCGGGTGACGTGGCCGGGAGCGTCGCCGCAGTGTAGCCGGTCGGGTGGCGCAACGGTTGGCCGCCGACGAACGACCAAAGGAAGCCGGCGAACGAGCCGGTCTCGCGCTGCACCGCCTGCCAGACGCGGGCGTTGCCG
Organism: Chloroflexota bacterium; assembly: GCA_020849725.1. The sequence goes on from JADLAZ010000065.1 coordinate 10,709, forward strand.
ATCGTCGCCTCGATCTTCTGGCGGTTGCGGATGATACCGGGGTCCGCGAGCAGCCGTGCCACATCATCGGGGCCGTAGCCGGCGACGCGGTCCGGGTCGAAACCCTCGAACGCGCGCCGGAACCCGTCGCGCTTCTTGAGGATGATCGCCCAGGACAGGCCGGCCTGGAAGCCGTCCAGCGCCAGCCGGGCGAACAGCTCGCGGTCGTCGCGACAGGGCACACCCCACTCGTCGTCGTGATAGGCGACCATCAGCGGATCGCGCCCGGCCCAGAGGCAGCGCGGCCGATCGCTCGATGCCTCGATCATCCCGTGCCTCCCGTGAAGCGACCACGATATCCGACCCGCGCCCATCAGCCCGTGGCGGACGACCTCTGACTGACAATACCGCATCGCGCCGCCGCCGACACCGGCCCGCGGCCGATCGGTCGTCCGGCCCGGGCCAAATGACCATCAGCACGACTGTCGAAGGGCGGATGTGGTGGCCAGGGGAGCGACCTATGCTCGGAGCGTGCGGGGTTTCACATTGTTTGTGAAATCCAGCACAATACGGTAGAATGCAGCGGTGTGCAGCGCCGCACCATCGCCCATCGCCGGGCCGATGCGTGCTGTACCCCAGGAGAGAGCATCATGGACTGGTTCAGGCTTCGACAGTCCGAGCCACTGAAGGATTTTCGCCGCGAGATGGCGGGCCAGCGCCTGCTGCGCCGCTACCCACGCGGACTCGTCAGTGTGCCAGTAGACAAGGTCGTCGGCAGCCTCAACAAGTCCGGGTCGATGAACCGGCGCTTCCGCTATAAGAGCGGCAAGGTCGACTCGCGCTTGCGCGCCCTGCGACACGCCAACCAGTGGGGGATGGTCGCGCTGCCGCCAGTCGAGCTCTACCAGCTCGGCGACGAGTACTACGTCGTCGATGGCCACCACCGCATGGCGATCGCGCTGGAGAATCGCCAAGTCGAGATCGATGCCAATGTCGTCGCCCACGAGGTTGAGCCGAGCGCGCTGGCCAGCGCCTGATCGGGGCTGGGGGCCGAGTGCTTGGGTGTGCCGTCAGTTGGGCAGGATGATCGCGTTGGTGTCGACCGGGATGACCGGCTGGCCGGCAGCCTGGAAGGCGGTCGTCTGCTCGGCGATGTAGTGGAACTGGGCATCCCGGTCGGGGTGGTCGCCCCCGTCGAGGGGCTTGCTGGGCGCTTGCAGGCCGTAGTCGGCTGCGGGCCGAGCCGGCCGCCCCTCCGCGATACTTCGCCATCCACTCCCGTATGCTAGGAGAAGCGCGCCGTCCGCCGGAGAATGCTACGATAGCGCTCGGACGCGGTGAGTGGCAGGGAGGGCGGCATGAGCGACGCGGCGCTGTGGGAGTTGCCGGCGACGGAGCTGGCGCGGCTGGTGCGGACACGAGCAGTCTCGCCGGTCGAGGTGACCGAGGCGGTGCTGGCGCGGATGGACCGCCTGGATGGCCGGCTCGGCGCCTTCTGCACGCCGACGCCGGAGCTGGCCCGTGACATGGCCGCCGCGGCCGAGGCCGCCGTCGTCCGAGGCGACCCGCTCGGGCCGCTGCACGGCGTGCCGGTGTCGATCAAGGATATGACCTGGACGAAGGGCATTCGGACGACGCGCGGCTCGCGCCTGTACGCTGACTTCGTGCCCGACGAAGATCCACCGGTCGTCGAGCGTCTGCGCGCCGCCGGCGCCGTCATCCTGGGCAAGACGAACACGCCCGAGTTCGGTTGGAAGGGCGCGACTGACAACCTGCTTTTCCCGCCCTCGCGCAATCCCTGGCGCCTCGAGCGCACACCCGGCGGCTCCAGCGGTGGCGCGGCAGCGGCGGTGGCGGCCGGCCTCGGGCCGCTGGCGACCGGCACCGACGGCGCAGGCAGCATCCGCATCCCGGCCGCCTTCTGTGGCATCATCGGCCACAAGCCGTCGTTTGGCCGCGTGCCGGTCTATCCGGCGCCGCTGGATGTAGCGGTCACCGGCCCGATGGCACGCACCGTGCGTGACGCGGCGCTGATGCTGGATGTGATGGCCGGCCCCGACGAGCGCGACCGCGCCTCGCTGCCTGACGACGGCGACGACTACCTGGCGGCCTGCGACGGCGGCGTGCGCGGCTGGCGCGTGGCCTGGAGTCCCGATCTCGGCTATGCACCCGTTGATCCGGCAGTGCGGGCGCTGACCGAGGCCGCCGCGCGCCGCTTCACCGACCTGGGGGCGCACGTCGAGGCGGCCGATCCCGGCTTCGCCGACCCGCGGGCGCTCATCGAGTTGCTGTTCTATGCCCAGGTCGGTGCGCAGGTAGCCGGCCTGCCGCCAGAGCGGCGGGCGCTGCTCGACCCAAACCTGGCGGCGGTGCTGGACACGCTCGGCCCGATCAGCGCCTACGACTACGCTGCCGCCGGCATCCGCCGCAACGAGCTGTGGCAGACAGTGCGCCGCTTCTTCGAGCGCTACGATCTGCTGCTAACGCCGGCCGTGGCTCTGCCCGCCTTTGGCTTGATGATCGAGGGGCCGACCGAGGTCGCCGGTCAACCGGTCGGGCGCCTGGGCTGGACGCCGTTCAGTTTCCCATTCAACCTGACCGGCCAGCCGGCCTGCTCCATTCCCTGCGGCCGCACGCCGGAGGGAATGCCGGTGGGGCTGCAGATCGTCGGTCGGCACTGGGCCGACGCTGCTGTGCTGCGCGCGGCTGCCGCCTTCGAGGCGGCCGCGCCCTGGGCGCAGGACTGGCCGGCCTTCGTCACCGAGGCTGGCTGAGCGCCTCACCCGCCACGGCCGCAACCGGGCATCGGCAGGCGCCGGCCAGCCCCCTTACCGCAGCCCTTGCTCGGTCAGCACCTGCGCGATCGTGGTGAGCGTATGGTCGAGATACGGCTGCTCATCCGGCAAGCGCGTCTCGGCATCGAAGTAGTTGCCGGCGCCATTGTGGGTCATCGGACCGAGATCGATGAACGTGACCTTGCCGGCCGCCACGGCCTGGTTCCAGGCCGAGTTGGGGTAGATCCTCCAGCGGCCGGCGTAGGCGTACAGGCCGATGGGTGAGACGACATCCTTCGTGCCGTAGAGATGCCACAGGTGCTCGACCTGCTTGATGCCACCGTCATCCGAGAGCAGCCCGCCCAGCGACACGACGTAGAGCGGCGCGCCGAGCAGCGCCGGCAGGAAGTTGGCCGCGCCAACGGCAATCTGCCCACCTCCGCTCCAGCCGACGATCGTCACCGGGATGCCGCTGCCGACCGGGTAGGCGGCCGCGACGAGCTTGTTGCGAATGTCTTTGGCCACACCCAGGTTGTAGATCGGCCCATAGCGCTGGTCGGCGGAGACGGCCACCTGGAAGGCATTGCGCAAGTTGACGATCAGGGCTGCAGCCGCCGTCGGATCCTTCAGTCGGCGACCCTCGATCCAGCGCCAGAGGTTGGCGAAGGCGCGCTGGCCGGTCAGGCCCTGGTTGGTGACCGAGTAAGGAAAGACATTGCTCACGACGCGCGCGTTGGGCAGTTGCTCGGCCAGGCCGGCGATGAACGGCACTTCCTCCTGTGGCACTGAGTCGTTGGCAATGGCGCCGATGCCGGATAGGTAGACGACGAACTGGTCGGGCAGCGGCTCGGCCGTGGCTGCCGGCGCGGCGTCGATGGGGCCGGTGGCGGCCGCGTTCTCGTCCGGCGTATCCTCGTCGGTCTGCCAGCCGGCCCACCAGCGCAGCGACTCGAGCGGCGCCAGCGCGGCGCTGATGAACACCAGCACCACCAGGCCGGTCAACAGCAAGCTGATCGTCCCTAAGATCACGGCGTGGCTCCTCGATCGGGCGGGTCCGGTGGCCGGCGGGCGTACTGCATCAGGATATCCTGCGTGGTCGCGTCCAGCTGGGAACCGGCGATTCGATACCGCAGGATGTTGTGCAGCGCCGTGATCGGCCGGCCGATCGTCAGCGTTAGCCCCAGCAGCACCAGCCAGCCGATTCCGGTGGTGATCACCGCCAGGATGAAGCTGACCTGGAACTCGTGCATGACCGCGCCGGCGGCAATGATGTAACTCCAAGCGTACAGCAGGCGCTGGATGAACGTTCCCAGCCACGGGATAAGGATCAGAAAGCCGAAAACGAGTGGTGCGTAGCTGAGCGCGACCAGCAGCAGCATGGTCTGGAAGGTCGGTGTGATCGGGAAGAGCACCAAGCCGACCAACCACAACACCAGTGACCAGACCAGCCAGCCGCCGACGAGCAGCACCCCGTTGAGCACCAGGCTGAGCGCGAAGCGGGCCCGGCGCACCCGATTGATGAACAGGGTCGTGCTCTGGCCGAGTAGCGACGACACGCCGGCTAGCAGGACGACGCCAATAGCCAGCGCGAAGGCGCGCGGCGCGGTCGCAGTGCCGACTGCCGCGCCGGCGGCGCTCAGCAGGTCTGGCTCCAGCCAGAGCGCCTTACCGATGACCCGCCAGAGCGTTGCCAGATAGTCGATGATCTCGAACATGGGCGTCCCCAGGATAGCGCCGGCGCTCTGGCGAGCAGCCAGATAGGGCCGGTGGCCTAGAGACCGCCGGCCCCGTGCCGCGCACGATCGGTTCTACTTTAGCGCCCGGCGGATTTCCTCTTCTAACTCCGGCGACAGCGTCGTCTGCAGCACCTCGCCCTCGTAGGCGCGCAGGGCCGACACGAGCGCGGTCGCTTCGCCATTCCGGATCACCAGGAACAACGCCGATGTGCCCGGCGAGAGGTTGTCTTTCACTTCCTTGACGAATTTGCCGTCGACGCCAGTGTCGAACATCCGCCCGATCAGCGCGCCGGCGCCGGCGCCGATGGCGATGCCGGCAATTGGAAACAGGAACATCAGCAGCGGCCCAAGGATCGCGCCAGCGACGGCTCCCTTCTCGGTCGCGCCACTGACTTCGTTGTTGACGCGCACTTTGCCGTCGGCGTCTTTCGTCACGACTGCTGTGTCTTCCAGGTGGATGCGCCCATCGCGCTCCACCTGCCGGATCGACCGCATTGCCTCGCCGGCCTCCTCGGCGCGCGCGAAGCTCAGGACGACCAGGTCACTCATAGAACCTCTCCCTCTCACGGTGATGATTGGTCACTGGCGCCACGGCGCACGAGCGCGCCCATCAGGCCGAAAGGAGCGCGAGTGACGGCGGCAGCCCGGCTGCCTCAGCCGGCCAGCAGCTTCGCCTTGGCTGCGGTGAACTCGTCATCGGAGAGCATGCCGGCCTCTTTCAGGTGGGTCAACTGCTGCAACTGCGCCAGCAGATCGCCGCCACCGGCCGGGGCTGCTGCTGGAGCTGCCGGCGGCTGAGCCGCCAGCGTGGCCTGCGCCTGCTGGGCCTGGAGCGTTGCCAGTTGGGACTGCAACTGCTCGACGTCGGCCTGCGTCTGCTGCGCGGCGGCCTCGGCTGCCATCGCGTTCGCCGCCGCCTGCTGCTTCGCCTGGCCCCTGGCGTCCATCGAGCCGCTCACACCCTTCGACACGGCCGTCGCCGTGCCGGCGATTACTGCTGTCTGCGCCACCGTGCCGATCAAGCCCGGCCCTCGCCGTACCGTCACTGGTCGTCGTCGAAACATCTCAATCTTTCTCCTGGTGAATGCCGATGCAAGGCCAGATCTGCTGGAAGCAGGGAATAGACGCAACTAGTGGCCGGAGGACGCGACGATACGCGCCGCCATCAAGGTCTCAATCACCGCCCGCGGAATGCGCTCGTTGAGCACGACCTCGCCCTTGGCCTGGCGGATCGCCTCGGCAAAGCGGGCCGCCCAGACATTCTCGAACAGCAGCAGCCCGATGGAGGTGTTGTTCTCCAGGGTCGCCGCCACGGCCTGCAAGTCGTCTTCGCTCAGCAGGCCGGCGATCTCGTCGACGACCGGGTCGAAGGCGGCGTACGTGTCGTCGTCCAGGTCGCTCAGCTCGAAGGTCGTAACCGTGCCGTCGGCGTCTTTGCCGACGAAGACGATGTCGATCACCCGGATGAGACCATCCTCGACCAGCGCGGCCAGCGCCGGCGCGATCTCACCGGTGAACTGATTACCCGGGAACTTGACTTCCAGTAGCTCGATTGGTCCCAACGGCATGCGCTTCTCCTTACCTGATCGCGTGTGATCGCAGGCGATGGTGTGTGCGAGCGGGCGACCGCCGGCACTTACTGGCGCCAGCAGTGCGCAGGGCACATTGTCACCAGTGCTGGTACCCAGGTCCACTGGTGACCGGATTATACTCGGGCCGCCAGCGATTGTCAGATCGGGCAGCGCCGGTCTGCGGCGGAGGGAGGCAACCCCATGGTGGCGCGCCCGATCTACGAGGTCACACTCCACCTGCACGACATCCGCGAGGTCTTCCACCAGCCGGCGGCGGACCCCTTCTCCGAGCAGTTCACCCACCACAGCTACACGTCCGGCATCGAGTTCATCGCCAACGAGTTGGCCGCCAGCCGGTCGAAGAAGCCGGTGCGCGCCACGCTCGTCCTGCCGCCCGACCAGATCGGGCCGGGGCTGGAGGAGCGCACACGCGCGGCCGTCCAGCGCTACTGCCGGAGCCAGCTCGTCAAGCTCGACCAGGAGCTTCGGATGGCCCATCGCCGCATCATCCGGTCGTTCGTCGTCGCCCTCGTCGCCATGTTCGCGCTCTTCGGCATGGCGGCACTGCTGACGAGCAGCCGGCAGTTCATCCCTGAAGTGATCGCCGAGGGCCTCATTATCGCCGGCTGGGTGCTGCTCTGGTTCCCGCTCGATGAGCTGCTGTCGACCCTGCATTACGAGCAGTCGCACCGTGTCGTCTACCGCCGGCTGATGGCGATGGAGGTGGTGATTCTGCCAGCACCGATTGACCAGCCCGACGCTGCCTGACAGCCGCGCGACCATGGCGCGCCGCGCTGCCCTTAATCCACGCGGGCCGCCGATGCAGTAAAGTACTGGACCGGGCGCGCCGTGTGGGGGGTGTCCGGGTGCTGCCCGTCCGAGCAGCCATCGCGCCCCAGGCGTGATAGAGCAAGCGTCATCAGTCGCAGAGGAGGAGCCGATGAATCGACGATGGCTCGTGGCGCACGGCGTGGTCGTGCTGGCGTTGCTGGCGGCGTTCGTGCCGCCGGTGGCCGCCCAGCCCGCCCAGTTCGCCAATGTGCCCATCCAGCAGCTCTGGGAGCGCTACGATCTGCCGGTCGTCGCCCGCCAGACCGATCGCCAGTGGACCTGGGGACCGAACGTGTTCCATATCGGCTTCGAGCGCTACATCGAGTCGCCCGGTGGCCAGCGCCAGGTCCAGTACTTCGACAAGTCGAGGATGGAGCTGAACAATCCGGCTACCGGCGTCGTCACCAACGGCCTGCTGGTGCGCGAGCTGGTCTCCGGGCGCATGGCGCTGGGCGACGTCGCCTTCGAGCAGCGCGCACCGGCCTCGATAGGCGTGGCCGGTGACCCGATCGAGGTCAATCCCGATGCAGTCTCCTACGCCGACTTCGCCAATGTCGCCTCGATCGATGCCGACCGGCGGGCGCCGAATCGCACCGGTCAGGTCGTCAACCAGGGCATGGGCACCGCCGGCGTCATCTACGAGGTGCCACAGGCGACGATCGATCGCTACCAGCAGAACCACGTTCGCTACGCCCTCAACGAGCCGGTGCTCGGTCACAATGTCGCGAACGTGTTTATCGATTTCATGAACCAGAGCGGCACGCTCTTCGTCGATGGCCAGTTCCGGACCAATCAGCCGGTCTTCTCGCCCTGGATCGACGTGATGGGCCTGCCGATCACCGAGCCGTTCTGGACGCGCACGCGCATCGCCGGCCAGTTCCAGATCGTGCTGGTGCAGTTGTTCGAGCGGCGCGCGCTGACCTACACGCCGAGCAACCCGCCCGGCGCGCAGGTGGAGATGGGCAACGTCGGCCAGCACTACTTCAGCTGGTTGACCCGACCGCTGCCGCCGCCACCCCCGCCCCCACCACCCCCGCTCCCGAACGCACCACAGTTCGTCAATTGGCCGCAGCGCACCGGCCTGACGGCGACGACGGCCACGATCGAGTGGCGGACCGACGTGCCGACCAACAGCGTCGTCGAGTTCGACACCGACGCCAACCGCGACCCGTTCCGCAACCGGGCCGGCAACGCCACCAGCTTCCGCACCACGCATAACATCACGCTCACCGGGCTTGACCCGAGCCGGGTCTACTTCTGGCGGGTCGTCTCCGAGGATCGCAACGGCCAGCGCGTGCCGGAGAGCAACCACAGCTTCCGCACGCTGTCGGTGACTGGCGGCGGCTCCACCATCACCCAGCCGGGCGCCGGCCAGCGCGTCTCCAGCCCGCTGGTGGTGACTGGCCAGGACGACGGCACCGCGTTCGATGCGCTCGTCGTGGTGCGGCTGCGCGACCCGCAGACGGGCTGGATCTACGCCGAGCGGGCCGCACCGGTGCAGGGCGCCAATCCCGGCCAGCCGGGGCCGTTCACGGCCACCCTCTTCTTCGCCGAGCCGGCCAGCGATCAGCCGGGGCTGGTCGAAGTGGTCAGTATCTCCCAGAACGAAGCGGTGCCGGAGCAGGTCCAGTCCACCGTCAACGTGACCATCGCCGGCGCCGCGACGCCCCAACCACCACCACCGCCGGACGGCGGCGGCAGCAATACCATCACTCGCCCGACCCACGACCAGCGCGTCGGCTCGCCGCTGCGCGTGCTGGGCACGGTCGACCGCCTGGTGCAGAACGGCAACATTATCGTGAACCTGCGCGACCGCACCACCGGCGCCATCGTGGCCTCGCAGCCGGGTCAGGCCAACTCGCGCGGCGAGTTCGATGTCCTGATCAGCTACCAGTCGCCGGCGCCCAACACGCCAGCGCTGGTCGAGATCGTGGCGCCGGAGCAGACCGACGGGCAGCGCAACGTCGTCAAGGTCACGCTCCAGTTCATCATGGCCTGATCGGCCTGCACGATGCGCATCCGCGCCGGCCTGGGCATGCACCGGGCCGGCGCGGCCGTGCCGATGGCACGCTGCTGGTGTATGCTGGTTGTGCGCTGCGTCACGCCCCACTGATTCATCCATCACGGGCAGCGTGGTCGGAGGCCGCCCGTGGATGATCTCTCGCCGGTCCTCGCCGTCCTGTCGGCCATGATCACGCCGGTGGTGCTGATCACCGCCTGTGCCACCCTGATCACGTCCACCTCCAATCGGTCGGCGCGCGTGACCGACCGCCTCCACGACTGGTTCGCCGAGTTCGAGGAGCTGGCGGAGGAGGAATCGGCGCCAGGTACCGATCGACGCCGGGAGATGGTCTTCGAGCAACTCGACTTGCAGACCAGCCGCGCCCGGCTGCTGCAGCGCAGCCTGACGGCGACCTACGTGGCGCTGGGCTTCTTCGTCGGGGCCAGTGTCGCGATCGGTCTGGTCGGCGCGGCCTGGATGATCGGCTGGGAGTGGGCACGGGTGGCGCTGCTGCCGATCGTGTTCAGCCTGATGGGCGCCGGCTGCCTGTTCTTTTCGAGCTACCTGCTCATCACCGAGGCACAGTTGGCGCTGCGCACGACCGATCGGGAGATGGACTTCGTCTGGGAGCAAGGCCGGCGCTATGCCTCGGATGAGCTCCTCCAGCGCTGGCACAAGTATCGGCGCGAGCGCCATCGCTGGTTCGGTGTGGCCGGCACCGCCGGCGGCAACATCATCACCTGGCTCCAGGATCGCCAGTCCGCGCCGCGCCGCTGGTTCGGGGGGCGGCAGGAGCCGCCGGACGAGTAGCCGGCGCGCCCATGCTGGCGGTGCCGGTCGTCAGCCCGATTCAGCGTCGCCGGTGTCGCTGGCGCGCGGCCGGAGAGCGATGCGTTCCCCCCGGCCGCGATCGGTGGCGTAGTCGGCTCAGCCGAGCGGCCCGCGCCTGACCGCGCACCTGTCGAAAGGCGGGGGAGTGGACCGGCATGGGCGAGTCGCAGCGCCAGCACCCGGCATCAGTCGAGCAGGCCGAAGGCACGAGCGCGTGCGACGGCGTCGGTGCGCCGTGCCGCGCCGAGCTTGCCGTAGATCGACCGCAGGTGCCACTTGACCGTGCTGACCGACAGCGAGAGGTGCTCGGCGATCGCGCTGGTGGCCAGGCCGGTGGCGGTGAGGACGAGCACGTCCTGCTCGCGGGCGGTGAGCGGCTCGGCCAGTGCCGTGCCGGGGCGGCTGACCAGCGCGCTCGGTAGCGCGGCCTCATCGATGCCGAATGCCGCCAGCAGTGCCGGCGCATTGGTCGCGCCGGCGGCATCACCCGCGGCAACCCGCTGCACCAGCGCCACGAGTGGTGCCCCTTCGTCGAGAAAGACCCGGCGCGCGCCCTTTAGCGCCGCCAGGCGCAGCGCGCGGCTCAGCTCCGCGGTCGCCTCGGCCGGCCGGCCGAGCGCCTCCAGCGCCAGCGCCTGCAAGGTGATGATCTCCAGCAGCGCGCGGCCGGCGCCGCCAGCCTCGGCGCGATCGCGCAGCTCGGCCAGCAGCATCAGCGCCCTGGCCGGCTCGCCCGCCAGCAGCGCAGCGCGCGCCAGCATCGCCGGAATGGGGCTGTGTGCCCAATAGGCAAAGGGCGCCGCTGTCAGATCAACCCGCGCCGCCGTGTCGGCCCAGGCGCGCACGGCGCTCAGATCACCACGCGCCGCATCCAGGCGGGCACGCCAGGCCGGCACGACCTGCGCCGTCCAGGCCGCGCGCGCACCGTCGGTCGGGGCCACCTGGCGATAGTTGTACTCCGCCGCATCGAGCGCGCCGTAGGCGCCGTTGATGGCGCCGCGCGCGACCAGGAGTCGGGCACGGATGACGCCGGCCAAGAAGGTATGAAGAGCTCGACGCTGGGCCGTGGCTGACGCCTGCCACTGGTCCACGAGGCGGGTTGCCGCAACGAGGTCATCACGCTCGTAGCTGACCAGGGCCGCCACCAGATCGAGGACACTCGCCTCCTCCAGGCCCTGGGCGCCGAGGTGCTCAACCGTGGCCCGCGCTCGTTTCAGGTGTGCCTCGGCCGCCGTCAGGTGGCCGCGATCGTGCAGGATATGCGCCTGCTGGGCCAGGAAGGTGGCGGCGAGGTGGTGGTTGCCAGCGACCGTGGCCAGCACGCCTCCCTCAGTGGCCCGGTGCTGGGCGCCGGCCAGGTCGCCGGTGAAATGGGCCAGGTAGGTGGATTGGAGGAGCAAGAAGGCACGCCAGTCGGTGTCGTCGGCCGGCAACGCTGCCAGCGCCGCCTGGGCCAGCGTTCGTGCCCGGGAGCTGTCGCCGCGCAGGCTGGCGACCATCGTGCGCAAGACTGCGGCGCGGCCCTGGAGCAGGCAGTAGAGTTCGCTCAGAATAAGCCTATGGTAAGCTGCCGGCCACGCGCCGGGCGGCGGCGCGGGTGGAGCCAGCGGAGGACGCCATGATCGCGCGCTACGACTACCTGAGCCGCCATCCCGAC
>JADLAZ010000066.1 GCA_020849725.1 Chloroflexota bacterium
AGAGCTTGTCTTCGAAAAAGGCGGTCCGGTAGTTCTTCAACCCGACAAAGCGAGGGTCACTAATGATGTCATACTCGGTGAAGCTGAAATAGAACGAGGCCAGGATCGGCCCAATCGTGAAGAGGAGTAGGCCGATCACCCAAGGCAGGGCGAACAAGTAGCCCCACAATGCCCGGCGTGCCTGCAGCGGCGTGTGGGCGCCGACAACTCGTACCAGGAGCGCGAACGGTTGCGCTGACGGAGTGACCCGTATCTCAGACTGTGCCACGTCTCATCCCTTACAACACCACGGTGCAGGGTGTCCTCATGTAGCGAGTAGCCGCCTGACCGCCCTAACCGATCGGACGCATGGCGGCGCCAACCCAGGGTTCGCTTGCCCGTGACCACCCTGATGCCTATACTGCTTCCACTGGGGATTACGTCATCGCATGTTGGTATCGTAGTCTTTGGTCCACTCGGGGTCAAGGCTGCAACTCCCAAGATCCTCTCCTATTAATCCCCCGGCGTAGCCGGTCGCCGGGTCGGGGATGCATGGGGATGCATATGGATGAGCGCTCGGCGGCTCGGGCTGATTTCGTTGACCTGGTGCGCGACGCGCTGCTCCATCTCTACGACCTGACCACCCTCCAGACGCACCGACTGGCCGCCGTGGTTGCCCGTCCCGGCAGGGAGGCGCCGGCACGTGGTCAGGGTCTGCGTAAGGCGTTGCTTGATGCCATTGGCAGCGTGCATCCTGGCGCCGGCGTTCCGACAACGTCGCGGGCGTGGCGCACCTACCGTCTGTTGGAGCTGCGCTACATTGAGGGGCTTGACGTCGCGGCTGTCAGCGACCAATTGGCGCTCGGTCGGAGCCACTATCATCGGGAGCACCACCGAGCGCTCCAGGCGGTCGCCGACGCGCTCTGGGAACGTGTTCACGACCAGATGACCTCTGGGTCGGTCGTGGTGATCACCGACTGGGCAGAGCCCGAGAGGGTACCGCTGCCGTCCACCGCCGAATCACGTGGGCAAGTGACGAGCGTTGCCGAGTCGCTCGACCTAGGGGCAATCACACGTGACATCTGTGTCCTGCTAGAGCCGCTTTGCGCTCAGCGCGGGGTAGGGCTGCAATGGAGCCCGCCAGCCGTGCCGGTGATGGTCTATGCCGACCGGGTCGCGCTGCGTCAGGCCTTGCTGATGCTCTCCGCACCGGTGATCGAGGGCGACGAGCGCGGCGTGGTGACCGTCGCGCTGGCTGCGCAGGACGGCTGGGCACAGGTCACGATTGGTCGCCCGGTCACTGCCGATGGGCCGTCCGTCGCGCCCGCTGACGCCGGCGCCCGACCCTTTGTCGAGGCGATCCGGGGCCGCCTCTCCTTCCTGCCCACCTCGACACAAACCGACACATGGGGCGTCCAGCTTTCGCTACCGTCCAGCAGTGGCGCTGAACTGCTGGTCGTCGACAACAGCGTCGACTTCATCCGGCTGGTCGAGCGCGCCCTGAGTGGATCCGCGTGGGAGGTGGTCGGCGCAAGCGATGTTGACCGGGCGTTGCGAGCGGTCGCGGAGCATCGGCCGCGAGCCATCTTGCTCGACATCGTCCTGCCAGGCCATGATGGCTGGGAGTTCCTCCAGGCGCTCAAGCGCGAACCGGCGACTCGGCACATTCCGATCATTGTCTGCTCAGTACTTGGCCAGCCATCGGTGGCGATCGCACTCGGCGCCGCCGCGTACCTTCAGAAGCCGGTCGATGGCCCACGCCTCATGGCCGCCCTCAGCCCCTACGCCGATGTGGATGGCGCAGTCAAATAGCCGCGGGGTGGTCGTAGCGTCCCGAGCAAGGCTTCGACGGCGCCGAGCAACTCTTCCAACTGGAACCCCTCCGGTGCGGTGACCGACAGCGTCCCATGCAACGGGAACTGGGCGAGCAATTGGTCTTCACCGGACAGCACGATGACGGGCACGCCAGCCAGCGCCGGAATGCTTCGCATCTGGCGCAGGACGTCCACGCCGCCCAACCCCGGCATGACCAGGTCGAGCAGGACGAGGTCCGGCGGGACGCCAGCCAGCGCTGCCAGCGCCTCCTCCCCGGTATGCGCGCCACGCACCTCGCAACCGTCCGGCAGCGCCTCCGACGCGCGGAGCATCCGCTCTAGCAAGCGGACGAAGTCTGAGTCATCGTCCACCAGCAGCACCCGACGGAGAGGGCATCCCAGGTTGGCAATGGCCTCGACCAGGGCCTCCCGAGCGATGGGCTTGACCAGGTGACCAGCCGCCCCCAGCGCGGCCGACAGGCGCTCGCCATGCGGCAACGGCAAGCGGATGAGCGGCACCGATGCCTCCCTGCCACCAGAGTCTAGGTCCGCGTCAGCTAGGACTACCTGCGCCCGTGCGTCGATGGCGATGGTGGCGGCAGTCGTCAGGTCAACGGCCGCCAGCACGCTCCATCCCTTGAGATGGCGGCGGAGGAAATCAGCCAGTTGCTCGTCGCCACCCGCCAGCACGAGGATGCGCTCGACAGCAGCACTGATCGGTCGGCCGATCGACGGCTGCACCGCGGCGAGGTGTGGCGCACCCAGCGGCAGCGTAAACCAGAAGTTGGTCCCGCGACCAACGATGCTGTCGACGCCAATGCCACCGCCATGCAACCGGACGAACTCGCGGCTGAGCGGAAGGCCGAGCCCGACACCGCCAAGCCCCCGCCCATCCGGTCGAGCGGTCTCGCTCGTGCTGTAGAACTCCTCGAACACCAGCGGCAGGTCGGTCGATGCTATGCCGGCGCCAGTGTCGGTAACAGTTACTCGTACGGCGACGTCATCATGCCGCGCGGCGACGGTGATGCCGCCGCGCTCGGTGAAGCGCGCTGCGTTCGTCATCAGGTTGAGGAGTACCTGACGGATGCGCAGCCGGTCGAGGCTCATGACCGGTAGGGTTGGCTCGATCTCGAGACGGAGCCAGAGTCCCTTAGCCTCGACGTAGGGACGAACGATGTCGCAGGCATCGCCGATGACCTGGGCAAGGTCAATCGGTTCGCGTGCTAGCGCCAGGCGCCCGATGCCGATACGTGCCAGATCAATCACATCGTTGGTCAATGTCAGGAGATGCTGCGCACTCCGAAAGACAGCGTACAGGTCGCCGCGATAGCCAGCCGGCAACGGCGCACCGTAGCTCTCGGGCGCGCTCAACATCAGCTCGCTGAAGCCCACGATGAGGTTGAGCGGAGTCCGTAGTTCGTGGCTGATGTTCGTCGCGAACTCGGCTTTTGCGCGCTCAGCCTCCTCAGCTGCCTTCCAGGCCAGTTCGAGCGCGGCATTGGCGCGCTGAAGTCGGTAGTAGGCCTGATCAAGTTGCTTGAGCGCTCCGACCAACTCGGCACGGTTCTGGCGTGCCTCCTGCGTCTTAAGCCACGCTTCGGCATGACTGGCAACTGACCAGGTGATCGCCTGGTAGAGGTTGCGAGCGAGTGCCCAGGCCGCCACCAGCGTCGCCGCAGCCATGAGGCCTGCCTCGACCAACCGGTCGCCGCTGAGCCATGGCATCGCTCCGGTTGACCACAGGCCAACGATGGAACCGATGACGGCGATGCCGGCACTCAGGCCGAGCAGCGGTGACAGCAGGACGACGGCCGCCAACACGAGTGCCGGTAGCAGCGCCAGTGGCGCCGCGGACCCACGCATCCACATCTCGGCGACCAGCGCGCCACCGACGACAATCACAAAGAGATGGGCGGCGAGAGTTGGGTGGCGGAACCGGAGCCGGTCGCACACGAACAAGCCCATCAGAACCACCAGGCCCGATACCCAGTGCCAGAGTGTCATGGTCGGCGAGTCGCCGTGGACGTCGAAGACCTGTGGCAGTCCAACCTGAAAAGTCAGCAATCCTGCCGCGCTCACCACCACCAGGAGTCGGAGCGTTTCTCCACGCAACTCCGCCATGTGGTACGCGAGCGCCGGGTCAGTCGAACGAACTATTGCAGTCTGGTCGCGCCCGCTGCCGTCGGTGTCGGCGTCCGTCTGGCGACTTCGGTCAGCGACCATACTGGTCCTCCTTCCCTACCCTGGACACGCAACGTGGTCCGCCACCTGGCTCACTGCACGCGAGTACTCAGGATGGGGCCAGAAGAGCCAAAAGAGCCAGTCGAGGCGATCGGTAGGTGGAGTATACTCCCGATCACCCTGCCGACTGTCCCTATTGGCTCTACTCCGTCGTGAGGCGAGTGGTGCCCGTCGCGCCAGTGGTCGCCCCGCGCACAGACAGCGTGTAGCGGCCCGGCGGCAGCGCGGCCGGCAGGGCGAGCTCGTGGCGGACTGAGCCGGTGGCGCTGGCGCGGGTCTGGCCAAGATCGACGGTGCGCCCATCAGCGGCGGTGAGCCACAGGCCGGCCACTTCGCGCGGCTGCAGTCCGTCGATGTGCAGGCTGACGGTCGCGCCGGCGCGGGCTGGGCCGACAACGCTTACTGCCGGTGGCGGTGGCCGGAAATGCAGCGTGTACGGGCCGATCTCCTCGCGCGCCGGCGCCACCGGCCGGTCGGAGTTCGCCAGCCGGCGGTCGGTGATCCAGCCGCCGGGAGCGCGATCGGCGACGATGCGATTGAACAGCGTCAGATCCCAGACCGGCGCGACTCCATCCAAGCGATTGGTCAGTACGCGCAGCGCGTAGCTCTCGTTGAAGAGCGCATTGTTCTCGCCCGGCACGCCGACCTCCATCGGCAGTGCGGGAGCCTCGTCCAGCTCGCCGGCCGCCCAGGCGGTGCGCAGGCGTGCGGCCAGCGCCACCGTCGCCGGCGCGGGGTAGGGATGCGGTCGGCCGAGCAGCGTCGCGCCGCAGAACCAGACCAGCAGGCCGGCGGCAGCGAGCGCGGCCAGCCGGGGCCAGCCGGCCCGTTGCCAGAGCGCGACTACCGTCAGGCTCACCAGCGGCAGCAGTAGCACGATCGTCGACATGACGTAGCGGTCGCGGCCGGCGCCGATGCCGGAGAAGCGCGCCGTCACCAGCGCCAGCACCGCCAGTTCGCCCAGCAACCAGAGCGTGTAGCCGGCCACACCCGGTCGCCGCCGCTGCCAGAGCGCGCCGGCGAGCGCGAGCCCGACGACCGGCCAGGCCAGCGTAGCGGTGAAGATCGGATAGAAGACGAGCCGCTCAATTGCCGTCAGCGACTCGTGAGTCGCCTCGGCAGCGGTGATGTCGCTGGTGACGTGGGCGAAGGAGAATGGGTCACCGCTGACGAGCGCGCTGGCGCCGACCCAGACGGCGGGGAACAGGAATGGCACGACCAGCGGCGCCAGCGTGCGCGGCCGGCGGCGCTCGCCCGGCGTGGCGACGGCGGCGACGAGCGGCGCCAGCGCTAGCGCGTAGAACCAGCCCTCGTAGCGCAGCATCGTCGCGGCCAGCAGTGTTAGAGCGGCCAGCCACAGGCCGCGACTGGAGCGGACGCCGCTCACCGGCGTGGCCTGCAGCCAGGTGACGAGGCCCAGGCCAGCGGCGCTCACGGCCAGCGCGAATGGCGCCTCGGCCAGGCCGCTGAGGCCGAACCAGACCGACCAGGGAAAGCCAGCCGCCAGCAGGCCCGTCACCAGACCGGCCGCTGGTCCGCCGAGACGCCAGCCGATGGCGGCCAGCAGCCAGGCGCTGCCGAGCGCGGCGGCGCCGTTCAACACGATTGGCGTCACGGCCAGGTCGGGCCAGACCCACAGCGCTGCGCCCGTCAGCCAGAACTGGAGTGGCAGCCAGACGCCGACGTCGAATCGGGGTGCACGCGCCCACTCGGCGGCGTGGATGATGCGCGCGTAGCCGTCGGCGTTGTACTCCAGGAAACCGGTCTGGCGGGCGACCAGGCTGGCCAGCAGCCGCACCAGCGCGACGGCGACCGTCACCAGCGCGACGCCGGGCCACGCCGACCGCCGCGTGACGGCCTGGGCGGGGGCCGGCGCGGCCGGTGGGGTCAGCACAGGCGACCCGTGGCGCTGCCAATCATCATGGGCCATGGGCGCGTCACTCCGGGCCGGCGATGGGCGGCGGTCGCGACCGCCTGGCGCTGCCCGCCGGCGAACTGCCGGAGCAACCGCAGCGGCGTCGCCGACTGGTAGAGCGCCGTCCGGACTGCCGCATTATGCCAGGTATTGACTACCTGTGACCACTGGCGACGACCTTCGACGCAGTCGGTGGCCGGCCAGACTATGCCATTGACGGGTGGCCGCGCGCCGACACCACCATCGTTTGGCTGGCCGTGGTCGGGCGCCGAACAGCGTCTCGGTGGTCTGGTACACTAGGCAGCAGTCACACGTGGAGTCGTCGTGGAGCGGGGATGATGGCGCTCGCCGAACGGCTGGCCAACGATCTAAAGGACGCGATGCGCGCCGGCGACACGGCGCGGCGCGACGTGATCCGATTGCTGCTGGCAGCGGTCAAGAATGCCGAGCTGGTCAAAAACGGCCCACTGACACCGGAGGAGGTGGCAGCGGCGCTGACGGCGGCCGGCCTGTCGCTGCCGCGCGATCAGGTGCATCCAACGCTCGAGGCGGCCTGGGCCGTCCGGCGTGGCGAGCCGGCGCCGGACGGGCTCGATGTCCGCGCTGTCACGGCGCTGGTCGCGGCCAGCGCGGCCAAGGCCGCCCAGGCCGGCCCGCTCACCGATGATGAGGTCGAGGCGCTGGTGCGCAAGCAGGCCAAACAGCGCCGCGACTCGATCGACGCCTATCGCGCCGGCAGCCGGCCGGACCTGGCCGCGCGCGAGGAGGCGGAGCTGGCGCTCCTGGGCGACTACCTCCCGCAACCGATCAGCGCCGAGGAGTTGACCGCGCTGGTGCGCGCGGCGGTCGACGAGGTCGGTGCGACGAGCCTGCGGGACATGGGCAAGGTCATGCCGGTGGCGATGGCCCGAGTCGGCGGACGCGCCGACGGCAAGGCGGTGAGTGCCGCTGTGCGGGCGCTGCTGACCTAGCTGGCCGAACGACACGAGGCGCCGATGGCACGCCGATTCTCACTCGCCTACCTTCGCCACGGCGCCTGGCTGCGCCGGTCGGTACAGGGTGGCTCGGTCGCCGACATGCTGCGCCTGCTCCTGTTCGGCGTTGTGCTCACGTTGCTGGTGAGCCTGGCGATCGGCCTGCGCTGGAGTGCGACCCCGCGCTACCAGGCCGGCGAAGTCGCCACTACCACGGTTAAGGCGCCGCGCACGACGACGTTCACCAGCGAGGTGCTGACCGAGGCGGCCCGCCGCGATGCAGCCCAGGACCCCAGCACAATCCAGCTGCGCCTGGAACCGGCAGTGGCTGAGGATCAAGCGCGGCGGCTGGCCGAAGCGCTGAACGACATCACCCGCATCCGCCACGACACCACCCTCAGCATCAGTCAGCGGCTGGAGCGGTTGCGCGCCCTGACGGCCACACCGCTGACTGAGGACCAGATCAACGCCCTGCTGAACCTGGACGATGGCGAGTGGAACACGGTCGTGGCCGAGACGCGCGCCGTGCTGCGGCGGGCGCTCGAGCGCCAGGTGATCGCGGACGAGGTCGGCGCGACGCGCGAGCGCCTGCGCGACTGGATCCGGCCGGCACTCAGCGACGTGCAACGCAACCTGGCGGTGGCGCTGGCATCGCCATTCGTGCGCGCCAACGTCGTCGTCGACGGTCCGGCGACCGAGCGCAACCGCCAGCGGGCACGCGACGAGGTGCAGCCAGTGCGTGTCACCGTGCAACGCGGCGAGGTCGTCATCCGCGATGGCGCCATCGTCAGCGCCCTCGATGTCGAAAAGTTGGAGCAGCTCGGCCTGCGCGACCGGACGACGACCGTGCCGGAGCTGCTCGGCATCGCCGCGCTGATCGGGACGCTGACGGCGCTGCTGCTAACCTATGTCGTGCTGTTTCAGCCGACGATCTGGCGCGGCCGCACGATGCTGCTGGTCGGCATGGTCATCGTCGGCACCGTCGTCGGCGCCCGACTGGTGTTCCCGCTGCATCCCCTCGCGCCGTACGCCTTCCCGGTGGCGACGGCGGCGATGGTGCTGGCGGTGCTGCTTGATGCGCATCTGGCGGTGATCGTCGGCGCGTACCTGGCGCTGGCGCTCGGGCTGGTTGGCGACAGCTCGCTGGAGCTGGCGCTGCTGGCGTTCGCCATGTGCATCGGTGGCGCGTTCATCATGTGGCGGGCAGACCGCACGGCGCGCTTCCTGACTGCTGGCCTGATCGTGGCGCTGCTGAGCCTGGTGGTCACGCTCGGCTTCCGGCTCACCAGCCAGGCGCTGGACGTGGGCGATCTGGCGCAGGTGGCCGTCCTCAGCGCGGTCAACGGCGCCCTGGCCGCCGGGCTGACTTTCGTCGCCTTCAGCCTGCTGGGCAGCCTGTTCGGCATCACGACCGTGCTGCAACTGCTGGAGCTGGCGCATCCGAATCAGCCGGTGCTGCGCCGCCTGGCGCGCGAGGCGCCCGGCACCTACCATCACAGCATCGTCGTCAGCAGCCTGGCCGAGGCGGCGGCCGAGCAAATCGGAGCCGACCCGCTGTTCACGCGCGTGGCCGTCTACTACCACGATATCGGCAAGGTGATGCGCCCGTATTTCTTCGTCGAGAACCAGGCCAATATCGACAATGTCCACGACAGTCTCGACCCAAAGACGAGTGCTCAGATCATCATCGGCCATGTCGCTGATGGTGTCGCGCTGGCACGCCGGCACCGCCTGCCGAACCGCATCGTCGACATCATCCGCGAGCATCACGGCACGACCCAGGTGCGCTACTTCCTGCACAAGGCCAATGAGATGGCGATCGATGTCGACGTGACTGACTATACGTACCCGGGGCCGCGCCCGCAGTCCAAGGAATCGGGCATCATCATGCTGGCCGACGCGGTCGAGGCGACCGTGCGCTCGCAATTCCAGTCCGGCAAACTGCTGGCCGAGGCTGATGAGATCCCTGGCGACGATGTCGGCGTGGCCGTGACGCGGGACGATCAGATCGGCCAGATTGTCAATCGGATCGTCAACGAGCGGCTGGTGGAGGGCCAGCTCGATGAGTGCGGGTTGACGCTGCAGGACCTCAACCGCATCCGGTCGGCCTTCACGACCGTCCTGACCAGCATCTACCATCCGCGCATCGATTATCCGGCCGCCCGCCGGGCAGCGGCCGTGCCGTGAGGAGATGCAGCCGGCTGAGGACGCCGAGTGCGACCAGTAGTCCGAGTGCGCCGCCGCCGTCACCTATTGCGCTTGCAGGCGCGACTGTTGACGTCAGTCTCGTGCCGGGGACGCCGCCAGACATCGTGGCCGATGTGCTGGCGGCACTCGTTGCATTCACACTAGCGACCGAGGGCGTGCGCGATCCGGTCGGGGTGAGTGTCGTCGTGGTCGATGACGCGACCATTCAGGCGCTGCACGCGCGCCATATGGGCCTGGACACGCCAACTGACGTGCTGACCTTCGACCTGGCCGGCGATGGCTTTGTGTCGGGTGAGCCGGCGCCGATGCTGGGCGAGGTGATCGTCTCGCACGAGACGGCCCTGGTTCAGGCGGCCGACGCTGGCCACAGCCTGGCTCATGAGGTTGCCTTCCTGGTCGTGCATGGCGTCCTGCATCTGCTGGGCCATGACGATGCGACGCCGGCGCAACGGGCCGCCATGCACGCCCACCAGGAGGCACTTCTCACAGCATTTGATGCCCAGTGATGAGGGGGAGGGTATGAAGGGCTGTCACGCTCAGCCATCACTCCTCGCCCCCAGCCCCCAGCGCCTGCCCGACGCTCGCCGCGCGTCGGCGGTAGAATGGGCTGACTGGACAGAGCGGGCGGCGAGGGGTGGATAACGCATGGCGCGGGCGGCGACACGGGCGGCGACGCGGATGGAGACAACGACAGCGGCTGACAGCGCGCCAGCAGCCGGCCTATACGTACACATACCCTTCTGCCGCACCAAGTGCCACTACTGCGATTTCAACACCTACGCCGGCATCGATGATCTCATCCCGGCTTTCGTCGCGGCGCTGGGTCAGGAGATCGACTGCGGCGCGGCTGTCACAGACCGCGCCGGTCGTGCGCTGGTGAGCGTCTTCTTCGGCGGCGGGACGCCGTCCCTGCTCAGTGGCGGGCAGGTGGGCGCGCTGCTCGAGCGCGCGGCGCGCGCCTGGGGCCTGCCGGCCGGCATCGAGATCACGCTGGAGGCGAACCCCGGCACGCTGACACCGGCCACGCTGGCCGATCTGCGCGCGGCCGGTGTGAATCGGCTCAGCCTGGGGGCACAGACGCTGCGGCCGCAGGGTCTGGCGGCGCTGGGCCGCGAGCACGACGTGGCCGCCATTCACACCAGCGTGGCGGCGGCGCGAGCCGCCGGCTTCGACAACCTCAACCTTGACCTCATCTACGGCTGGATGGGCCAGCGCGCGGCCGACTGGCAGTCAGACCTCGACGGCGTGGCGGCATTAGCGGTAGAGCATCTCTCGCTCTACCCGCTCACGGTCGAGACCGGCACGCCGCTGGCGCGGATGGTGGCGCAGGGGCGCGCGCGCGTGGCAAACGACGACACGCTGGCCGAGTGGTACGACCTGGCCGTCGATCGGCTGGCTGACGCTGGTTATGTCCAGTATGAAGTCTCAAACTGGGCCAGGCGGGATGCCGGCGCGCCGCTGGTCGGGCCGGGCGCGAGTCCACCCCACGCCTGTCGCCACAACTTGCTCTACTGGCGCAACGAGGAGTACTGGGCCGGTGGGCCGGGGGCGCACGCGCACTGGGCTGGCCAGCGCTGGATGAATGTCAAGAGTCCGCGCCAGTACATCGACCGCGTGCGCCGCGGCGAGTCGCTGGTCGCGACCAGCGAAACGATCGCACCAGCACTGGCGATGGCCGAGACGATGCTGCTTGGTTTGCGGCTGAGCGAGGGCGTATCGCTGACGCGCTTTGCCGCCCGGCACGGCGTCCGCGCCGAGGTCGTGTATACTCGCGAACTTGCGGACCTGTTGGCTAGCGGTGATCTGATTCTGGATGGAGAGACACTGCTGATTCCTCAGGCCCGCCGCTATCTGCTGGACGGCATCGTGGCCCGCTTCCTGCCCGCGTGACCGGCGCCGAGGGCTGTCCGCGCACCACTGCCCCACAAGGACGTGACTCATGGGGACCACACCACCGACGCCCATGAAGCTCATCATCGCCATGATCGAGGACTACGATGCGCCGGCCCTGCTGCGCGCCCTGGCCAAGCGGGGGTGGGGCGCGACGCAGATCGCGGCCACCGGTGGGGCACTGCGTGGCGGCCGGGTGACGCTGCTGATCGGGATTCAGACAACCCAGGTGCGGTCGGCGCTGCGGCTCATCGCCGAGCACTGTCGGCAAGGGGTCGAGCCGGCGACGATGGACACGGGTGACGAGGAGGCCTGGTATCCGCCGGCGCCGGTGGCGGCGCTGATGGGCGGCGCTTCGGTGCTGGTCGTGCCGGTCGCGCGCTTCGAGCAGATGGGTTAGTGGGGGAGTGGGGGGCTGTGATCGCAGGGGATATGACTACTTCGCAACCGACCACAATCTGCCTGGTCGGCTGCGGCGGCATTGGCGCACGACACGTACAGGCAGCACAGGAAGCAGACGAGGTTGTCCGCTACGGAGCAGTGTTCGACACTGACCCCGCTCGTGCCAGCGCGCTCGTGAAGCAAGCTGGCCTGGCGGCACGAGTGCTGCCTTCCTGGGAAGCAGTTCTGCGCGACCCGGCGATCGACGGTATCGACCTCTGCCTGCCGAACAGTCTCCATGCCCGATTTGCAATCGAGGCGCTCCAGGCCGGTAAGCACGTCCTGACCGAGAAGCCGATGGCGCTGTCTGTCGCCGACTGTGACCGAATGATCGCCTCTGCCGCTGCCGCCGGACGCTTGCTGACCGTGATCCACAATCGGCGCTTTGACGAGCCGGCGCTGGCGCTCAAGGCACTGATCGACTCAGGCGACCTGGGCGACCCGTTCCTGGTGGAGACACACGGCATCGAAGGGCCAGGTACCGTCGGACGTGGGCGCTGGCTGGCCAGCGAGACCGAGGGCGGCATCGCCATGGCCCAGACCGTCCACTTCGCCTACATGGTGCGCTGGCTGCTCGGTCCGATCGTCGACGTGTCGTGCTTCACCAGCCGCAAAGGTATCGACTGGATGGATGGGGCCGTGTCATGCGTCATCCTGCTGCGCTTCGCCAGTGACGCCATCGGCGAGATGACCTCGACGTTCGGTCAGGCAGCGGGCGCCAACGAGCACCGCATCACAGTCTACGGCGGCCAGGGCATCGCCACCCACAGCCGCAACACGCTGCGCGTGGTCTGCCCGGCGCGCTACGGTAATGACGACTGGCACGAAATCACCTTTCCCAACCATGACTGGGGCCAGGGCTTCGGAACCCAGATCGCCGCTTTCGGTCGGGCGATCTCCGGCCAGGGCGACGTCGCCGTCTCACCGAGTGAGGGGCGGGAGGCCGTCGAACTGATCGAGGCCGCCTACCGCTCGGCGGCGACGCGCCAGGCTGTGCGACTGCCGTTGGCGTGAGGCGCTCACAAGCGGGACATGAGCTGGACTCAGCGCACCTGGCTCCCGTGTCAGGGACACCTACACTCTGTCAGTAGCCGTCAGATGGCTCCAACTCGGCCCGACTCAGCCGCAACAGGTACTCCGCCTGAGGCTCGCCAGGAACCTGGACCTGCTTCAGAAAGCGGAAGCCGGCCTTCTCATAGGCGCGGATAGCGGCCGTGTTTGCTGGCTCCGGCCCAATGATGCAACTCTCGATCGCTGGGTCAGGAAACACGCAGTCGCGCAGGAAACGGCGCAGCAGCGGCGCCCCTAGTCCTCGATGGGCGTACTCTGGCTCACCGATGAGGAGGTCGACACCGGCCGCAACCTCATCGATCGCCACCGCGGTGGCGTAGTCTGCATGCTGATCGATCCGGTAGGTCTGAATGTAGCCGATGGGCGCGTCCGCGTACTCGATCACGTAGGCCCAGACCGGCTCCAATAGACCCTCGGTGGTGGCATGGAACGGTATACTTGTCATCGCTAATGGGATATGTTTCCCGTAGTGGTCGGCCACCCAGGCCAGCGTGATCGGCTCTGCCTCGTACCACCAGCGGGCCACGTGCGGTATCAGCAGCCAGTCGTGCAGCCGCGGCAGATCTGCCTCCACCAGCGGCCGGAAGGTCACCGCGCTCGGGTCGAGCCGCCTCGTCACGTCGCCTGGTCCTCATTGATAGGGTGGACGGAGGGGACGGAGGGGACGGGGTGGACCGGCTCAGTCGTGGAACACTCCGCCGCTCGTACTCTCTCGTCTCCTGGTCCTCCCGTTCTTCCCGACCCTCCTCCGTCACAGCCAGCGGGCGCGGCGGTCGGGGCGACGGGCGCGCCACACCAGGAAGCCGGCGACGGCCAGCATGAGTAGCGGCACGGCCACGTCAATGACGAGGCCGAGTGGAAAATTGGCCCCGGTCGTGGACGCTCGATCGTCGGTGGCCGCCACGCTGGCGGCGGCGCCGATCGACGCCCGCCAACGCGCGTCCAGTTCCTCAATCGTCACGCCGAGCGCACCCTGGACCGCCTCGTCATAGGTAACGCCACCGCGAAAACTGGTCACCAGCGCCGCCGACCGCGCCGGTCCGAACTCCTGGATCAGAAAAGCGACGACGGCGGCGCTCTGGGCATAGGACTGCACCGCCGCGTCCGGGTCGAGCGGGAAACTGGAGTTCAGCGCACGCAGCGGGATGAGCGTGCCCCGCCGGGCGGCGTCGCGAATGAGGCCGGGGAAACGGTTGTCCGGCGTCTCCTGCGCCACGACCGCCAGTCCCTCATCGAGCCAGGCCGGTGGGCTGTTATACGGGTTGTCAGTCGCCTGGTGCAGCACCAGATGGCTCAATTCGTGCGGGACCATTCGCCGCACCTCACGCGCCGCACCACCGTCGGGTCGGACGCCGGCGATGATGAGCTTGAGCGCCGGGTAGGCCTGCCCGCCGATCCACTCGGCCGAGTTCGGCGGCAGCGCCCGCGCGAACTCGTCATTGCTGCCGTAGAACACCATCGTAATCGGCTCGGTCGGCGCCGCGCCGACCTGGGCCTTGAGGCGGTCCAGCGTGCGCTGGGCCGTGTCGAGTACATCCTGCGCGAAGGCGTCGTCGCCGGCGTACCAGCGCACCGTCACCAGGCCCAGCGTGCGCTCGCGCCACTGGTAGCGGCTGTCGAGCAGCGTGAAGCGCTGTCGCGGCGACTCGGTTCGCTGACCGGCCGCGTCGCGCGCCTCCCAAAAGAACTCGATCTCCGAGCCAGGCGGCTGGTAGCGCTCCTGGAGATTGAGAGTGAAGCTCGCCGCCACGCGGCGGCCAGGGGTGATGGTCGGGTGCAACTGCGCTCGCGTCGGGTCGGCCACGTGACCCATGAAGAGCCGGATATCGACGATGTCAGCCCCTGAGCTGGTCGCCGTCACCTGGAAGTCGATGCGCTCCGGAAACGCTGGCCGCGCCTGGCTATCGGCAAAGATAACCGGTTCCGCGGCCACCACCGGACTGGGTAGGAGCAGCAGCACGATCAGGAGCAACGTGATGAGTGATGAGTGATGAGTGATGAGTGCGCGCGGGGAGCGGCAGCACTCCGGCATCGCAGCTGGTCCCCTCTCCGGCGCGCGGGAGAGGGTTAGGGTTAGGACGCCGTCGCTGCCCTTACGCATCACGCATCACGGCGTCTCCACGGGGGTCTGGTCAAGTTGCCACTGAAGATAGGCTTCGACCAGGCCGTCGAGATCGCCGTTCAGGACGGCCTCGACGTTGCTCGACTCCCAGCCGGTGCGCTTGTCGTTGATCATGGTGTACGGGGCCAGGACGTAGGAGCGAATGCCGTTGCCGAAATCGGCCGAGCGGTACTCACCCCGGATGCGGGCCGCCTCCTCCTCGCGCTCCTTCAGCAGCCGCTCCAGCATCCGCCCGCGCAGGATGGCCATCGCGGTCTCCTTGTTCTGAAGCTGCGAGCGCTCATTCTGGCAGGTGACGACGATGCCGGTCGGCAGGTGCGTCAGCCGGACGGCGGTGCTGTTCTTCTGCACGTTC
>JADLAZ010000067.1 GCA_020849725.1 Chloroflexota bacterium
GGCGAGGTGGTCGATACCTTCTGGGTCACCGACGTCGCCGGCGGCCGGCTGGCCGGCGCCGAGCCGATCCACGCGCTGCGGGTGGCGACGGCGCTGATCAAGCAGTTCACCTACCTGCTGCCACGCTCGCCCGACCCCGGCCAGGCGCTGCGCCAGTTCAATGCGCTCATCGGCCAGATGCTGTCGCGGCCGCAGTGGACGGCCGAGCTGGCCGATCTGGAGCGCCCGGCCGTGCTGCAGAACCTGGCCGATCTGATGGGCGTCAGCCGCTTCCTCTGGGAAGACTTCCTGCGCATGCAGCACGAGAACCTGTTCCCGGTGCTCGTCGACGTGCCGGCGCTGAACGCGCCACGGCCGCCGGCGGTGCTGCGTGACGACCTGGCCGGTCGGCTGGCTGGCGCCGCGCCGGACGCGCGCGTCGACGCGCTGAACGCCTTCAAAGACCGGGAAATGTTCCGCATCGACCTGCGCCACATCACCGGCCGCAGCGATTTCGCCCAATTTGCCGAGGAGCTGTCGGACCTGGCCGAGGTGACGGTGGCGGCTGGAGCCGACCTGGCGCTGGCCGGGCCGCGCGCGGCACATGGCGAGCCGCTCCTGGCTGACGGCCGGCCCTGCCCATGGGCCATCGCCGGGCTGGGCAAGTTCGGCGGGCGCGAGTTGGGCTTCGGCTCCGACCTGGAGCTGGTCGTCGTCTACGGCGATGAGGGCATCACCAGCGGCCCGGCGCGACTGCCGAACTCGGAGTTCTTCAGCAGGTTCGTGCAGACCTTCCTGGGCATGCTGCGGGCGCGGCAGGAGGGTATCTTCGAGATCGACCTCCGCCTGCGGCCACACGGCAAGGCCGGACCGCTGGCCTCCACCGCCGCCGGCTTTGCCCACTACTACCTGGCGCGCGGCGACGCCGAGCAGTTCGAGCGCATGGCGCTGGTGCGGCTGCGGCCAGTAGCCGGCGATGCCGCCATCGGTCGGCAGATGCTGGCGGCGCGCGATGCCTTCGTCTACTCCGGGCAGCCGCTGGACCTGGCCAACGTTCGCCACCTGCGCCGCCGCCAGGCGACGGAGCTGGTGCCGAGTGGCAAGGTCAACGCCAAGTACAGCGACGGCGGCCTGGTCGACGTTGAATACTACGTCCAGGCCTGGCAGATCGGCGTTGGTCATGCCGACCCGGCGGTGCGCGTGACCAACACCCTGTCGGCGATCGCGCACCTCTGCGCCGGCGGCCACCTGCGCCCGGCATTGAGCGAGCAATTGAGCGCCGCCTACAGTTTTCTGCGCCGGCTGATCGACGCGCTGCGCGTCGTGCGCGGCAATGCCAAGGACCTGACGTTGCCGCCGGCTGACGCGCGCGAGTTCGCCTACCTGGCCCAAAGACTGCGCGCTGCCAGTGCGGCTGAGCTACGCGCCGCCATCACCACCCACATGGGCATCGCGCGTGACCTGTGGGCTGCCGACCCACCGCCAGGCGCGTAGGGTGCGCAATAACTGGCGCGACGAGCGCCTGTGGCAGACCAATGCAGTTGAGGGAGGCGACGATGGCCAACGATCCAGGTGGGCGCGCCCGACGATCGGCGCTGCCGACGCCCAGTCCACAGGCACGCCGCGGGTGCCTGACCGGCGCGCTGGCGCTCGGTGGCGGCCTGATTGTGGTCCTGCTGCTCTCGCTCTTCCTGTCCTCGGCCACGGTGCAGGCCGGCTACGTCGGGCTGGTGCTCACCTTCGGCCGGGTCGAGCCGGTCACGCTGCAGCCCGGCTTCCACCTGGTCATGCCGATCGTCCAGCGCATCGTCCAGGTCGACGTGCGCGTCCTGCCGCACACCTTCAAGGACATCGATGCCGCCAGCCGCGAGTTGCAGAGCGTCAAACTGAGTGGCACGATGAACTACCATCTCGATCCAGCCCGCGCAGCCATGCTTTACCAGACGGTCGGCCTCGACTTCGCCGACAAGGTGATCGACCCGGCCTTCGCCGACTTCGTCAAGGAGGTCGTGCCACAGTACGCCGTCACCGACATCCTGACCAAGCGTGATGAGATCCGGGCCAAGGCTCGCGAGAAGCTGGCGGCCAACCTCGACCGGTACGGCATCGTCATCGACGACATCTACATCTCGAACATCACGTTCTCACCCGACTACCAGTCGGCGATCGAGCGCAAGCAGACGGCGCAGCAGAACGTCGAGACGGAGCAGCAGATTCTGCGCCAGAAGGAGATCCAGGCTCAGCAGACTATCGTCGATGCCAAGGGGCGGGCTGAAGCGGCGGTGGCGGCGGCCGAGGGCGAGGCGAGGGCGAACCTGGCGCGGGCGGCCAGTATCACCCCGCAACTGATCGAGTATCTGCGCTGGACGCGCTGGGATGGTCGCCTGCCGATGGTGAACGGTGGCGCCACACCGCTGATCACGCTGCCGCCGGAGGCGCCCAGCGGTGCGCCCGCGTCCGGCTCCACGGCAGCGCCGGCGGCGCCGGCCGCACCGGCTCCCGCGCCCACGGTCGCCGCGCCGCGCCCCGCGCCAACTGCAACGCCGACCGCCCGTCCATGAGCCACGCCCTGGTTTCTGGTGGCGCGCGCCAGCGCCAATGCGACGTGGCCCTCACCACCCAGCACCCAGCACTCACCTGACTACACGCCGAAGGCGCTGGTGCCGCCAGTGGCGGCGCCGCCGTAGTTGAAGTACATCACCCGTTCTACGAGAACGCCGCCGGGCGCGCCGGTGGCAACGGTGACGCGCGTGCCGAACACCTGGCCGGGGCCGAGGCCGGCGCCGGTTGGGTCGTCGGCGCGGTGGACAGCGACGGTCGTGCGCTGGCGTGGGGCCAGATTGAGGCCACGCGTCACGGTCGAGCCATCGGCCTTCAGGTACGCGATCGTCACCGCCACCGGCTCCGACTGCGGGTTCTGGAAGGTCAGGTACTGCTCGAAGCCAGCGCCGGTATAGCCCTCGGCCATCACAACGCTGGCGCCGGGCGCGATCAGGCCGGTGGCGCCCAGCACATTGTGGCCGCCGTCGACGCCGCCGAGCGACAGCCCCTGGTAGAGAAAGTACATCGGCCGCTCGACGACGCTGTCGACGTCGGTCTCGACCGTCGTCGCGTGCGCCCGGCCGCGTCCCAACCCGCCGGGCGCGGTCGCTGAGTGGAACGGTTCATGCACGGCAACGGTAATCCGACTGCTGGCCGGCAGTGGCACCTCGCGCACCGTCGGCTCGGGCTGCCCCTCGACGAAGTAGCGGATGGTGGCCAGACCGGCGGTCGGGTTCGGGTTCTGGATGGTCAGGAACTCGTCGAAGCCAGCGCCGGTATAGCCCTCGGCGAAGTGCCAGGCGCGGGCCGGTGCGATCGCACCCAGCGTGGCCGTGCCGCCAGTCACCGTGCCGACGCTGGGGCTGCTGTAACGGAAGTACATCACCCGCTCGGCGATGATCGGCGTGGCCGTCGCCGTCGACAGGCGGGCCGAGAAGGTCTGTCCCAGACCAATGCCGCCGCCGGCGGCCGGGCCGTGCGCGGCCACGGTGCGGCGCTGGCGCGCGCCGACGTCGACCAGACGCTCGACGGTCGTGCCGTCGATCAGGTAGTAGGTAATCGTCACCGCGGCCGTCGTCGCGTTCGGGTTCTGAATAGTGAAGTAGGTATCAAAGCCGGCGCCGGTGTAGCCCTCGGCGAAGTACCAGGCCGCGGCCGGCGCGGTCGCGGCCACGCCCAGGTGGCCGCCATCGACGCCACTAACAGCGGCAATGCCCGGCCGGTTGTAGGCGGCACGCGCTGCACCACCACCGTAGCCGGTGAAGTACATTGGCCGTTCGGCCACGAACGCGGCGTTGCTCTCCAGCTTGAGCGACAGCTCTTTACCGACGCCTGCCGCCTCATCGATGGCCAGTGTCACGCGCTGGCCGGGGGTGACGCGCAGCAGCGTGCCCGGCACGCCGGACGAGCCGTTGGCATACTGGAAGGTAACCGCCACCGACACGGTCGCGGTGCCGGGATTAGCCACGGTCAGGAACTCGTCGAAGT
This sequence comes from Chloroflexota bacterium, assembly GCA_020849725.1. The sequence continues at coordinate 4,009 of JADLAZ010000067.1, forward strand.
CGCCGCCGGTGTAGCCTTCGGCCAGGTACCGGGTCGTCGTCGCCGCCGGCAGGGCATAGGCCAGGGTCGGCGCCGGCGTGAACACTGGCCCAACCTGCCCGAGCGCGTCGACCAGGCGAACGTAGAGCGGGTGACTGGCGCGGCCCCAATTGCCGCCGGCCCCGGGATTGGCCAGGTCGATATCGATCGTCCGATCGACCGTCCGGGTGGGTGGCTTGACCTCGGCGGCGGTCACGTAGTTGACGCCGTCGAGACTGTACTGGATCGCCGCGACGCCGGCCGGCTCGCCAACATCGGCGACATCCGTGCCCTGGACGCGGGCGGTCGTGCGCTGCCCACCGGCTGCGGGCGCGACGAAACCGGTGACGGCGGTGACGTTCGGCGGCTGGGTATCGCGCCGGCCGGCGACGACGCGATGGAAGCGCGCCACGCCATTCTGAATGAAGGCCAGGTTGACCTCACCGTCCCAGGTGACGCCGTAGCGCTGCCAGCGGGTGGTGTAGCCGCTGCCGTTATCAGCGCCGAGACGCTCGGGGTCACCCCAGCCGGCGCTGGTGCGCGTGTTTTGCCAGATCTCCCGCGAGTTAGCGCGGTTGTAGACGAGATAAAGGGCACCGGTGGCCGATAGCGCCAGTGATGGATACTGCGGACCGTTCGTGTAGCCCGGGCACTCGATGTAGGGCCAGTAGGCTGTGCCGGTGTAGCGGCGATAGCAGAGGAGACCGTCCTGCTGCCAGGCAAAGTGGACGATGCCGAATCGGTCAGCCAGGACATCCGGCACGGCCGGCGCGTCGGCATCACCGGTCGACAACTGATGCTGCGCCTCAAGGGTCCAGCTCTCAAATGACGCATAGCGCGAGTAGAACGCGCGACGAGCCGAGCGCAGGCCATAGGCGATGTGAACGCGCCCGTCCGGCGACACCGCCAGCGAGCCGGCAACGCGCTGCCCGACCGGGACCGAGCGCACGGCGCTCCAATTGCCGGTCGTGCCCTGGCGCCGCCGAACACCCAACTGGTTATCAGTGTCCTCGAAGACAACGTAGACGTAGCCAGCGCCATCGACAGCCAGCCCCGGCTCGAGGCACGGGCCGGCGCCGCACAGATGGCCGCCGTCGTGCCAGTTAGCAGCCACCGTCGGGTCGGCGCCGGCGGCCACCCAGCGGTAGTAGACGCGCCGGTTGTCGGCCTGGCCAGCCCAGAAGACGACATGCAAGCCGCCATTGGCATCAAAGGCGATGCGGATCGTCTCCAGGTAGCCGCTGTGGTTGCCACTGTAGATGACGATCTCAGACGTCCAGGTCGTGCCGTCGAGGCTGCTGGCGACCCGGACCTGATTCAGGCTGCCGATATCGCTGCGCCAGGCGGCAGTCAGGCGGCCATTGGTCGGGTGCTTCGCCACCGCCGCCCAGAGATCGGAGTTGTTGCCGTCGATCGAGATGAGCTGCCCGAAGGCTAGTGCCGGGGACGGTGGCAGGACAACGGCGGCAACCAGGACGGCGACCAGGGCGACAATGACACGGCGCACAGGCGACTCCTCAGCAGAGATAACGAGGCCGCCGGGGATGAGGCGACCACGGCGCGGGGGCGCCACGGTAGCCGGTCGCCGGGACGGTTGTCAACCGGGTCACATGGCGCTCATCCCTCAGACCGTACGCGACCAATGGCATCGGTGGTGCTGCGGGCTACCCGGTATCCCTGGATGGTCGTTGCATTGCCTCGACAGCCAGGTATGATGGCAGTGCCCCCGCGCCGTCTAAGGCCAGTGTCGGCCGCGCCATGGCGCCATGCCGGTGCTTGACACGGCCCGGCCACCTGCGTATCGTGCTGTCATCATCCGCCAACCGATCGGCGCGCCATGTGGCGCGCGGTACAGCTATCAGGAGGACCAGACGATGAACCGGCCCATCTTCCCGCGCGTGTCTCGTCGTCGCTTGCTGGCGCTGACCGGCGGCGGCCTGTTGCTGGCCGCCTGCGGCGCACCGGCCGCGCCCAAGCCCGCCGAGCCGACCAAGCCGGCCGCCGCCGCGCCGACGACCGCGCCGGCCGCAGCCCCGACGACGGCTCCAGCCGCCGCGCCGACCACTGCTGCCGCGGCCAAGCCGACGATGGCCGCGCCCGTTGCCGCCGCGACGACCGCGCCGGCGTCGGTCAAGCCGACCGGTGGACCGGCCGGCGAGATCATTATCGCCCGCGGCGGCAATCTGCGGGGCGTCGATCCGCACGCCGTCGTCGGCCTGTACGAGGGCGAGCTGCTCAGCCACATCTACGAGCCGATGGTGCGCTTCAAGCCAGCCACGCTCGAGCCGATCGGCGTGCTGGCCGAGAAGTGGGAACAGTCGCCCGACGGCAAGACCTGGACCTTCTATCTCAAGAAGGGCATCAAGTTCCAGAATGGCGAGGAGGTCACCGCCGACGCGGTCCGAAAGACCTACGAGCGCGTCTTTACCCAGACCGAAGGCAACGCTTTCAATCAGATCAAGGGCAAGATGGAGCTGTCGGGCCTGGTAGTGAAGGACCCCTACACCGTCCAGATCACGATGGTCAACCCGGTGCCGAGCCTCGCCCTGGTGCCGCCGGCCTTCGCTTCCGTCATCTCGCCCAAGGCGATGCAGGCCGACCCGGAGAAGTTCTGGGAGAAGCCCGGCGCCGGCTCCGGCCCCTGGCAACTCGTCTCCTGGAGCCGTGATCACCTGGAGGCCGATGCCTGGCCCGAGTACCGCGACAAGAGCGTCAACCTCATCAAGAAGCTGAAGTACCGGGTCATCCTGGAAGATGCCACCAAGCTGGCGGCGCTCAAGACTGGCGAGGCCCACGCCATCGATCAGGTGCCGATCGAGCAGGTCGCGGCGATGGAGAAAGACCCCAACTTCCGCATCCTGCGCGCCAAGACGACCGACGCCATGCACTTGAATCTGAACACCCAGAAGGCGCCGTTCGACAACGCCAAGGCGCGCGAGGCGGTCATGTACGCGATGGACCGCGAGGCGCTGGTCAAGACGATCCTGGGCGGCGCGGCCGAGGTCATCAGTCAACCAGCGCCGGTCGGCTTCCTCGGGCACAATCCCGACTTGAAGCCGTACCCATACGACCCGGCCAAGTCGCTGGCGCTGCTCAAAGAAGCCGGCATCCAGACGCCGGTCAAGGTCACGCTCATCCAGCCAAACGCCTGGTTCCCGAAGGTGATCGAGGTGCCGCAGGCAATCGCGGCGATGATGCGTGAGGCCGGCTTCGACGTGACCGTCCAGCCGTTGGAAGGTGGCGCCTTCACCGAGGCGCGCCGCGGCAGCAAGTACGACCTGGCGTTCATGCAACTCGGCTTCGGCTCCGACCCCGATGCCTCGGTCTACACCGGCCGCATCCTCAACGACTACTGGGGCACCGGCTACGAGAAACTGCCGGAGGCCAAGCCCGTCCTCGACAAGATCGTCGCTGCGCGCGGCGAGCTGGACCCGAAGAAGCGCAACCAGCTCTATCAGGAGATCGAGGCGGCGTTGTACAAGAGCGGCCCGCGCGTCATCCTCTATCGCAACACGTACATCTGGGGCGTCCTGCCCAAGGTGAAGAACCTGACCGTCTGGGAGTCGACCTACGAGATCAAGGGAACTAGCCTGGAGTAGCGGTCACCGAGCGCCGGGCGCGGGAGGAACGGGTGAACCATGGCGACCTATGTCCAGCGGCGGCTCGCGCAGGCGGGCCTGGTCGTCATTGGTCTGACGCTGGTCGTCTTCTTCCTCGCCCGCCTGGCGCCCGGCGATCCGGTTGATCTAATGCTGCCGCCCGACGCACTCCCCGAGGAGCGCCAGTCGATGCGCGAGCGGCTCGGGCTGGACAAGCCGCTGCTCGTTCAGTACGGCGTCTTCCTGCAGCACGCCGTGCAGGGCGACTTCGGCCGCTCGCTCTATTACCGCAAGCCCGTGATCCAGATCATCGCCGAGCATCTGCCGCGCACGCTGCTGCTGGCCAGCGCGGCGCTCGTCATCTCGCTGACGCTCGCCATTCCCATCGGCATCCTGGCGGCGATCAAGCGCGACAGCATCCTCGACTACCTCGGCACACTGCTGGCGTTGCTGGGCCAGTCGTTGCCCGGCTACTGGCTCGGCCTGATGTTGATCCTGCTGTTCGCCGTCCAATTGCGCTGGCTGCCGACCTCTGGCTACGGGACGCCGGCTCACCTGGTGCTGCCGGCGGTGACGCTCGGCGTCGGGCTGATGGCAATCGTCATGCGCCTGACGCGCTCGGGCATGCTCGACGTGCTGAACGAGGACTACATCCGCACCGCCCGGGCCAAGGGGCTGGCGACGCCGAGCGTCGTGCTGCGCCACGCCCTCAAGAACACGCTCATCCCACTCGTCACTGTCGTCGGCCTGCAACTCGGCAGCCTGCTGGCCGGCGCGGTCATCATCGAAACCGTCTTCGCCTGGTCGGGCGTCGGCCTGGTGCTGGTGACGGCCATCGGCGCGCGCGACTACCCGCTCATCCAGGCCGGTGTCCTGTTCGTCTCGATCATCTTCGTCTTCACCAACCTGCTCGTCGATCTTCTCTACGCTGCCCTCGACCCGAGGATCTCGTACCAGTAGTGTCAGTAGACGAAGTCGAACGAGTCGGGTCATGAGAACACTGTCCATCCGTCATCTCAGTGAACGCCAGGGTTCGGCCCGCGCCGGCCGCCCATGCCAGCCAACGGACCGACGAGATGGCGGCATGCGCCGGCATGACAGTCAGATGACAATCAGCGGCGCCCTCCCTGGCGCCTGACCGGGCAGCTCCAAGGGCCGCCCCTTCCAATCGGCCCACTCGCCAACTCGCTCTCTCCCACCTATCTCGAAAGGACCCGTACCCTGTGAGCGCCGTCTCCACCTCGCCCGCCGCCGGTGTGCGGCAGCCGTTCGCCGCGCGCTCGCGGGCCCACGACCTGTGGCAGCGCTTCTGGCGCAGCCGGCGGGCGGTCACCGGCGCAGCGGTGATCGTGGTGGTCATGCTGTCGGCGGTGCTGGCCAATCTGCTGACGCCGTTCAGTCCCGACGCGCTCAACCTGGCCGCCGCCCGTCAGCCACCGCTGTTCACCGACGCTACCGGGCGCACCTACCTGCTCGGCACCGACGCGCTCGGGCGGGATGTGTTGACGCGCATCCTCTATGGTGGGCGCATCTCGCTGACGGTCGGGCTGTCGGCGGTGTTGCTGGCCGGCCTGCTTGGCGTACCAGTCGGACTGCTGGCCGGCTACTACGGCGGCAAGGTCGACTCTGTCATCATGCGGCTGGCCGACGTCCAACTGGCGATCCCCGGCCTGCTGCTGGCGATCGCGCTGGTCGCCGTCGTCGGCGGCAGTGTCGGCGCCATTATCGCGATCCTGGCCTTCACCGGCTGGGTCGGCTATGCCCGCATCGTGCGCGGTGAGGTGCTGTCGCTCAAGGGCCGGCCGTTCGTTGAGTCGGCCCGCTGCATTGGCCTGAGCGACGGCCGCATCATCCTGCGTCACATCCTGCCGAACGTGTGGACACCGGTGATCGTGCTGGCGACCAGCCATGTCGGCGGCGTCATCATCGCCGAGTCCTCGCTGACCTTCCTCGGCATCGGCGTGCCCCGCACCACGCCGACCTGGGGCACGATGATCGCCGACGGCCGCGCTTACATCGAGACCGCCTGGTGGATGGCAACGTTCCCCGGCCTGGTGTTGACGCTGACGGTGCTGGCGATCTACTTCTTCGGCGACGGCCTGCGCGACATCCTGGACCCACGCCTGCGCCTGTGACGGCCCGTGCTGGGCAGCTGCCGGCTCCGTGACAGCCAATTGAGACCGTGGGAGGGGCGATGCGCATCACTGACATCACGAGCTATACCATTCAACTGCCGGTCGTGCCCGAGGCGCGGGTGGCGGGCGTCCTCGCCGATGTCGCCATCACCGAGGTGACGACCGACGAGGGCATCACCGGCCGCGGCTTCGGCAGCCTCGACCCGGTGTTCATCGAGCGCCTGATCAAGCCGACCTTCGTCGGCGAGAACCCGTTCGACGTCGAGCGGCTGCTGGGGCAGGGGCTGCTCTTCTGGCCACCGGTCGAAGTGGCGCTGTGGGACATCATCGGGCAGGCGACCGGCCGGCCAGTCCACCAGTTGCTGGGTGGCGGCCGGGCGCGCCAGCCGATCTACCTCACCTGCGTCTGGCCGGGCCGGATGGGCCAGCGTGGCTTCACGCCCGAGCAGCAGGCCGAGATGGCAGTCGCCTACTATCGGCAAGGATATGGCGCGATCAAGCTTCAGATGTGGCGCGACAACCCCGACGATGACCTGGCGGTGGTGCGCCTCATCCGCGATGCGGTCGGCGGGCGCGAGGCACTGGAGATCATGATCGACCGCACCGGCCCTGCCTCCGGGCAACTGTGGACTTTCGAGACGGCGCTGCGCGTCGCCCGCCGGCTGGAGGAGCTGGACGCCACCTGGCTGGAGGAGCCGCTGTCACGCGGCGACACACGCCAGTCGGCCGAGCTGGCTGCCGCCGTCGATCTGCCGATCAGCGGTGGCGAGGCCGACCGCGGGCTGTGGCAATTCAAGGAGTACCTCGTCCATCGCAGCTACGACATCATCCAGCCAGATACACTCGGCTGCGGCGGCATCTGGACGGCGCGCAAGATCGGGGCGCTGGCCGAGGCATTCGGTGTGCCGTGCATCCTCCACGGCAGCCACGGCTTTAACCTGTTCCCCTGGCTGCACGTCGCCGCCGCCATTCCCTCGTGCCGGGTGATGGAGGTCGTCTACATCGTGCCGCCGATCACGCCGCCGGAGCAATGGGCGCCGCTGGCGCACCTGCTGACGACCGACGAGTTCCTGCATCTGGAGGATGGCGCCCTGACGGTGCCGACCGGACCCGGACTCGGCATCCCCTGGGATGAAGATGCGCTGCGCTCACTGCGCGAGCGCCCCGTCGGGTAGGCCGGAGGCCGGCGATTCGGAACCGCTGCTGTCGGTCGTGCCGGCATGGGTGGGGATGACGCCATGGAGCTGGTTGCACATGGTGGGCAAAGCCTCCGATGCCTTGCCACGGCCCCCGCTGCGTGCCAGACTGCCGCGGCGGCGTGTGGATGGGACGTGGCGGCCTCCGCCGGCGTCACCGCAGGGTGAGGTAGGGATGACGAACGGTGGACCTGTGCTGCTCGGCATCGACGCGGGGCTGAGCAGCCTCAAGGTAGCGGCCTTCGACGCCACCGGCCAACTGCTCGGCAGCGCCAGCCGGCCGTACGTGCTGCGGCGCGCGGCCGATGGGGCAGTCGAGGAAGACCCGGAGCAGTGGCTGACGCTGGCGGCGGAAGTCATCCAGGACTTGCTCGCCGGTGGCGTCTGCCGGCCGGAGCAAGTGGCCGGCATCGGCCTGAGCGCGCGTGGCAGCGCCGGCGTCTTCGTCGACGGCGACGGGCAGGTGATCGCCGGCGAGTGGCGCGACGGCCGGCACTGGGAGCAGGCGCGGGCGCTTCGCGAGCGCTTCGGCCCGCACTCTGACACGCGGGGACTGGCGTCCAAGACGCGCTACCTGGCCGAGCGAGAGCCGGCGACGTTCGCGCGCGTGGCGCACCCGCTCTTCCAGAAGGACTTCTTGCTCTACCGGTTGACCGGTGCGGTGGCGACGGACCCGTCATCCGGCCCGCGCGACCTGGTCTGGCCGGCGGCGGTGTGGGACTGGGTCGGCTTCCCACTGGAGCGGGTGCCGCCGGTGCGGCCGCACACCGACATCGGCGGACGCCTGCTGCCGGCGGCGGCCGAGGCACTGGGCCTGCCAGCCGGGCTACCGGTCGGCGTCGGCGGCCACGATGGCGCCTGCGCCAACACCGGCGCCGGCGCGGTCCGCCCCGGCCAGGTCTGTCTGACACTCGGCACCAACGGCGTGGCGCGGTCGGTCAGTGAGACGCCGGCGTCGACGGTACCCTGGCAGGGCATCTCGGCCTATCATTTCCTGCCCGGGCGCTGGTTCTGCGGCGGCGATGCCGGCCTGCTCGGTCACGCCCCGACCTGGCTGGCGCGTATCCTGGACGAGGGCCACGCCGCGCTGGAGACGATGGCCGCCGCGCTGCCGCCCGGCGCCGGCGGCGTGACCTTCCTGCCGTTCCTCAACGGTCAGGTCTGCCCGGAGTCCCGCCGGAACCGGCGCGCCGCCTGGCTCGGGCTGTACGAGGGCGCCGGCCGCGCGCACCTCTACCGCGCCACGCTCGAGGGCACGGCCTGCCTGGTGCGCCAGATGGCCGACCGGTTGGCGCTGCTCGGCCTGGGCGGCGGTGACTGGCGCGCCAGCGGCGGCGGCGCGCGCAGCTCGCTGTGGCTGGCGATCATCGCCGCGCTGCTCGACCGGCCGCTGATTGTCGTCGAACCGGAGGAAGGGCCGCGCGGCGCGTGCCTCTTCCTGGCCGTCGGCCTCGGCTGGTATGCCACCGTCGATGAAGCGGTTGATGCCTGGGTGCGGCCGGCGCGCATCGTCGAGCCGGCCGTCGATCTCGTTGCCGCCTATCAGCCGGTTTTCGAGCGTTTCGCGCGCCTGGATGCCGCCGTCGCCGCCGTCGAGCAGCCCCAGGTTGATCCCCGGCGCTAGCCGGCCTTCTGGGCGACCCGGCGCAGCCGCTTGACCGTGGGTCATACTCGTTCTCGGCGTTGGCGCGCACGCCCTAGCCCATCCAGTTTATGGACGGCTAGAGCATCTCGGTCAATGCACGCGGGCCGTCGAAGTCGATCAGCAGGAAACCGCCGCCACAGTCACGGAGCGAAGGAGGGCCGCAATGCGCATCGGGATCACCCTGCCGACCCCCGGCGATGCGCCGGGCCTGCCGGCACTGCTCGACCGCATGGCCGACGCCGACGGCCGCGGGCTGGCGACTGTCTGGATGCCGCACATCACCCAGCGCGGCTACGACGCGCTGACGACGCTGGCGCTGGCCGCTGGGCGCACACGCGCCATCGAGCTGGCGACCTGGGTCGTGCCGACATTCCCGCGCCACCCGGTAGCGCTGGCGCAGCAGGCGCTGACCGTGCAGGTCGCCAGCGGCGGTCGGCTGACGCTCGGCATCGGTCTGAGCCACCGAGTCAGCATGGAGGGTGCGTTCGGCTTCGATTTCTCCCGACCGGTGCGTCACATGCGCGAGTACCTGACCTGCCTGCGCGGGCTGCTGGCCGGCGCGGCCGTCTCCTTCGAGGGCGAGGAGTTCCACATCAGGAACTTCGCGCTGGCCGTGCCGGGTGCGACACCACCGCCGGTGCTGGTCGCGGCGCTCGGCCCGGGTCTGCTGCGCCTGGCCGGCGCGCTGGCCGACGGCACTGTCCTCTGGATGGGCGGGCCGCGCTACGTGGCCGAGCACGTTGTGCCGGTGATCGACGCGGCGGCGGTGGCGGCCGGCCGGCCGGCGCCACGGGTGCAGGCGTGCGTGCCAGTGTGCGTCACTGACCGGCCGGATGCGGTGCGCGCGGCCGCAGTCGAGGCGTTTGTGCGCTACGGCCAGTTGCCATCGTACCGGGCGATCCTCGACAAGGAGGGCGCGGACGGACCGGCCGATGTCGCGCTGATTGGCGACGAGGCGACGGTGCGGGCCGGTGTGGCGGCGTTCGCGGCGGCCGGCGCCACTGACTTCTCGGGGGCGCCGTTCACGCCGCCCGGTGAGGATGCCTCTCGAACGTTGGCGCTGCTGGCGGCGCTGGCTGCCGGCACGCCGGCTTGAGCCGGCCACACGCCGCGGTCGCCCGCGCCCACGCACGAGCCGACCGGCTAGCGCGCGGAAAGGAGAACATGGTCGATCGCTCGTTCCTCGACCCCGCGGCGCTCGAAGCCGTCATCGTCGCCGACACGCACTACCTGCCCGACCCCGGCGCCCGGCCGCTCGAGTTCGAGTCGCGCCGCCGCCAGGCTGGCCGGGCCGAGCATGCGCTGCATCTGGCGGCGGCGCTGGCGCCAGCATTCGTCATCCACCTCGGCGATCTGGCCCAGGCGGTGCCCGAAGGCGACGGCTTCGGTCGCGCCGTGGACGAAGCCGTCGCCCAGTTGGCGCGCTGCGGCGTCCAGCCGCACCAGGTCGCCGGCAACCAGGACATCGGCGACAAGCCCGACCCGACCATGCCGACCGACTGGGTGACGCCGGCGACGCTGGCGGCCTTTGAGGCGCGCTTCGGCCCGTCGTGGCAGGCCTGGTCGGCCGGCGACTGGCGCTTCATCATTCTCAATTCGCAGATCATGAATGGCGCGCTGCCGGCAGCCGAGGCGCAGCGTCGCTGGCTGGAGTCGGAGCTGGCCGCGCACTCCGACCGGCGGCTGATCATCTGCCTCCACCTGCCGCTGTTTCTGACGGCCGCCGACGACGCCGACCTGGGTCACTACGACACGCTCGGCCAGCCGGCGCGCGCCTGGCTGCTCGACCTCATCCGGCGTCACCGGGTCGAGCTGGTGCTCAGCGGCCACTCCCACTGGTCGTTCCTGAACCAGATCGGTCCGACGCGGCTGGTCGTCTGCCCGTCGACCAGTCACACTCGTCCCGGCTTCAGCGAGTTGTTCAGCAGCGCCGCGCCACCGGAGCAGGGCCGCGACGACACGCCCAAGCTCGGCATCACGCTGCTGCGGCTGCAGCCCGACGGCCCGCGGCTGCACCTGCTGCGCACCGGCGGCGCGACCGGGCCGCTCGACACTGACCGGGCGCGGCTGCTGACTCGCCAGTCGCGCGATCTGCCGGCCTCGCCGCTGGGCGTGACCCTGACTCATCCCCTGGTGTCGACGGCAGCGGTGCCGCTGGCGTGGCCATCGGCCGTGCGCCAGCCCGTGCGCAACGACTACCCACTGCTGACCTGTCTGGAGCTCGGTGTGCGCTACGCGCGCGTGCCGGCCGCCGACCTGGCCGACCCGACTCAGCGGGCGCGGCTGGCGCTGCTGCGCGCCGAGGGGGTGGCGCTGATCGCCGGCTGGCTCTGGCGCGATGGGTTCGATCTGGCCGGCGCGGTTGAGTCGTGCGCCGAACTGCTCGACGGTGTCGAGGTGCAGTTGCCCGGCGCACGCTGGCCCGAGCCGGCCGTGCTGACCGCGCTGGACACCTGCCGCGCCCGCACCGGTCTCGCGATGACATTGACGCCGCTGCTGCCCGGCGAGCCGGTCCCCGGCAAGCAACTCCTCCGGACGCGTCTCGGCTACCTCCCCGACGAGGTGGTCGAATTGGATGCCCGGCTGGCAGCGGCCGACACGCGCATCGAGCGCGTTCTGTGCCGGTTGACGCCGGCCGCCGGCAGCCTGTGGGCGGCGCTCGACCAGGAGGGGGCGCGACGGCTACCTCAGATCGGGGCGATCGATTGGGCGCTCGACCCGGCGACGACCGACCCGGCCACGCACCTGGCGCGGTCAGCAGCAGCGCTGATCGCTGTGGCACGCGCGCCAGGCGCGCGCCTGTACTTGGAGCCGCTGCTCGACCTGGATCGCACGATGGATGTCGGCCTCGGTCTGCTCGACCGGCAGTGTAATCCCCACCCGGTCGTCAACGCCCTGAGAGCGATCAACACGGTGCTGTTTGGGGCTGACGGGCCGGCACGGCCGTTGCCACCCAGGACCGCCGCCGGTCTGACGATCGTCGGCCTGGCGCAGGCGGGCCAGCGGTGCTGGCTGGCACTACCCGACGCCGCCCTGGCGACGCTCGATCTCGTGGCGCTGACCGGCCAGGCGACTGGTATGGTGACCTGGATCGACCTGGCCACTGCTACCAGCCGCTCCATCATCTGGCCGGCCACTGGTAGCGGGGCAAGCCAAATCGTAGCCAGTCCCACGCTGATCGTCGTGCGCTGATTCAGCGTTATCTCGGCCGCGCATCACCGTGGCCCACGGTCACCCCCTGCCCATCACGGCCTGCCGCGCCACGGTCCACTCGTAATGCGCACCCACCAGATTGGCATTAGCTTAGCGTTGACTTTGGACTTAGGCTATGCTAATGTCTGCACGCAGTCCTGATGAAGGACGGGCACGGCGCCACGGCGTGGACGGAGGAGAGTCGGTGGTGGATGCTATCAGCGTCACCCAATCCATCGGGTTAGTCGTCATTGTCGCACTGGCATCGGCGTTGGTCATCGCAGCCCAGCGAGCGGCCGGCGTCGCCGTGCGCCAACTGCCGCGGCGTGATGGGGGGGAGCGGCGATGAGGCGGCGGCTGTCGATGCTCGTGCTGGCCGGCTTGCTCATACTCGCGCTGGTGGTCCCGACGGCGGCCGGCGCCCAGACCAGCGCCCCGGCCGCCGACCTGGCCGGGATCAAGACCTATCTCACGACCAAGGTGAGCGGACTGCGGACCAGTACGGACGCGCTCAAGCGCGCTAGCACCCAGTACTACTTTCTCGCGCAGGCCATGCAGTTCGATTACCAGCGTCTCTGGATCGAACAGCCCGACCTGACCAGGGCCGCGCTCGGCGATGCCCGTGCTGCCTGGCTGGCGGCCAGCCCGACTTACGAGCAGATCGAGGGCGTCGTCGCTGGCGTGCCGAGCCTGGCCGAGTACGACGTCATTCTCGACGCCGGCACATCGGAGGCAGAGGGCGGCGATGCGGTCGTCCCGTTCGACTTGACGCTGCCCGATGGTCGGGTACTCGTCCGGCCCGGCAACCTGTTCGGCGTCACCGAGAGCACGCTCTGGGGCACCGACCCGGCCTTCACCGTGTCCGGCGTGTGGGTCGATTTCAACAGTGACGGCATCGCCGACTTTGGCGATGCCTTGCCCGATGCCAATGTGCTGTATGCCGGCGCCGCAGCGCTCGACGACTACACCGGCGGACTGCAGGGCGCGGCTGAAGCCTGGCCGCCGACCGAGTCGGACGCCTTCACAGCGCTGGTCGTGATGACCCCGACGATGGCCGAGTACTTCGACTCGTGGAAGCACTCGCGGTTCGTGGCGGGTGATGCCAGCACGCAGCGTGACTTCGTAGCGATCTCGCGGCTAGCCGATATTCAGGACATCCTCAGCGGTCTCCAGATCGTCTACGCCGGTGTCAGCCCGCTGGTGCGCGCCGAGAGCGAGGATGAAAGTGGGCGCATTGCCGACAGCCTGAGCAACCTCAAAGCCTTCGTCGCCGATGTCTATGCACAGGAGCAGGCCGGCCGGCGGTTCACGGCTGAAGAGGCCGATACGCTGGGCGCCGAAGCGCAGTATCGGGCGACGGCGATCACCGGTCAGATCACGCAGATGGCGGCTCGGCTAGGCATTGCACTCCAGACGGACGCATAGAGCGGCGAGCCAGGGCATCGAGACGCGGGCGCCGCGAGGAGTGAGCATGCGACATCACGGCGCGGGCAGCCGCTGGATCGGGGCGGCGCTGGCGCTGCTGCTCGGACTGACAATCACGCCGGCGACAGTCAGTGCAGCGGCGCCTGCGGCCCAGGCGGAGGTGATGCGAGCGGCGCTGGCGCGCGCGCAGACCGCGCTGCCGCGCGATGCCGCCGGTGCGGCGCGGTTGGTGGCCGAGGCGCGGGCGGCCTATGCCGGCGACTTCGCCCACCGCATCGCCATCACCGAACCGAAAGCCGATGAGCGCGTGCGAGTGGGGCTGGCCGCCGCCGAGGGGGCAGCCGTCGCGGCCGATGCGGCCGAGCTGGCGCGAGCGCGCGCGGAGATCTGGACCGCCCTGCTAGCCGGCGGCCTCGGTATCGTCGAGTCGGCGCTCATCGCCGGTGACGGCGCCACTGCCCAGGCCTGGCTGCCGCTGCGCGAGTTCCGACGCGCGACTCGCTTCAGCCGGCCGAACGCCGACGCGACGCTCGCCGTCGAGGCAGTTGTCGCCGGCAGCCAGTCCGGCCCGCAGGCGCTGCCGGCAGTGCGCACCGATCTCCTGGACACCTATCAAGCCCGCTTGTCGGCCACACTGGCGGACCTGTCGGCCGCCGACGCTCACGGCTTCGCGGCCCGGCGGGCCGAGCTGAGCGGCCTGGTCGCGGGCTATGCCATTATCCTCGCGCCGTCGTTCGCGGAGCAGCGCGGCGCGCCGGCGCTCGCCGTGCTGGATCAGCAGATCGCAGCACTCAGTGCGGCGGCGCACGACGGCCAGGGGCTGCCAGCGGCACTGGCGGCCGTCGAGGAGACCGTGCAGGGGTTCCGAGCCGCCCCGCTCAGCAATGCCGAGCAGACACGGCGGGCTGGCCAACTCCTCCGGTTTCTGGCGCTCGTCCCCGTTGAGTACAGCCGAGGCGTCAGCAACGGCGCCGTGACGCAGGACCTGGAGATCCGCGAGGCGGCCACCTTCCGTGACGGCGCGGCAGCGGCCTTTGCCGACCTGCAGCCGGCGCTGACCGAGCGTGATGCCGCCGCGACCGAGCAGGTGGCCGTGCTGCTCAAGCAACTGGCAGCGCAGATCGACGCTGCCGGCGTCCGGCGCGCCGTCGCCGAACCGCGCGCCATTCAGGCGGCTGCCGACCAGGCGCTGACGCTGCTGCGCCAGGCGATGCCGTCGCAGTGGCAGCAGCGCGACACCGACGGCGACTTCGACGTCATCGATACAGTGCTCGACCAGATGGAGACGGCCGTCGCCGGCGGCCAGTACGAACTGGCCGAGTCGGCCCGGCTGGAGGCATACGCCGTGCTCGAGAGCGGGCCAGAGGCGCGCCTGGTCGTCTTCGCGCCCGACTACAAAGTGTCGCTCGAAGGCCTGTTCTGGTACGGACACGGCGAGCGGCCGGGGCTGGCATCGCTGCTAGCCGCGCGCGCGCCGACCCCGACGGTTAAGGCGGCGCGCCGGACGCTCGATGCCGAACTGGCAGCAGCGCAGCGCGCGCTCGGCGGCGGCGCCGACCCGGTTTCGGCTGCCACCAACGCCGGCGTCATCGTCTTCCGCGAAGGGCTGGAGGCGGTGCTGATCCTGGCCTCGCTGATGGCGGGCCTCCGGTTCGGCGCGCAGCGCGCCTTGCGCCGACCGCTCTGGTGGGGCGTGATCGGCGCGCTGATCGCGTCCGCGCTGACCTGGCTGCTGGCCCATGGCGTGCTGACGGCGCTCGGCCGCTACGGCGAGCGGCTGGAGGCGGTCGTCTCGCTCATCGCCATCGCCGTCTTGCTGCTGATCACTAACTGGTTCTTCCACGACGCCTACTGGGTCGGCTGGATGGCATCCTTCCACGGCCAAAAGCGCCGCCTGCTCGGTCGCACGACCGGCCAGTGGGTCGGATTGGCCATGCTCGGCTTCACCAGTGTCTATCGTGAGGGCTTCGAGACCGTCCTCTTCCTCCAGGCGCTGGTACTGGAGGCTGGCCTGACGAGCGTGCTGATCGGCACGGCCGCCGGTCTGGCGGCGACGGTCGCCATCGGTATCCTCGTCTTTGCCGTCCAGGCGAAACTACCGGCCAAACGCCTGCTGATCGTCACCGGTGTGCTGATCGGCGCGGTGCTGCTGGTCATGGTCGGCAACACCACCCATGTACTCCAGGTCGTCGGTTGGCTCCCGATCACGCCGATCCGCTGGCTGACGCTGCCGGCCTGGATGGGCCTCTGGTTCGGGTTCTATCCGACCTGGGAAGGGATTGGGCTGCAAATCGCCGCCGCCGCCTTCGTCATCGGCAGCTACGTCATCGCCGAGCAGCTGCGCCACCGGCGCCGCACGGCGCCGGTGGCGCAGCCGGCGACCGAACAGGCCCCGGTGACGTGATCGCCGGTAAGCGCGCCGCTGACCGTCGCCCCCGTCTACACTACAGACCGGACCGCGGAACGACCCACGAGGAGGATGACGATGCGCAGTCAGGCGTTGCTGGACGGGATGAACGAGCAGATCACGCACGAGCTTTTCTCAGCCTACTCTTACCTGTCGCTCTCAGCCTGGTGCGAGACGGCGAATCTACCCGGTTTCGCCCACTGGATGCGTGTCCAGGCCCAGGAAGAGATCGAGCACGCGATGAAGTTCTACCGCTTCATCCTCGATCGCGGCGGGCAGGTGCGGCTCATGCCGATCGGTCAGCCGCCGGTCGACTGCGCCTCGCCGCTGGATGTCTTCCTGCAGGCGTTAGCCGGCGAGCAGCGGGTGACGGGGCAGATCGAAAGCCTGTACGCACTGGCGGTGCGCGATCAGGACTTCGCCGGCCAGGTATTCCTCAACTGGTTCGTTGAGGAGCAGGTCGAGGAAGAGAAGATCACCAGCCAGGTGATCGAGACGCTGCGCATGATCGGTGAGGACAAGCCAGCGCTGGTCGCGCTCGACCGTGAGCTGGCCCGGCGCGCCGGCGATGACGCGGACTGACGCCCTGGAGCGGGTGGGCCAGTTGTGGCCGGTGTGGCGCGGCGCACGGCAGCGGCCAGCCGCGCCACCACCGGGCGACCGAGCGACCGGAGCGTCGCGGGCATTGCTCGCCGGCGGGCCGAGATGCGAGAGTAGCCCTGGTCGTCCTCGCGACGGCGCTGGGTGCTGGGCGACTGCCGCCCTCCACCCAGGGCGCACGCGGGTGCGATGATCGACGCCTGGCGTCATGCGCGGAGTACCCTGGATGTCGACCGACGCGGCCACGAGCCAGCCTCCTTCCCGCCGCAGCCGGGACGGCGTCGCCGCGGCGCTGGCCCGCTGGCAAGCCGAGTTGCTCGACCTCTCGCGGCGCAACCGCCTTCTCTACCTGACCCCGGGGCGCGGTGTGCTGTCTCTGACCCACCCAACCCCGGACACGCTCTTCGAGGGCCTGGAGAACCAGGAGCGTCGCTTCCGCATCTATGCACCACCGGATGCCGTCGTGACAACCGCCGAGCAACTGGACCTCGTGCTGAGTGACGAGGCCAGCAAAGCACCGGCAGCGTCAGCGATCACGGTCAAGGGTGTGCAGCGACCGGGCGCAGCCGCGTCGGCCCGGTCTGTGCTCGACCCGGCCGGGCCGCGCCCACCCAGCCGCCTACCGCACGCCGATGAGATCGTGATCGAGGGTGAGCCGAAGCGGGTCGACGCCGCACTCTACCGCCTGCGTCAGCGCGCCCGCACCGCCCTGGTCGAGCAAGGCACGAATGTGCTGTTTGTCACCTTCGGCACGCTGGAGTGGCGCGAGGCAGGCGCCGTCGGACCGCTCATCCGAAGCCCATTGCTGCTTGTACCGGTGATGCTGGAGCGCGCCACCGCGCTCGATCCATACACGCTGGCGCCGCTCGACGATACGCTCGTGCTGAATCCGGCGCTGGTGCGCAAGCTGGCCGTCGATCTCAACCTGCCTCTCACCCTGCCGGACACTGAGGACGACCTGAGCCTGGCCGCGGTTCTCGACCACATCCGGCGCGCAGTGGCCGGCCGGCCGGACTGGTCGGTCCACACCGACGTCTACCTTGGCCTTTTCTCGTTCGCCAAGTACGCGATGTACGCCGACCTGGACGCCCAGCGGGAGCGCCTCCTCACCCATCCGCTAGTCCGGGCCATCGCCGGCGCCGACGATGGCCTGCCGCCAGTCATCGACAACCTGCCAACGGCCGAGACGCTGGATGAGACGGTCCGACCGGCGGACGTGTTCCAGGTCCTCGACGCCGACGCCAGCCAGCAGGAGGCGATCGCGGCAGTCACGGCCGGCGCCAGCCTGGTCATCCAGGGGCCGCCCGGCACCGGCAAGTCGCAGACGATTGCCAACATCATCGCCGAGACACTGGCGCAGGGAAAAACAGTGCTCTTCGTCAGCGAGAAGATGGCGGCGTTGCGCGTCGTCGCCAAGCGGCTGGCCGAGGCCGGGCTGCGCGAGTTCTGCCTGGAGGCTCACAGCCAGGACGTCAACAAGGCTGCGGTCATCAAGGAGTTGCGGCAGACGCTGGAAGCCGGGCGCGTGGCCCCGGCGGATACCTCGGGGCTGGCGCTCGAGCAACTGGCCGATCGACGGCGCCAACTGCGCGCCTATGTCGCCGCGCTCCACGATGCCGCCAATCCCCTGGGCTACTCGGCGTTTCGGGTCCACGGCGAGCGCGCCACGCGCGAAGGCGCGCCGGCCGTCGCCTTCGAGATCGCCGACATCGCGACGCTGACCGAGCCGCGGCTGGCGGCCTATCTCGGGACCGTGCAGGAGCTGACCCGCGTCGGCGAGGTGCTGCTCGGCGCGGCCACACACCCCTGGCGTGGCTGCCTGATCACGGTCTTCACGCCCCAGGTGCAGTCGGACCTGGACAGCCGCTTCCGGTCCCTGTCGGCCGCGGCAGCCGCGCTGGCGGCTGGGCAGGCGGCCATGCGGGCGAGGTGGGGCCTGCCGCCAGCCGACTCACTGCGCGCGGCGGAATGGCTGGCCGATCTGCTGGCGCTGCTGGACGCGCGCGTGCCGGCCCCGCTCGACTGGCTGCGCCTGCCCGATCTGGCGCCGCTGGTCACGACGGCTGCCGCGCATCAGCGGCGGCTGGTCGACTACCATCAACGCCGCGCCGCGCTGCTGACGCGCTACTCCGCGAACGTCTTCCAACTCGACCTGCCGGCGGTCCAGGCCACGCTCGTGGCCGGCGGTGGCGCGGCGGCACGACGGTTGCGCGGTGATGGCGCGCCCGCCGACCGTGCCGTCGTCGGCCAGGCGGCGATCGTGGCAGCCGGCGGGCGAGCGGCGGCTGCGGCCGAGGCGCTCGGCGTGACCGGCGACGCGCTCGCCACCCAGTTGGCCCTGCCAGCGTCGCGGTCACTGGCGCAGTCACGGCGGCTGCAGTCGATCGCGACGCTCGTGGCGGCCGACCAGCGGCCGCAGCGAACCTGGTTCGCGCCGGGTCAGCTTGCCAGCATCGAGGACCTCGTTGAGCAGGCCCGCCGCCGGCAGGAGGTTGTCACTACCAACCAGGCTGAACTAGAGGCGCAGTTCGTCGAGGAGTTTTTCATCGACGCGACCGCCGACCTGGCCGCCCGCTTCGACAGTGAGTACGCCGCCTGGTGGCGGGTCTTCCGACCCGGCTACCATCGCGACCTGGGTCGCCTGCGGCGGCGGCTGAGGACAGCCGGGCCGTTCGACTATGCCGCCGCCGTGACCGCTCTGACCAAGGCGCGGCGGCTGGCCACGGCGCGCACCTGGCTCGACGAGCGCCAGGACCACCTGGCGGCCAGCCTCGGCCACCACTTCGCCGGCCCACGCACGGACTGGGTGGCGGTAGCCGGCGCAGTCGCCATGGCCGGTGAGTTGATCGCGCATCTGGATGGACAGACGCCGCCCGCGCCGCTGCTCGACCTGCTCGCCACCAGCACGGCATCGGTGCGGCCGGCGGCGCGCGCGTTCGACGCAGCGCTCGCCGAAGCCGAGCGGGCGCTGGCCGCGGTGACCGCGCTGGCGTCGTTGGACACCATCGGCGCGCGTGGCCTCACGCCGGATGACGTACCCCTGGCGGAGCTGGCCGCGGCGCTGCGTGGCTGGCTCAGTGACCTGGAACCCCTCTGGACCGCCGTCGCGGCCATGGGCGCCACGCGCACCGACCGTCGGGCGCCGGTGGCCGCGCTCGCGCACGACGCTGGCGACGCGGTCGCGGTGCGGCAGACAGAGCTGGCGCTCGCGGCCGCCGATGCTGAGCTACGGGTCACCTTCGGCCATCTCTTTGCCGGGCTGGAGACGCGCTGGGATGAGGTGCTGGTCGCGCTCGCCTGGACCGGACAGCTGCGGCAGCACCTCGGCATCTCGGCGTCGGACAGCTTTATCGCGGCACTGGCCGCGCACACGACGCCGGTCAGCCCCGAGCGCGACCGGCTGACCGCCGGCATCACCGCCGTGAGCCAGATACTGGCCGAATTGCAAGCCCAGTTCACCGACACCGCGTTCCGCGCCGCTGGGCTGCCGCTGACCGACGCGCCCTTGCCGGCGGTGAGCGCCTGGGCCGGCCAGCTTCAGGCAGCGCTGCCGCAACTGGAGGAGTGGATCGATCTGGCCCAGGCTCTGGTGGCGGCCGACCGGCTCGGGCTAGCCTCGTTCGTCGCCGGGTTGCAGCGCGAGCGACCACCGCGCGAGCGCTGGGCCGATGCCTTCCAGCGGCGCCTGTGGACCTTGTGGCTGACGTGGCGCTACGAGCAGGCGCCGGCGCTGGCCCAGTTCCGGGGCCAGCGCCACGAGGACATCATCACTGAGTTCCGCCGGTTGGACCGCGAGCAATGGCCGGCCGCCGCGCGCCGGATCGCCCAACGGCTGGTCCAGCGGCGCCCGCTGCTGTCACCCAGCCTGCCACCCCGCTCCGAGCCGGCGCTGCTGATGAAAGAGGCCAGCAAGAAGCGCCGGTTCCGCCCGCTGCGCCGGCTCTTCGCTGACCTGCCAATCGTGCTGCCGGCGCTCAAGCCCTGCCTGCTGATGAGCCCACTGTCGGTGGCCCAGTTCCTGGGCGAGTCGGCGCTCACGTTCGACCTCGTCGTGTTCGACGAGGCCAGCCAGATCCTGCCGGCCGACGCCATCGGCGCCATCGGCCGCGGCCACCAACTGGTCGTCGTCGGCGACCAGCAGCAACTGCCGCCGACCCGCTTCTTCAGCATCGACCTCGCCAGCACCACGGAGGCGGAGGATGACGAGGAAATGCCGGAGAGTGTGCTGGACGCCTGCCTGGCGGCGCGCCTGCCACAGAAACCGTTGCGCTGGCACTACCGGAGCCGGCACGAGCACCTCATCGCCTTCTCCAACCGCTGGTTCTACGACCGACGTCTGATCACCTTCCCCTCGCCCGACGAGCACGTGCGCGCCGTGCGGCTCATCCACGTCGAGGACGGCATCTACGATCGCGCCGTCAGCCGCATGAACCGCGCTGAGGCCCGCCGGATCGCCGATCTCGTCGTCGAGCATGTCGAGCAGCAGCCCGACCGGTCGCTCGGCGTCATCGCCTTCTCACAACCACAGATGGAAGCCATTCACCTGGAGATCGACGCGCGCAAGCGGGCGCGGCCCGAGCTAGAGCCGCTGCTGAGCGAGGCGGGGCTGGAGGGCTTCTTCGTCAAGAACCTGGAGAACGTGCAGGGCGACGAGCGCGACGTCATTCTCTTCTCGGTCGGCTACGGACCCGACGCGGCCGGCCAGATGACGATGAACTTCGGCCCGCTGAATCTGCAGGGTGGCGAGCGGCGGCTGAACGTCGCCATCACCCGCGCTCGTGAGCGGGTCACGATGCTGGCGTCGTTCCGGCCGCACGCCATCGACCTGAGCCGCACCCAGGCCAAGGGCGTGCACCTGCTGCGCCGCTATCTGGAGTTTGCCGAGCAGGGGCCGGTGGCGCTGCTGAGCGAGATCACGACCGAGGGTGGCGAGCCGGAGTCGCCGTTCGAGCAGGCCGTTGCCGACGCTCTGACCGAGCGCGGCTTGCGCGTCGTCGCCCAGGTGGGCGTCGGCGGCTACCGCATCGACCTCGGCGTCAGGGACGACGGCAGCGACCGCTATCTGCTCGGCATCGAGTGCGATGGCGCGACCTATCACGCGTCGCGCACGGCCCGCGACCGCGATCGACTCCGCCAGCAGGTGCTGGAGCAGTTGGGCTGGCGCATCCACCGCATCTGGTCGACCGACTGGCTGAAGAATCCGGCGCAAGAAGTCGAGCGGGTCCTGGCGGCGGTGGCGCGGGCGCGCGCGGTCCCACCGCCAGCCAGCCCACTGCCGACGCCGATCAGCCCAGCCACGGCCGCCCCGCTGGAACCGGCCAGCACGCCAGCGCCTCCGTCTGCACCGGCGCCGGCTACAATCGCACGGCCATACATCGTGGCCACGCTCGGCCAGAGCGGCGACAGCACCGTGTTCCGCACCGCGCCCATCGCGACCCTGGCGCAGCGCGTCCAGGCCGTCGCCACCGTTGAAGGGCCAGTCCATGAGGACCGGGTGATGAGCGTCGTGGCCGCCAGCTACGGCATCAAGCGTGTCGGCCGGCAGGTGCGCGACCGGGTCGCCGCGGCGATCGCCCGGGCCGCCCGCGATGGCCTGGTCGATCGTCGCGGCGCCTTCCTCTGGCCGCCGGGCTTGACCACGCCAGTGGTGCGCGCGGCGGACGCGGCCGGCGTCGTGCGACCAATCGGCGAGGTGGCGTCGGAGGAGATCGCCGCGGGAGTGACGGCCTACCTGACGCACGCCTTCGCCCTATCCCGAGCGGATCTGGTCACCGGCGTCGCCCGCGAGCTCGGCTACGACCGCACCGGCGCCCACGTGGCGGCGGCAATCGAGGCCGCACTCGACCAGTTGCTCGCCGGGGGCACGGTGCGCGACGTCGGCGGGCAGGTGCGCCTGGCCGACTGACTCGCGCGGCCGACAATGCCTCCCATCCCAAGGGTAGAATGACCGGGGCTGAGCGGGTCTGGCGAGCGGGGGCGGGCGTGAGCGGTGGGAGTGATGATGCGGCACGAGGTGGCGGCATGACGCTGCCGGCGGACGAGGTGGCGCTGCTGGCGGCGGCCGAGCAGCGCCTGGGCGTGCGCTTCGCCGATCCAGCGCAACTGCTGGAGGCACTGACGCACCGGTCGTTCCTGAACGAGCAGACCGGCACGCCGACGCCATCGAACGAGCGGCTGGAGTTCCTGGGCGACTCGGCGCTGGGCTACCTGGCGGCTCGCTTCGTCTTCGAGCGCCACCCGAACCTGACCGAGGGTGAGTTGACCGGGCGGCGCGCGGCGCTCATCCGCGCCTCGACGCTGGCGCGCTGGGCGCGGGCGCTGGACCTGGCATCGCTGGTCCGGCTCGGCCAAGGCGAGGTCACCGCCGGCACGGTGCGTGACAATCTGCTGGCTGACACGTTTGAAGCGGTGTTGGCAGCGATCGTGCTCGACCAGGGGCTGGCGGCTGGCGAGCGATTTCTACGCCCGCTGCTCGAGCGCGACGCCGACCGGGCCAGCAGCGCTGAGGCACGCCTCAACCCGAAAGGTCGCCTGCAGGAGGTCGTTCAGGAGCGCGAGCACCGCACCCCGGTCTACCGCACCGTCGGTGTAGAGGGACCGGACCATGAGAGCGTATTTACGGTGGAGGTCGTCGTCGCCGACCATGTGCTGGGCCGGGGCGCCGGCCGCAGCAAGCAGGCCGCCCAGCAGGCCGCCGCGCGCGACGCGCTCGCCCGGTATTCGACGGCTGCCGCGACGGAGGATGACGAATAATGAGTCGCCCCTACGACGAGTTGAGCGTCTTTTCCGGCAACGCCAACCCGGCGCTGGCGCAGGCGATCTGCGACTACATCGGCATTCCGCTCGGGCAACTCGATCTGTTCGAGTTCAGCAACGAGAACATTTTTGTGCGCATCCGCGAGAGCGTGCGCGCCAATGACATCTTTGTCATCCAGCCACTCAGCAGCCCGGTGAACAAGAGCATCATGGAGCTGCTGATCATGATCGACGCCTTCAAGCGGGCGTCGGCCGGGCGCATCACGGCGGTGGTGCCCTACTACGCCTACGGCCGCACCGACAAGAAGGATCAGCCGCGGGTGGCGATAACCGCCCGACTGCTGGCCGACATGATCAGCACTGCCGGCGCCGACCGGGTGCTGACGCTCGACCTGCACGCTGGCCAGATCGAGGGCTTCTTCAACATCCCGGTCGATCACCTGACCGCCGCGCCGATCCTGCAACACGCCTTCGCCGAGCGCCGGCTGCCGAATGCCGTCGTCGTCGCGCCGGACCTGGGCAGCGCCAAGCGGGCGCGCAACTTCGCCGAGGGCATCGGCGCGCCGCTGGCGCTGATCGAGAAGCGCCGCGTCGCCAACGACGGCAACAGCGAGGTGCTGAACCTGATCGGCGCCGTCGACGGCTGCCCGGTCATTATCGTCGACGACGAGATCGACACCGCCGGCAGCCTCTGCCAGGCCGTTGAGACGGTGCTGCGCCACGGCGCGACCGCCGTCTACGCCGCCGCCACCCATGGCATCCTGAGCGGCCCAGCCATCGAGCGACTGGCGGCCAGTCCGGTGCGGGAGATCGTTATCACCGACACCATTCCACTGCCGCCGCGCAAGCATCTGGACAAGATCACCCAGCTGTCGGTCGCGTCGCTCATCGGCGAGACGATCCAGCGCATTCACACCGGCACGACCGTCGGCGCGATGCGAACGCTGTTCCGGTAACTCTCGTGTCCCCGGCCATGCCGATAGGTCTGCTTTGGAGGCGCCCCCCAGACGGCCTGTCAGCACTGGGAACTGTCACTCGCCCCAGTCCAGCCGGACCGTCACAGATCAACCTCACGTGGCAGTTCGTCTGACCGCTGCAGGTCGAGCGTGCTGAAGTCCGGGCCGGCAAGCAGGAACGCTTTGAAACCGCGCTGATTGCCGACCAGGCGCTGGTACTCGTGCGCCGAGATGACGACCACGACCTCCTCGCCCCGGCGCGTCACCACCTGCGGACCCTCATTCAGCGCCTGTCGGATGAGTGCTGGGAAGCGCTGCCGCGCTTTCTTGATCGGCCACGACATCGTCACCGCCTTCGCCATTCCAGACCCATCTCGTACAATACCGGAAGCGAATACTGATGCGCGAGGAAGATGGGAGTTAGTGCTGGGACGAGCATGCCCGGCACCAGATCCCGCTCATTGTGCCTGAGCGTCGGCAATAACGTCGGATTCTCGTGGTACTGCCGTGATCGCCCGTGGAGGATGTGATGTCGATCAACATCACCAGCGCCCCCGAGTCCAGTGACGACCTGGTCATCATGAAGCATCTCTTCGAGTGTCTGCAACAGGAGTTCCCCGAGCTATTCGACCCCGATACGGTCGTGGTCTTCGTCGAGGATGAAGCGGATCGAACCGGCGACCAGCGGCCCGCCAAGCTGGGCCTTGATGGCGATCATCAACTGCAGAAAACCAGTGCCACTCGGCATTGACACCTGGACCCTGACAGCGACCAAGGCCCACCTGGGCGAGGTCATCGACCGGGCGCTCGGACACGGGCCGCAGACGATCACGCGCCATGGCCGGCCGGCCGTCGTGGTGCTGTCGGTCGCGGACTGGGAACGCCTGACCGGACGCACCGGCACCCTGGCGGCATTCTTCGCGGCGTCACCGCTGCCGGGCTCCGGCCTGACGATCGAGCGTCCCGCCGATCTCCAGCGCGAGATCGACCTGTAGACCTCCCTGGCGGCCCGGCAGTCTCAGCCTAGCGCGGCGATCTCGGCGGTGACGCCGAGCGCGGTGTCCGCCCTTGGTGGGGTCGGTCCTGGTTGCACCCGCGATCAACTGGTCGCTTGGTGTATCACGCCGCACCTCCTGCTGATACGCCGGGCAGGACAATGACAGGCGGCGCAGCAAGGATGGGTTCCGCGCCCCAGCCATCTCGGTGGCCATTCTGACGCTGCGGCGACCGCAGCAACGTGGCCCGGCAGGACTGTGTCAACTTTGTGACACAGGATTGATGCTTGACAACACACAGACGCCATGTGTATTTTCTGCCTAGCCATCGCTTGCCCTGCCTGCCCCACCATACACGGTGCTGGCATCGCTTGCTCTCGGTCGGCGCATGTTTGGAGCCAACTTGCCCACGACCGGGCACCATCCACATGAAAGACTGTTGAAAGGCATACCCGATGAGAATGAAATGCAAGCTTTGGCTTAGGATATTTTTGCTATATGCTTTTATCGGTACTAGTCAGATACAGCAAGTGCCGCCTGCGAGTGCGGCTGTCAGCGACCCTGGCTTTAGGCTGCCTTGGGAGTACGGACAGGAGTGGTGGTTCATAGGTGGTCCACACCTTGCCTGGGAAGCGGGCACACCATGGGGAGCCGTCGATTTTCAGCCCCCGAATTCTGTTGGCTGTGAACCTAAGGAGGCAACATCGTGGTGGATCCGACCCGCAGCAAGAGGGAAAGTTACCCGTGCCGATAGCAACTACATAGAAATAGACCATGAAAACGGGTGGCGAACAGTGTATTACCATATAGGTAGCATTCAGGTAAATGTTAATGCGGAAGTGTTCCGAAGTACTAATCTTGGTCATCCCTCTTGCTTCATTGGTGCAGGAGGCAGAGCAGATGGGAGACATGTTCACCTTGCCTTCAAGCGCGATGGTGCTTGGATCGACCTCAGGTCCACATCTGTCCGGCTCAGTGGCTGGGAGATAAAGGGTGGAAGCACCGGACAGTATAGCGGCAGTCTACAACGTGACGGAATAGTCAAACAGCAATGGAGTCTAGTAACAAACGATTGGCGTGATGACCCGACGTGTCCGGGTCCAGCCCTCACTGAACCCAGCAGAGATGCCAAGACTAGCCGCGATATCACGTTCCGTTGGCAGGGACTGAGTGGTTGCACGTTCAATGGTTACACATTGCGCGTCAAGGCGAACCAGGATATGAATGACATTTCAAACGGCAAAGTGATCGACCAAGGAGTTGGTGGTACCAGTTTTCCAGCTACTATCAACGGCTACGATAACACTCAGCTCTATTGGGCTGTTCGTGCAGCCAACTCGTCGAACGCCGCGTGGTCGGAGGTCCGACCTTTCCGAATCAGCCCTGGCGATGGTTGCGAGCCCCGCGACGACAACATCGTCCTCTACGCCGACGAGCGCTACGATGGCGCCCGTGTCTGCCTCGGTGTCGGTGACTATCCGAACCCGGGCCACCTCAGCCCGGTCGGCAACGACAACGCCGATTCGATCAGAGTTGGCTCACGCGTCGAGGCCGAGGTCTGCAAGAACGACGACTTCAAAGATTGCACCACGTATGGAGGGTCCGACGAGCGTTTGGCCAATCGACAATTTGGTAGCGCCGTGTCGTCGGTGCGGGTGAAGTGGCGGCAGATCGAAAAGCCCACGCCGATCAGCCCCAAGGACGATCAGCGTATCACCGAAGGCAGCGACATCGTTGCCAACTGGACTGCCACGGGCGACGAGTATTTCCTCCAGACCTGGGGTGGCCCTTCCGGCCCTGCCGACTACGGATGGCTTGGCAGCGCGTCACACAACATCGGCACTCGCCACACGGGGTATCGATACAGCTGGAAGGTCAAGGCTCGACGGGCAGGCCAGGAGAGCCCAGAGAGCGATGTGGCGACTTATGTCGTCGTACCCAAGACGCCGACTAACCTGGGCGGCACTGTCGATGGTTGCGCGGTCAACCTGACGTGGGGTGATGCATCCAGCAATGAGGACAGCTATCGTGTATTCCGCAATGGACCGACGGGTGGATGGCAACAGATCGCCAGTCTGCCAGTCAATACGACCACCTACCGCGACACCGGGCTTAGCCACAACACGCTGTACTACTATCGTGTTAATGCGGCCAAAAACGACATCCTCTCTGGCGAGAGCAACGCTGCCAACTTCACCACAGATTGCCCATCCCCACCCGGAAAGCCAACGCTCACCGGTCCAGCCTCAGGCTCGGTGTTCAACCAGGGCGACGCCGGCTACCAGAATCTTCACTGGAATGCCGTCGCCAACGCGACCGCGTACTTTGTCGAAGTCGTCCGCTACCCGACCGCCAGCACCAGCACCTCGGGCTGGATCACCGCCACGACCTGGTCGCCGGGGTCGCTGCTGACCCCGGGGCAGAAGTACTCCTGGCGGGTCAAGGCCAGGAATCAGGCCGGTGTCGAAGGTCCGTGGAGTGATACCTGGCACTTCTTCGTCCGCCTGCCCACGACTGGCACCGTGATGACGACGATCAAGTCATGCACCTCGGTCGAGTTTGTGTGGGCGGCGCACTCGTGGAGCCCGCAGGTCACTGGCGACGAGATGCGAGTCTATCGGCGCGGGCCGGGCGGCGTGAGTCTGGTCGCGCACGTCGGACCGTTCGTGTGGTCGCACCTTGATGCTGGCCTGACGGAGAACACGACTTACCAGTATTGGGTCACCGCCTACCGGCCGAGTGTGCCAGAAGCGGAGTCCCTATTCAGCCGCGAGGTCGAGGTCCGAACGCCGCCGTGCACTGTGGACATCGGCCTGCGCTCATCTGGTGGCCAGCGCGTCCAGCCACAGCGGCGCTTGCATATCGAGTTGCGGGCGCGTGGGTCGGACACCCTCCTGTACGAGTACGTGCCACCATCCGGCCCGGCGGAGATTGCTGACTTCACTTTCCCCGGTGTCACGCCCGGCGACTACGACCTGTCCATCAAGCCACAGATGGGCCTGCGCACCCGCCAACCCATCACGTTGCAGAAGGGCCTCAATATCGTCACCTACGATGAGAAGTCGGCGGCCGGCGATATCCTGGAAGATAACGTCATCGACATCTTCGACTACAGCCTGGTGGTCTCGAACTTCGGCGCTACCCGATCAGCGGTCACGGTCTGTCGCGGCGATATCGACTATGGCACGAGCACGTTGCCCGGCTATGTGAACTTCCCCGACACGAACTGCAATGGCAGCGTCGACATCTTCGATTACAGTGCAATCGTGTCCAACTTCGGCAAAGCCGGCGTTGGTGAGAAGGGCGCCAGGGTGTGCGTTATCGACGAGGCATGTGCATCCTCGGTCGCTAGCGCACAGGGCCAGGTCCGGGCCAGTGCCCAGCGCGCCGGCACGCTCACGCTCACACCCGCGTCGGCCTCGGCTGCGATCGGCACGACGACGACCGTCGATCTCCGCTACGACACCGCCGGTCACGCTGTCACTGGCCTTTCCGCAATCCTGACATTTGACCCCAAGATCGTGCAGATCGAGGGCGTGACCTTCTCGCAGGTGTTCGCCGACCGCGGCGCCGATCAATCGGACGCTCCCCAGGGCAGGCTGCGCCTCAACGGTCGCGTCCAAACCGGTCAATCGGTCACAGGAGCAGGCGTCTTTGCGACCGTGACGTTCAAGTTGATCGCCGCCGGCTCCAGCTCGGTACAGATCAGTTACGTTCGCGGGCGCACCGATTCGTCGGCAATGCCGCTGCAAGGCAAAGCTATCCAGGTTGTCGGGTCAGTCACTGGTGCTACGCTGACCGCCACGATACCGACTCAGTCACCCACGGTGACCCCAGCGACGCCGACGCCAACGCCGCCGACACCATCACCAACGAGTACGCCGCCAACCGTTGAGCCAAGTCCGACCCTGACCCCGACGCCGGTCACGCCGACACCAACTCCCACGCCGACGCCGCGTCCCGACCCGGGACTCGTCGACCCCGCGTTGCCAGGACCGGTCGCGCTCAGACTAGGCAAAGTAACAACGAGCAGCATCCAGCTTGCCTGGACCGATGTTGCACGAACGGAGACCCGTTATGTCGTCGCATTCCGCCCACGCGATGGGAACGCCTGGACCTATGTGGGTCTCAAACGGAATGCGCGTTCTTGGACACACGCGCGACTGGCACGAGGTGTCAGCTTTGTCTATGCCGTTCGTGCCTGCGGACCGGCTGGATGCTCTCCGTGGTCCGGACAAGTGATCGGGTCGACACCGCCACCACCACCTCTGATCACCCCTTCGAACCTGCGGGTGGGCAAAGTGACGTCGTCTGCCATCCAACTGCGCTGGAATGACAACACGGTGGCGGAAACGCGCTACGTCCTGGCCTACCGCCCTGCTGGCAGTCAGACCTGGACGTTCGTCAATCTCAAGAAGAACACGGCGACCTGGACGCACAAACGCGTTCCGCTCAGAACTCAGTTCGCCTACAGAGTCCAGGCCTGTGACGCGTCAAAATGCACGGCGTGGACACCGGAGGTCTATAGCGTCATAGTGCCACCACCGCCGAGATGACGCTGATGAGCCGGCCCATGTCGCGATGGGTGAGCCATGGTCACCGCTATTCGTTTTTCAGATGAACTCGGCCTCGACTCGCCAGAGCCAGCGAGCTAGCTGGTTTAGCTCAGCGCCGCTACCGCCTTGGCGCACCAGGCCGCGATCTCTGGCGTGACGCCGAGCGCCGGCAGGTCGGCCAGCGCGTACCAGCCGCCGGCGGTGACGCGCGGCTCGAACGTTGGCTCGGGCGAGGCGTCGGGGGCGAGGCGGGCGAAGTAGACCAGGTCGATGTGCTCGTGGCCGGGGCGGATCAGCTCCAGCTGGATGCCCTCGGGGCGGATCAGCTGGCGCGGCGCGGCCGGGTCGGTCAGCGCCAGCGCCGGCTGGCCGGCCAGCACGATATGGAGGCCGGCCTCCTCAGCGACCTCGCGCACGGCCGCCTCGTCGGGCAACTCGGGCGGGTCGATGTGGCCACCCGGCGGCAGCCACAGCGCCAGCGTCGGATGTCGCAGCAGCAGCACCCGGCGCTGGTGGACGACGAAGGTGGCGACGGTGAAATCGCGCGTCAGCGGCGGGCCGGCCGCGCTCACGTCGTCGCGGCCGGCGCCAGCAGTTGCGCCCGCAGGATCTCCGCGCCGAAGAGGGCAGCCCGGCGGCGCAACTCGGCCGGTGTGGCCCGGAAGCGGCGCTCCTCCTCCGTCACCCGGCCGCGCACGTCGATGGCGAAGTAGATCGTGCCCGGCTGGCCGGCGCCCGGTGACGGCGCGACGGTGATGCCCATGCCCACCGCCGCGCCGAAGATGTCGCGCGCCTTCGTTGCCAGGATGGTCGCGCCGGCCGCCGTCGCCAGGTCGTGGACCTCCATCCGCAGCACCTCGTCGGCCAGGTTGAGCGAGGTCGGCCGCTGCAGCGTCAGCCCGCCCAGCAGCCCCGGCGACTGACTGCCGGTGAGGGTATTGAAGAGCGAGCCGCCGGTGCCGGCCTCGACCACCGCCAGCGTCAGCCCCTGCTGGTCGAGCTGCTGCATGACCGCGTCCGGCAGCGTCTCGCGGTCGATGCCGTAGATGGCATCACCGAGGATCGCCCGGCAGGTCGCCTCGCGCTCGGCCACCAGCCGCTCGGCCTCGCCCGGCACGGTCGACTTGGCGGCGATGCGGACGTGGACGCCGTCGTTCTTGGCGTAGGTCGCCGTCGATGGGTTGCCGCTGCGCACCAGCTCGCCGAGCATCTCCTCGACGGCCGACTCGCCGATGCCGATCACCTTCAGCGTGCGGGTGACGATCAGCGCGCCCGGCAAATGCTGGCGCAGGCGCGGCACCGCCTCGTCTTCCCACATGCGGTACATCTCGCGCGGCACGCCCGGCATGCTGATGATGATTTTGCCGTCGCGCTCGACGAACCAACCCGGCGCGGTGCCGAGCGGGTTGGGCAGTTGCGTTGCCGACGGGATCAGCGTCGCCTGCTTCAAGTTGCGCTCCGGCATCTCCTGGCCGCGCCCACGCCAGAAGGCACGCAGATGCTCGGCCGAGTCGGGGTCGACTGTCATCTCCTCGCCCAGCAGCGCCGCCACGCCCTCGCGCGTCAGGTCGTCCTCGGTCGGGCCGATGCCGCCGGTGGTAATGATCAGGTTCGACCGCTCCCAGGCCTGCTTGAGCAGGAAGCTCAGCCGGCCGAAGTTGTCGCCGATCTGCGAGACGAAGAACAGGTCGACGCCCAGGTTGACCAGGTCCTGGGCCAGGAAGGTCGCGTTGGTGTCGGTGATCTCGCCCAGCAGCATCTCGGTGCCGACGGAGAGGATCTCTGCCTTCATGCCTGCCAACTCCCCAGGATGAGCGCCGGAGCGCGACCACACGCGACGGGGCAACCGGTGGCGCGAGTATAGCATCGCTGGCGCATGGTAGACTCCAGGCAAGCACAGGAGCGAGCATGGCGACGATGTTGCAGGTCGAGATCCTGGTCCCGGCCACCGAACCGGTCGATCCGTACCGCTACGGCTGGCGCTACGTCCGGCGCGTCGACGAGAACGGCGCGGAGACGTGGGATCAGGTGCCGCTGACGCTGCTGGACGTGCTGCACCCCGAGGAGGACGACTTCATCGTGCAGAATGCCGCCCATGCGCGCCGCTGCCGCTACCTGGCCGACGTGCTGACTACTCAGCTAGCGGCAGAGCCGTCGACCGTCGTCCTGCACGACGTGCGCGTGGACTGGGGTGTCCCAGACATTCGCCCACACGGCCCGGACATCGTCGTGCTAGCCGGTGTGCGCGAGCAGCGCGACTGGGCCACCGTTCGCATCAAGGCAGAGGGCGCCGAGCCGGTCCTGGTCATCGAGGTGACATCACCATCGACCGCCACGCTCGACCGGGACACCAAGCTCAACCAGTACGAGCAGATCGGAGTCCCAGTCTACGTCATCGTCGACACGGTCGTCGGGGACGTCGAGACGCGCCCGCGTCTCACCGGTTATCAACTCGTCGCCGGCCGCTTCCAGCCGCTGCCGCCAGACGAGCATGGCCGACTCTGGCTGGCGGTGGCCCGTGTCTGGCTGGCAGTCGCGGACGGCGAGATCGTCTGCTTCGACGAGGTGGGCGAGCGCCTTGGCGACTATGCCGCCGAGCGCAATGCCCGCCAGGTGGCCGAGCAGCAGCGTGACGCCGCCACTGCGCGCGTGCGTGAGCTGGAGGCCGAGCTGCGCCGCCTGCGCGGGACCTGAGGCCGCGCTCAGGCGCCGATCACCTGGCGCAGCACGGCTGGGTCGGGCGGCGGCATGCCGCCGGTCTGCGTCGCCACCCAGGCGCCGAGTGTGTTGGCCGCCGCGGCCGCTCGCGCCAGTGGCGCGCCGCGCAGCCAGTGGTGCAGCAGCGCGGCGGTGAAGGCGTCGCCCGCGCCGACGGTGTCGGCCACGACGGCCGGCCGGCCGGGTTCTTCGACCGTCTCAGCGGCCGTTATCAGCAGACAGCCACGGGCGCCGCGCGTCAGACAGACGAGGTCGAGCGCGTAGCGCGCCCGCAGCGCACGCGCCGTAGCCGCCTCGTCGCGACCAGGCAGGGTGAGCGCCGCCGCGACGCGTGGCAACTCGTCGTCGTTGAGCTTGACCGCGGTCGCCTGGCGCAGTGCGGTGTCCAGCAGCGCCGACGACCAGAACGGGTCGCGCAGGTTGAGGTCGAGCAGCCGCAGCGTGACTGGCCGCGTCGCCGCCAGGAAGCCGGCGATGGCGGCACGGGCGGCTGGCGCGCGCTGCGCCAGTGTGCCGAAGCAGACGGCGTCAGCCCGCGCCGCCAGGGCCGCCCAGCCGGCGTCGGGCCAGGCCAGGTGGTCCCAGGCGACGTCCTTGACGATCTCGTAGCGCGGCTGCCCCTGGGCCGAGAGCGACACACCAACCGTCCCCGTGGGGTGAACCAGGTCGCGCTGCACCGCCACCGTGTCGACGCCGGCCCGTGCCAGCAGCGCGACGGCCTCGTCGCCGAGGCGATCGACACCGACCCGGCTGGCGACGTGACCTGCGTCACCGAGCTGCGCCGCCCAGTAGGCGACGTTGGCCGGCGCGCCGCCAAGACGCCGCCCGGCCGGCAGCTCGTCCCAGAGCAGCTCGCCCAACCCGACGACGGTGAATCGGCGGCGCGCAGTCACCCGCGCTGCTCCTCGTTCGTGCGCCGCCTACTTCACCTTGCCCCGGCCGGCCACCGGCCAGACGATCTCGACGCGGCCGTTGCGCACGCCGACGATCTCGTCGTGCAGATTAACAGTCGACTCCTGATGGTGCGGGATGAGCCGCAGCCGCTCGCCGACGCGGAACTGGTGCGACGAGGCGCTGACGTCCAGGTGACCATGCTCGACCGACATGCCGGAGAAGAAGATCTCCGGATGCTCGACGCAGTAGCCATAGGGGCCGCGCGGGAAGCCGATGAAGGTCTTCTGGCCACCATCGACGATGACCCGGCCGGGGGCCGGCACGCTGACGACGGTGCACAGCACCTGGATCGGGCAGCGCTCGGCGCTCAGGTCGTCGCGGCCACTGATGCGCGTCAGCCCCTCCCAGACGTAGGAGCCGCTGCGCGTCTCCGTGCAGCCCAGCTCCTTCGAGGCTGCCTCATGGCCGGTGCCGCCACCGCTGATGGTGCGCACCTCCAGGCCATCGGCGCGCAACTTGACCAACGTCTCCTCTAGGAACGGCCGCGCCTCCAATCGGCTCGGGTAGGTCATCAGCCCTTCAAAGGCCAGTCCGGGCAGGCCGTCGATGGCACGCGCCAGCGCGCGCGCCGCATCCGGTGTCTGCACGCCGCAGCGGCGGCCGCCGGTGTCCATCTCAACCAGCACCGGCACGGTCACACCGTCAGCGGCGGCCTGGGCGCTGATGCCCTCGGCGACGGCCGCCGAGTCGACACTGACCGTGATGCGCGCCCGCCGCGCCAGCCGGGTCAGCCGGTCCATCTTGAGCGCGCCGACCAGGTTGAACGGGATCAGGATGTCGGTCAGCCCGGCGGCGACCATCACCTCGGCGTCGCCCAGCTTCTGGCAGCAGAGGCCAACCGCGCCGGAGGCCATCTGCCGGTGGGCGATCTCAGGGATCTTGTGCGACTTGGTGTGCGCGCGGAACGGGATGCCGATGGCGCGGCAATGGGCGGCCATCTCCGCCAGGTGTCGGTCGAGAATATCCAGCTCGCACAAAGCTGTCGGGGTATCGAGATCATCGACGGTCATTTGGTCGCCTCCTGTGTCGTGACGCCGGGCCGGACCGAGTCACTCGGCGTGGCTACTGTACGCAGGTTGACCGCGCCAGGGCAAGGGCAGTGCGCCAGACGCCGGGCAAGGTCTTCTGGAGCCAGGGGCGCTGTCGGGCAACCCGCGTGGCGTCGATGACGCCACGACGCGTGACGACTGTGCCGCCGCGCGTGCCGTCTCACACCGTCCACCCAGCCTTGACAGGTGGTCCACCCCGGCTAGGATGATCCAACATCGACCCACTGCACGGGCAGGTCTCACGTGGCCGGGAGGCGGCTGAGAGCCACGTTGCCGACCGGCACCGTCACGTTCCTGTTCACCGACCTGGAGGGCAGCACCGCACTGTGGGAGCGCGAGCCGGCTGCGATGCAGGCGGTGGCGTGTGGCTTGCTGGACCGGCAGATCGCCGCACAGGCGCGCGTCTTAGAGCAGGAGGGCGGCTTTACCGAACGCCTTCATCGGGCGCGCTCTGCCCACCGTCGCGCCCAGCCATGAGGCGGGCGTCAGCCTCCCCCGTCCACATCGTCCGCTCCGTGCATATCGTCCACACCCCCGCCCCTTGCCCCACGCGCTCGCTCACTCTACACTGCCGCCATGACGACACCTGCACCAGTCGAACGGCTGCTCTCCGGCTACGACTCGCCCGAGGGGCCGGCGTTCGATCGCGACGGCAACCTCTACTTCGTCAACTGGCTGACCAGCGCCATCGTCCGGCGCACGCCGGGTGGCGCGGTTGAGGAGTGGTTCAACACCGGCGGCATCCCGGCCGGGCTGGCGTTTCATCGCGACGGCGACCTCTACGTCGCCGACGAGGGCGACGCCATCCACGGCGTGCTGCGCCTGACGCCAGACCGGGCGCGGCATCTGGTCGTCGACAGCTACCAGGGCCGGCCGCTCAACGGCGCCAACGACCTTGTCTTCGCGCCCGATGGCACGCTCTACTTCTCCGACCCGTGGCGCTCGTCGCGCGACAACCCGATCGGTGGTTTCTACCGGCGGCGGCCGGATGGGCGGCTGGAGCAGATCGACACCGGCCTGGCCTTTCCCAACGGCGTCGGGCTAGCGCCGGACGGGTCGTGCGTCTACCTGGCCGAGACCGGGCCGAACCGCATCCTGCGCTACGCACTCGCGGCCGACGGCACCGTCGGGCCGCGCCAGGTGTGGGTGCAACTGGCGGGCGGCGTCGGCCCCGACGGCATGGCGCTCGATATCGCCGGCCACCTGTACGTCGCCCAGTTCGGCGGTGGCGTCGTCAACGTCATCGCGCCGGACGGCACGCTGGGCGAGCCGATCCGCGTGCCCGGGCCGAACGTGACCAACTGCGCCTTCGGCGGCGCCGACCGGCGCACGCTCGTCATCACCGAAGTCGCCACCGCGTCGCTCTACCAGACGCGGGTGGCGACGCCGGGCGCGCCGCTGTTCGGCTGAGGGCGCCTCGCGCGGTCGTCTCACGCCACCGCCACGCCGGCCGCTATTCGCGCCTTTCGCGTGCATTCGCTGGTCAGATACAGGAGGAACTCCATGCCCACCACCCGCGTCGTCGCCATCACCAATCCCCTCATGGACGAGCAGAGCCCGGAGGCGGCGCAGTTGCGCGCGGCCGGCGCCGAGCTGCGCCTCAGCACCGGCCGCGCCTGGGGCCAGCGCACCGAGGACGAGCTGATCGAGCTGTGCCGGGGCGCCTGGGGCGTGCTCGGCGGCGGCCGCTTCTCGCGGCGCGTCATCGCGGCGCTGCCCGACCTGCGCTTCATCCAGGGGATGGCGGTCGGCTACGACGGCGTTGACGTCGCCGCCGCCACCGAGCACAACGTCGCCATCTCGAACAACCCGCTCTTCTGCCGCGAGGAAGTCTCCGACACGGCCGCGACCTACATCCTGGCCGCCGCCCGCCGCCTGCCGAAGCAGCAGGCGTTCGTGCGCGAGCAGGGCTGGGACGTGCGCCGTGCCACCGCCGAGGCGATGGGCGACACGCCGCGGGTCAAGACGGCGACGCTCGGCTTCGTCGCCTTCGGCGCCATCGCCCGGTTGACGGCGCACAAGCTGGCGAACTTCGGCATGACGTATCTCGCCTACGACCCCTACCTGCCGGCCGACGTCATCCGCCAGCACGGCGCCGAGCCGGTGTCGCTCGACGAGCTGTGCCAGCGCTCGGACATCGTAACGATGCACGCGCTGCTGAATGAGGAGACGCGCGGCCTGCTGCGCGCCGAGCACTTCCGCCAGATGAAGCCGACGGCGTGGGTCGTCAACACCTCCCGCGGGGCGACTATCCACGAGGAATCGTTAATTCAGGCGCTGCGGGAGGGCTGGATCAGCGGCGCGTGCCTGGATGTGGTGGAGAAGGAGCCAGCCCCGGCCGACAACCCGCTGCTGGCCATGCCCAACGTGCTGATCACGCCGCACACCGCCTTCTACTCCAATCAGTCGCTCGTCGACTCGCGCCGCCTGTCGACCGCGCAGATGGTGCGGGTGCTCGGCGGCGAGTGGCCGGAGACGCTGGTCAATTCGGCCGTGAAGGAGAAGGGTGGGATCTGGTAGGAGCTGCCAATCGCCTGACGGGCTCGCGGCCGGTTCGGCCGCGCACCGTCAGGCTGGACGAGTTCAGCGCGTGGTGCTATACTCTTGGGCACTGAGAGGCGGTGGGTCGCTCGGTCGCGGGCGGTGTCGGCGACAGACGACGGCGGGCGTTTCTCAGGCCGGCGGAGGTGGCGAAATCGGCAGACGCGCTAGGTTGAGGGCCTAGTGAGGTATCCACTCCTCGTGCGGGTTCAAGTCCCGCTCTCCGCACTTCGGATGAAAGACCCCCGTGTTGACGGGGGTTTTTTGCTTGCCCGGAAGGGCCAGTGTCACGCGAGTGTCACGGGCCGGCGGCCAGCCGAGTCAGCCGGTCGGCGACGTCCCGCTGCCTGTCAGGGGAGACATGCCCGTACAGGTCCATCGTCATGTCGATGGCGCTGTGTCCGAGCCTCTCCGAGATGATCTTGGCATGCACACCCTTGCCGTCGCGTCGCGCACGGTCGCGCCGGAAGCAATCACGTCGACATCGCGAGGCAGCACGCTCTTGAGATGTCTATGGCACATCATCCGTCCGCCGTCACGCGTCCCGGCGCCCACCTCGCCCCGCACGACAGGTCGTGTGCCCCAGCCCTCCCGCGCCATCGGAAAAGTCCGGCGCCATTCATGGCGGGCGTGTCGATAACCGCCGCTAGCCGCACGCTTCGGTAGAATGGAGCCATACGGCGCGGCCAGGTAGGCGCCGCGTAGAAAGGCCGGGTGCCGCATGCGCGGGCTGGTGCTGGTGCTCATGGCGGCCATCGCCCTGGCGATGGTCCTGTTTGGCGCGCAGAACACTGAAGCGGTCAGCGTCCGCTTCCTCTGGCTGGACAGCGGGCGGATGTCGCTGTCGCTGGTGATGGTGCTGGCGGCGGTGGCCGGTGCGGCGCTGGTGGCGCTCCTCTGGCTGTGGGACCAGGTGCGCTTCGGCCTGCGCCAGCACCGGATGGGGCGGCAGGTGAACTCGCTGGCGGGCCGCGCTGGCGATCTGGAGAAGCGACTGGCGTCGGCAGAGGCCGAGAACGCTACGTTGCGCGAGCAGGTCGCACTGCTCGGCGGCCACGCGCCGGACTACGGGCCACCGGCGTCAGCGCCAGCGCCAGCCCCGGCGACCGCCCCGACCCAGAGCACGCATGACACCACTGGGCCACGATAGCGCGTTAACTCACGGTTGACCGTTTCTTCATCCGCTGTGAACAAGCGCCGGCTAGCATGAGGGCATGACCTCGCCGGCCGCCGCTCGCGTGGCCGCGACCCTCCTCATCCCAGCCTCGCGATTTCCTCACATCGGGCGGGTCGGCAGCATCACCGGCCCGCCCGCCTCACACCCGGATGGCGGCGTGGCTGCCGCTGCGGGTCGGCGCGGATTGGGGACGCCGGGACCGGTCGGCGCGGCGCCGCCGGGTATGGTATAACCCCGGCGGACCGGCGCGGGTCTGCGCCGGTCGCGGGGAGACGCGACCAATGACCAAGAGCATCGGCATCGACCTGGGGACGGCCAACGTCCTCGTCTTCGTCAAGGGCCGCGGCATCGTCATCAACGAGCCGTCGGTCGTGGCGATCTCAACCAAGGACGGTCGCGTCAAGGCGGTCGGCACGGCGGCCTACGACATGCTCGGTCGCACGCCGGAGAATATCGAAGTCGTGCGGCCGATGCGCGACGGCGTCATCGCCGACTACATGGTCACCCAGGAGATGCTGCGCTACTTCATCACGCGCGCCAGCGGCCGCTTCCAGCTCTCCAAGCCCGAGGTCATGATCTGCATCCCGGCCGGCATCACCGGCGTCGAAACGCGGGCGGTGCGCGATGCCGCGCTGTCGGCCGGCGCTCGGCGGGCCTACCTGATCCGCGAGCCGCTGGCGGCGGCCATCGGCGCGCGCGTGCCGGTGGCTGACCCATCCGGCAACCTCGTCATCGATATCGGCGGCGGCACGACCGAGGTGGCGGTCATCTCGCTCAACGGCATCGTCGTCAGCAACTCGATCCGCGTTGGCGGCAACCGCTTCGATGAGGCGATCGCCGCCTATGTGAAGCGCAAGTACAACCTGATGATCGGCGAGCGCACGGCCGAAGAGGTCAAGATCACGATCGGCAGCGCCATGCCAATGGACGACGATCTGGTGATGGAAGTGCGCGGCCGGGACCAGGTCGCCGGCCTGCCGCGCACGGTCGCGGTGCGCTCGTCGGAGGTCACCGAGGCCATCACCGAGCCACTGGAGAGCATCATTGGCGCGGTGCGCGCGGTGCTGGAAGTGACCCCACCGGAGCTGTCATCCGACATCGTCGACAAGGGCATGATCCTCACCGGCGGCGGCGCGCTGTTGCGGCACCTGCACGATCTCCTGACCGAGGTCACCGGCGTGCCGTGCGTGGTGGCCGAGGACCCGATGGGCTGCGTCGCCATCGGCACCGGCCTGGCGCTCGAACACATCGAGGTGCTGCGCGACAGCCTCGAGATCGGCTAGTCGCGGCCACCGCGCCGGATCACCGGGCGAGTGGCAGGAAGGGGCGGGCGTCTGTGGCGGTGGTCGTTCCGACCAGAATCGGGGGCGTGCCGGCCGTCGGTCGCTGGCGCGACTTCGACTGGGTACTGCTGCTGACGACGCTGCTGCTGCTGGGCTTCGGCGTCGCGGTCATCTCCAGCACCAGCGGCGATGGCGGATCGCTTGTCGGTGGCTTCGCCGTGCGCCAGATCGTGTTTGCCACCGTCGGCCTGGGCGCGATGCTGGTGCTGGCGCTGACGAACTACCGCCTGCTGGCGAGCCTGGCGCTGCCGCTGTACGTCCTCACGATCGGGGCGCTGGTGGCGGTCGAGCGCATCGGCACGGTCATCGGTGGGTCGGCGCGCTGGTTCGACCTGACCTTCTTCCTGTTGCAGCCGTCGCTGTTCGCCCAGCTCACGCTGGTGCTGGCGATGGCGACGCTGCTGAGCCGGTGGGGCCAGCGGCTGCGTCAGTGGCCCTGGCTGCTCCTGTCGATTGCCGTGCTGGGCCTGCCGGCCGTGCTGGTCTATCGACAGCCGGACCTTGGCTCGGCGCTCGTGTTCGTTTTCATGTGGCTGGCGCTGATCCTGGCGTCGCCGGCCCGCCGGCTGCATCTGGCGCTGCTGCTGCTGGCCGCCGCGCCGCTCGCCTGGATCGCCTGGAACTACCTGGCGCACGACTACCAGCGCGACCGCTTCACGATCTTTCTGCACCCTGAGCAAGACCCGCTTGGGCAGGGCTTCAACATCATCCAGGCGCGGATCGCCATCGGGCACGGCGGTCTGCTCGGCCAGGGGGTGGCCGGCGGCACCCAGAGCCAGTTGGAGTTCTTGCGCGTGCAGAACATCGACTTCATCTTCGCCGCTGCCAGCGAGCAGTTCGGCTTCGTCGGCTCGCTGGCGCTGTTCGCGCTCTACATCGTGCTGCTGTGGCGCTGCCTGGTCATCGCCGGGCAAGCGACCGAGCCGTTCGGGATGTACCTGTGCGTCGGCGTGGCGGCAGTCTACTTCTTCCAGGCCGTCGTCAACATCGGCATGAACATGGGCCTCATGCCGGTGACTGGCATCCCGCTGCCGCTGATCAGCTACGGTGGCAGCTCGCTGCTGGCGCTGCTGACGCTGCAGGGGCTGGTGCAGAGCGTGGCCCTGCGCCGGCGCAAGCTCACCTTCTGATCGACGGTCAGGTTCACCTCGGCCGGCAGCGCCGCCCATCAGTCGGTCGGTGGTCCCGCAAGCCGTGCGCCTCGCATGGGCACGCGTAGGGATACGGGGGGTAAAGGGGCTTCGGCCGCGACTAAACCGAAGCCCAGACGGGATGCCCAGGCCACCGTAGGGGCGGTTCGCGAACCGCCTCTACGCTACGTAATACGAAGTATGCTATTCCCATGCGCGCTTCGGTATAGCGCCGTCTCAGCGGGCATAGCCGTCGAGGCGGGCGAAGACGACCAGACGCCGGTCGTACTCGCCGGTGGCGCCGTTGAAGGTGCCGACACAGGTGATCAGGTTCAGGTAGACACCGCCGGACGAGCCGAAGATGCGCTCGAGCGGCGCGTCGGCGGCGCGATACGAGGCGACGTCGTAGACGCGGAAGCGGCGGCGTGGCCCGGTCGCGTCGGTGACCCAGATCTCATCGCCGACCTGCATCTCCCGCAGCCGCCAGAAGACAGCCGGCCCATAGTTGCGGTAATCGACATGGCCGGCGACGACGGCGTTGCCCAGGTCGCCGGGACGCGCACCGTAGGCGTACCAGGCGACCGTACTTGGCCCGCTCGGCACGTCCATGTTGCCGGCCGCGTCGACACCAACCGCCTCGATCGTGCTGGTCAGGCCCAGTGCCGGGATCGCCAGCGTGACCGGCCGCACCGGCAGCGGAATGGCGTAGTCCGGCACCGGCACGGCTGCCGCGCGGTGCAGGTCGGTGCGCGGCAGCCAGGCGTCCGCGCCCAGCCGGCCCAACTGCACCGTCCCGGAATCCGGGTCCAGCTCGAAGCGGGCACGCTCGAAGTACTGCACGAGGCGTGCCTGACCCGGACCCTGAATCTCATCAAACGCCTCGGTCAGCGGCAGGCCAAAGACGGGCAATCCGCCGTTCTCCCGCCAGAATGACAGGAAGGCGTCACGGACGCTGTGATTGGTCTCGACCGCCAGGCGGCACGACGTGGGCGGGCAGATCGGGTCTGGCGGGGTGTACCGCTGCGGCCGGTTGCCCAGGCGCTGATCGCCCAGCAGCGCCAGTTGCACCTGATAGGGCGGCAGCTCCGCCGGATGCCACTCGAGGATGGCCCGCTCGTAGTACTGCACCAGCCGGCCGGTCTCGTCGACGACGGCGGGGCCGACCGGGAAGCCGAGGACAGGCACCTGGCCATGCGTGCGCCAGAAGTCGAAGAAAGCGCCCTGGGCGCAGTGGCCCGTCTCCGGGAAGCACTGCGTCTCGGCGGCGGCGACCGGCTGCGCCGCCGGCACAGCCAGCGTCACGGCCACTGCCAGCAGGCAGACCCATCGGCCCAGCCGGGCCAGCACAGAAGCGATCATGGCTCCGTCCCTCGTGGCGCAGGTCACCGAACGGCCGGGGCCAGCCATCTACACCATCCTAGCACAACCCGGCCGGTCTGGCCACTGCTTCTATTGTATGACACATGACGGATGACGTGCATCTCAATGGAGGCGCACGTCGCATGATGCGCCCAACCGGGTCGACGTGACCCGCGGTGGCACTCAGGCGGGACGCGCTACGCTCCAGGTGGCAGTGTCGACCAGCTCCAGCCTGCCGCTGGCGACCGAGCGCACGGCCGCGTCGAGAATCGCCTGCGCGTCCAGGTTGACCGGCAGCGTCAGCGTCTCGTGCAGCGACTCGCCGGTCGCCAGGTGGTAGAGCAGCTCGCGCGCCAGCGTGTCGCGCCCGGCTGGCAGCGGCGGGGCCTCGATCGTCTCGAGGGCGGCGCCCTTCGCCCGGATGAGGCGCACGAGGTCCGGCCCGCCGCGCGCGCGCTCGACGACCAGCGTGCCGGTCTCGCCGTAGATGACCGGCCCAGTCGGCACGCCGTGATCGACTGTCGACCAGGTGGCAGTCAGCACGGCCATGGCCGACGGGAAGCGCACGCTGACGACGGCGTTGTCCTCGGCATCGCCGTAGGGCGAGGCGATGTTGGCCGCCAGCGCGAAGGCGGCCTGGGCTGGCTCGCCCAGGTACCAGCGCGCCAGGCAGGCGCCGTAGCTGGCGTAGTCGAGCAGTGCGCCGCCGCCGGTGGCCCGATGATGCCACCAGGTGGCGCCCTTTTCCGCCGGTGTCATCTCGACGGCCGTGCCATCGACGCCGGGATGAGTCGATCCATGCGCCAGCGGCCCCAGCGAGCCGGCGCGGAACGTGACCTGCCACGGCCGGCCGATCGCGCCCTCGCGCAGCAGCCGGTGCGCCAGGCGCATGCCCGGCGACCACGTCGATGGCCAGTTGACGACCAGCGTTACGCCCGCCGCCCGCGCCGCGCGCACCATCCGCAGCGCCTCCGGCAGCGTCGTCGCCATCGGCTTCTCGGTCACCATGTGGGCGCCGTGAGCAGCGATGGCCTCGGCGACCTCGCCGTGACGCGCGTTCTCCGGACAAAACAGCACCAGGTCCAGCCGCTCGCGCTCCAGCATCGCCCGGTAGTCATCGTAGGCGCGCGGGATGCCGATCGTCTCCAGCGCGTGCCGTTGGTTCCAGGCGCGGGTGAAGCGGGCCTCGACCCGCTCCGGCCGGTCGGGTGGGATGTCGGCGCAGGCGACCCACTCCACGTTCGGCTCGGCGCCGAAGACGCGCATCAGCTCGTTGATGTGCATGTGGGCGAAACCGATCACGCCGAGCCGGTAGGTCGTCGCCACGGCCTGCTCCTCCCTCGCACCGGCCGGGCCGAGCCGCCGGCGGTCGTGCCCACGTCACACCTCCAGGTGGGCGTCGAGCCAGTCTTTCGCGCGTCGGGCCATCAGCCGCGGATCGACCGGGTCGGGCGCCAGCTCGACTGTCAGGTAGCCGGTGTAGCCGATCTCGCGCAGCGCCGCCAGGCAGGCGTCGAAGTCGACCGTGCCCTCGCCGAAGAACCGGCCGCCGGTATCTTTGAGGTGGCAGGCCAGCGCCAGGTCGGCCGCCTCACGGATCTCGTGGTCGCCGGAGAGGTTGCTGCCGGCGGCGTTGCCCACGTCGAGATAGATACCGAGACAGGGTGACGCCAGCTCGTCGATCAGGCCGCGGATCTGGTGGGTCGTCAGCAAGAAGGGCTTGTTGACCGCCTCGATCGCCACTCGGACGCCGGCCCGCTCGGCCTCGGGCAGGCACCGC
The DNA here is from genome assembly GCA_020849725.1 of Chloroflexota bacterium. The sequence goes on from JADLAZ010000067.1 coordinate 47,540, forward strand.
GCCAGACTGCGCCGGAAGACCGGATACGGCGCCGCGGTCGTCGCCTCCTGGGTATCGCAGGCCGGCGCCAGAATGGTTGGGATACCCAGATCGACCGCCAGCGCGATCGCCTCGTGCAGCAGGTCAACGCCGATCTCACGCACGCGCGCGTCGGGCGAGGCGAGGTTGAACGCCCAGTGGCAGTTCATGCACAGCGACGTCAGCGTCACGCCGCTCCTGGCGGCCAGCGCCCGCACGGCGGCCCGGCGCGCCTGGTCCCACATGCGTGGCAGCAGCGCGTTCGCGTCGATATTGAGTTCGATGCCGGCGTAGCCAAGCTCGGACGCCGCCAGGATGCGCTCATCCCAATCGAGTGGTCGGCCAAAGATGCCCGAGTTCGCCGCCAGGTGCATCGCGTCCTCCCGGTCGTGTGCTCGTCAGGCGCGCCGGCCGATGGTGTCGATCGCTCCGCCGTCGAGGTCGAGGCGAGGGCGGTGAGCGTTCCGATCAGCGAGCCTCGGCTCAGGCATGGGGCAAGCCAATCGCGCCCGACTCGCACAGCCGGGCGATAGTTGCGTCGTCGTAGCCGGCCCAGCGCAGCACCTCGGCCGAGTGCTGGCCGAGCCGGGGCGCCGGCCGCCGGATGCTGACCGGCGTCTCCGACAGCTTGATCGGTGTCGCCAGCGCCCGCGTCGGCCCGATGGCCGGGTCGTCCAGCGGCACGACCAACTCGCGCTGACGGGTGTGCTCGTCGTGGTCGAGCACGTAGTCGACGGTATTGATCGGCCCGCACGGCACGCCGGCCGCCGTCAGCGCTGTCAGCCAATCGGCCGCCGGTCGAGTGTGGAAGATCTCCTCCAGAATGGCGATCAGCGCGATGCGGTTGGCCAGCCGCAGATCGGAGTTGGCGAAGCGCTCGTCGGTCGCCAGCTCCGGGCGGCCCAGCACAGCGCACAGCGGCGCGAAGGTGCGGTTGTTCGTCGCCCAGACGATGATGAACTCGCCATCGGCGCAGCCGAACGCCTGATAGGGCACGCCGACCGGGTGGCCGCTGCCGAGCCGGCGCGGCACGGTGCCGTGGGCGAAGTAGGCCGCCGCCTCCCACACCAGCCAGGAGATCGGTGTGTCCAGCAGGCAGACGTCGATTTGCTGGCCGCGGCCGGTGCGCTGGCGCGACCACAGCGCGCTGAGAATGCCGATGACGCCATACATGCCGGTGCCGACGTCGCAGACCGGCACGCCGGCCTTGGCCGGTGGCCCGTCCGGCTCGCCGGTGATGCTCATGAGGCCGCTCATCGCCTGGGTCAGAATGTCGACGCCGGGGCGGTCCCGGTAGGGTCCGTCCAGCCCGAAGCCGGTGATGGCGCAGTAGACCAGACCCGGGTTGATCTGGCTGAGCGTCGCGTAGTCGCCGCCGAGACGGGCGGCCGTGCCGGGTCGGAAGTTCTGGATCAGCACATCAGCGCGGCGCACCAGATCATGGAAGACGCCGCGTCCTGCCTCGCTCTTGAGGTCGATGGCGACGCTGCGCTTGTTGCGGTTGACCATGATGAAGCCGGCGCTGACGTCGCCGATGAACGGCGGGTTGCCGCGCTGCTCCTCGGTCTGGCCGGGATTCTCGATCTTGATGACGTCGGCGCCCAGGTCGGCCAGGATGCCACCGCAGAACGGCCCGGCCAGCACGTGGGTCCAGTCCAGAACGACGATGCCTTCCAACGGCCCGGCCATGACGTGCCTCCTGCTCGCGACGGGGGATGGAACCGCGAATGGACGAGAATAGACGCGAAAAGCACGGGAAGTGGTCGAAGGTGAGGGGCTGGCGTCAAGAGCGAATCAGCGGGATGGGCCGAGGCGAATGGCGGCGGCTTGCGCCTGGAGGCACAGCTCGGCGGCGGTGAAGGCGTGGGCCTGGGTCATCGCCGTCTCGGTGCGGTCGAGGCAGTCGCGAATGAGCTGGCCGAAGAACGGATAGCCGACCTGACCGGCCAGCGCCTCGTGCCGCTCACCCCGGCGGTCGACCAGGAACAGGTGGTCGCCGGTGCCGTCAGCAGCGACGTTGAGGTACTTGCGCAGCTCGATGTAGCCATCGGCGCCGAGGATGATCGTCCGGCCGTCGCCCCAGGCGCGCAGCCCGTCCGGCGTCAGCCAGTCGACGCGGCAGTAGCCGCTGGCGCCGGTGTCGGCCAACAGGCTGATCTCGCCAAGGTCCTCCAGCTCCGGGAACTCGGGATGGGCGACGTTGCCGGCGGCGCTGTGGACGACGCGCGCCGAGCGCGCGCCGGTGTAGTGCAGGAACTGCTCGCACTGGTGGCTGCCGATGTCGGTCAGGATGCCGCCGTAGGCTGCCTTTTGGAAGAACCAGGCCGGCCGGGCCGGCGCGTTCAGCCGGTGCGGCCCCAGCCCCAGCACCTGGACGACGCGGCCGATCGCCCCGGCGTCGATCAACTCGCCGGCGCGGACGCCGCACTCGCTGTGCAGGCGCTCGCCGTAGTAGACAAGGTACTTGCGGCCGGTGCGCGCCACCGTCGCCCGCGCCTGGGCAAGCTGGTCAAGGCTGGTGAAGGGCGTCTTGTCGGTGAAGTAGTCCTTGCCGTGCTCCATGACGCGGCAGCCGAGCGGGCCGCGCGTGTTCGGCACGGCCGCCGCCGCCACCAGCCGGATGCGCTCATCCTGCAGCACGGCGTCGGCCGAGGCGACTGGCTGCGCGCTGGGAAACTGCGCCCGGAACGACTCCACCTTGGCCGGGTCGGGATCGTAGACGGCGACGATCTCGGCGCCGGCCTCGACCAGCCCGCGGCACATGCCGACGATGTGGCCGTGGTCGAGGTGCAGCGCCGCGACCGGGAACTCGCCCGGCCCGACGACCGGCCGCGACCGGCCCTGGGGCGCGTAGGTCATGCCGTCGGCCGCGTGGCTCATGGCTGCTCCTGTGGGCGCTGGCCGTTGTGACCGGCCGGGTGGTGGCGCGACCTTTGGCGGCCGGCATCGCTAGCCAGTGTAGCACGGGTGCTGGCTGGTCGACGGCCCGACCAGGTCGAACGGGCCGTCGCGGTGGCCGTGTGGCCCTACCGGATGAGCACAACGGCAATCCCCGGCACCAGTCCGAGCCACCGGCGCTCGGCCGTCAGCACGGGGAGACCGAGGCGGGTGGCCAACGCCAGGCAGGCCCGGTCGCCCAGTGACAGACCCGCGCCGCCCGTCGCCTGCCGCAAGTGGCCGGCCAGGCGGCCATCACCTGGCTCGACGGCAGCCAGGCGCACGCCCAGCGCATCGACGACCTCGTCCGCTTCCGCCAGCGACAGGCCGCCATCCAGCAACTTCGCGATGACCTCCGCCAGGTTCGCCGCTCCGAGCGTCGCTCCCTGGCGGAGCGCCTGCCGCGTGACCTCGCCGCCTGGCTCCGCGTTGAGCAGTGCCAGCACGGCCGAGGCGTCCAGCACCGTGGGACCGGTCACCGCGGCCGCGCTCATCGGTCGAGCGGGCGGGTCAGTGAGGGGAGGTCGGCGGCGTCGGCCTTGCCCTCCACCGCGCGCTCGGCGAGCAATTCATCGACCAGCGAGCGTCCCGGTTGCACCCGCGCACGGACGAGCGCCTGGGCGCGCTGGATGGCCTCGTCGAGGCTGAGCAGGCGAGCCGCGCGACCCTCGAGCGTTGCGGTGACGACATCGCCCGGTGCGATGCCGAGGGCGCGGCGCAGTTCTTCCGGCAGGAGGATGCGGCCGCGGTCATCGACGTTCAGTTGCCAGCGGCGCGGCGCGCCCGTCGTCAGCCCACCAGTCTCGCTCTGCCCATTCATCGCAACCATTCCCCCTATCACCAGTCTCCCACGAAGCGTAGTGCGTGGCCATAGCCGTGTCAAGTGGGTGGCGATGCGACGATGCGAGCAGTGGGCGCCGACCGCTCTGCGTCATTTCTCCGTCCGCGCCTGGTTGAGCGCCAGCAGCCGCGCCAGCACCTCGTCGTCGCCCAGGTCGGCCGGCCAGCCGTAGGCGGCCAGCACGGCGGCGTCGAGCGCCCGGTGGGCGTTGGCCAGCCAGGTCGGGCGCTGGTTGTAGAGGTTGGTCAGCGTGCGCGGCTTCAACTCGGCGGCGCTGGCGCCGGGCGGGTTGAGCCAGGCGTCGCGCTGCTCGACCAGCGTGCGGGCGGCGGCGGCGATGGCCTCGACGCGGGCATCGCCGGCCGGCTCCTGCCCCGGCGGCCAGGGGAAGGGGTAGGTCTCGAAGGTCGTGGTGGGCGTGTAGCGCGGCCGGTCCTCCAGCGCCGTGCCGAGGCGCAGCGCCCACAGCTCGTGCGGGCGGGCGTGGAGGACGCCGAGGAAGTAGTCGTCGTCGCGGGCGATGGCGACGACCTGCCCATCTGGCAGCGTGGCCGGGTCTAGCCATACGAACAGCCGGTGCTTCGCCACACGCGGTGTGCCAATGTATCGTCCGAGCTTCTCAATCGCCGCGCGAAGGTCCGGTGCGGGTCGCGCATGCAGCCACCACCGGCTGCGCTCCAACGGGTTCCGCACCAGATCACGTTCCGGCTTCACCTTGGCCCGTACATACTCGAACGGCAATTCATACAGCGCCGCCTCGGCCTCCGTCATGTCCACGCCAAAGTCGACAATCCACATGCCGCGCGGCCGGCGCGTGAGGTCCAGTCCATTGACCCACGGCCGAATGACGTCGCTGTTCGGCCGGCGATTTGGGTTCCCCGTCGTGGCGAGCATCGACTGCGCGACGGCGTCGGAGATGTCGAATTGCCCCTTCTTCATGCCACCGATGAAAGCCAGGCCCACGTTCTCGGGCAGCCGCCCGGCGGTGGTCAGGTCGGCCGCGGCCGTCAGGTCGGCATTGATGCTGGGCACTGCCCCGCCGTCCAGCGCTCGTGACTGTTCGGCCCCGCCGTCGAACCCGACCATTGACACACGGACAGCGGCGCCATCCAGCACCCAGGGCCGATCTGACTCCGCCCAGAAGATGCCGCCACTCGCCACCACACGATCGAGAACGGCCCGGTTCGCGCCACCGCGAATGCTGTTCGTCGCCAGCAACCCCACCCGCTTCGCGTGCCCTGCCTCAATCTGCGCCCGCGCCTTCTCGAACCAGTAGCAGACCAGATCAGCCCCACCCGGCACGCGGCCCTCGTACAGCCGGCGCAGGTCGTCCACGTACTGGTCGCCTAGCTCAGCGCGCATCTTCTTGTCGCCCAGGAACGGCGGGTTGCCGATGATGACGTCCACCACCGGCCAGGCCGGCTCGACCGGACGACCCTGCTCGTCATGGTCCAGGATGGCGTCGCGGTGCTGGATGGTAGTCAGTGGCCGCAGGATCGGGTCGGACGGAATGCCGAAGCCGGCCGCGTCCAGCCACTGCAGGTAGCCGATCCAGACGACGACCGACGCCAGCTGGTGGGCGTAGACGTTCGTTTCGATGCCGTGCAACTGGTGCGGCCCGACCTGGGGGAAGAAGGCCGGCAGCCCGTTCAGCGCCCCGAACAGGCTGACCTCCTTCTCCAGGTCCAGCAGCGCCTTCAGCGCCACGTACAGGAAGTTGCCCGAGCCGCAGGCGGGGTCCAGCACGCGCACCGCCGCCAGCTCGTCGGAGAAGCCCAGCAGCGCCGCCCGCAGCGCCTGCTGGTGGCGGGCGCGCGTGCCCGGCGTCGTCGCCGCCTCGCGCCGGGCGATGGTCGCCTCGGCCGCGGCCCGCACGGCGTCCCAGCGGCGGCGCAGCGGCGCCATCAGCACCGGCTCGACGACGCGGCGGATGTCGTCCTGGCCGGTGTAGTGGGCGCCAAGCTGGCTGCGCTTGTCCGGCTCCAGCGACCGCTCGAACAGCGTGCCGAGGATGGCCGGCTCGATGCTGCCCCAGTCCAGCCGGGCGGCCGTCTCCAGGATCGCCAGGTCGGCGGCGGTCAGGTCCAGCACC
>JADLAZ010000068.1 GCA_020849725.1 Chloroflexota bacterium
CCCGACCACGGGCGCGCGCATTCAGGTCGTCCAGTTGGTCAGCGGTCAGGGTCACGCGGATGATCTTCGGCATGGCGGGCCCTCCTGCCCGCCATTGTACGAGACGCTTACCCGAAGCTGCTTAGGCAGTCTGGCCCAGCCAGAGGAGGTCCATGACAGGCTCCTCAGCCAGCACCACGGGTTACCCTTCGGGCGGGCGCGGCCCGTGTCCGTTGTAACGCCGCTGACCCGTCCGTCAACGGCGATCGGTGGCGTCATATGCTAGACGTATGAAATCAACCATGTCAAGAGCGCGACCGCACCTCAAGCTCAACCCGCCAGGCGGCGTTGCGCGCTCGACCTCACGCTCCACGTCGCCCTCCTGGCGATGACCGTCGCCAAGGCCACCTTGCTATCGAGAGTCGGCGTGGGTAGCCTGCACGTGGTACGCACCTGCCATGATGTTCGCGACTGGACGGAGACGGCATGAGCCAACGCAACGAGGCGCTCCAACAGGTCGGTGATGTACTCGTCGGCACATGGAAGCTCACGATGACCAACGCCTGGTTCTTGGAGAGCATGGCTACAGTCGTCGAAGGCTCGGCAACGATTGCGTGGCTCGACGACGCATTCTTGATCATGCGGATGTTCTTCGGGGCGGTGCCGGAGGCCGTCTGGGCGCTCAGCCGCAGCGACGCCCGCGACGCGTTCATCGCGCTCGCCTACGACGAGCGCGGCGTCCTCCGGGTGTTCGATATGACCTTCACCGGCGTCGGCGGTGAGTGGACCATGACGCGCGAAGACCCCGACTTCTTTCAGCGACTTGTCGGCGCCGTGTCTGCCGACGGCAACCGGATCGACACCCATGTCGATGCGTCCGAGGATAACGGCGCGACGTGGCGCAAGGACTTCGACCTGAGGTTCGAGCGCCGCGCCTGACGACAGACCCTCTCCGCTGTCGTCCGGCAGCGCCATGGAACCTCAGCCTCCGGCGGCTCTGGCCTGCCAGGAGGCATGGGCAGCGTCGACGTCGGCCAGGAACGCGGCGACCTCGGCCGGCGGCAGGAAGGCGTGGCGGAAGCCGCCGCGCAGGATATCCAGCAGCGCTGGGCGCGGCATGCCCGCCGCCGCCATCGCGGCGTACTCATCCGCCAGCGTCGCGCCGAAGAAGGTCGGGTCATCGCTGTTGAGCGTGACGACGACACCAGCATCGCGCAGCCGGGGCAGCGGATGCGCGGCGTAGGAGGCGTAGAGGCCGGTGGCGAGGTTGCTGGTCGGGCAGACCTCCAGCGGCACACCGGCCTCGGCCAGCCGCCGCACCAGCGCCATGTCCTCGATCGCTCGCACGCCGTGGCCGATGCGTTCGACGGCCAGCAGGTCGAGTGCGTCGCGCACACTGGCCGGCCCGAGTCCTTCGCCGGCATGGACCGTGCGGCGCAGCCCGAGCGCCGCTGCCCGCTGATAGAGCGGCTGAAACAGGGCCGGTGGGTACCGATGCTCCGAGCCGCCGAGGGTGATGCCGACGATGCTGGCCGGCCGGGCGGCGACGATGTCATCGAGCAGCGCCAGCCCCGACTCATGGCCGAAATCGCGCACCAGGTCGACGATCCACTGCACGCGCGGAGCGCGCGCCGACGCTGCCGCGTCGAGGATGGCGATCAGGTCGGCCAACGCTATGCCGTGGCGCAGGTACTCTTTGGCCGAGACGGTGATCTCGGCGTAGACGATGCGCTGGGTGCGCAGGTTGGCCAGCACGCCGTCGACCAGCCGAGCGAAGTCGCTGGCGGTGCGCACAAACCAGCCGGTGAAGGCGAAGGTTTGCAGGAACTGATCGAAGTCCTGGTAGCGAAAGAGCGGAGCGACCTCGGCCGGCGCCCAGGAGCGCGGCGTCAGGAAGGGCCGAATGTTGGGGTAGCCGGCCCAGCGGGCTATGCGCTCCGACCCAGCCCGCGCCGCCAGATCACGTACGCCGTGCCGGTTGAGCAGCTCGGCAAAGACTGCCACTGGCATCGCGCCGCGCAGGTGAACGTGCAACTCCGCCTTCGGCAGCGCCACCCAGATGGCTGGATCTGTCGCGACACCAGCAGTTGGGGACACGTCGCTCAGAACTTCAGCCCTTCCATCAGGCCACGCACGAACCAGCGCTGGACGGCCAGGAAGAAGACCACTACCGGCGCGGCGGCCATGATGTAGATCGCCGCCTGCGCGCCATACGACGTGAACTCGCCGAACTCCATCGTCACGCCGAGCAGGGTCATCGCCATGCCGACGCCGAGCGTGAATAATTCTCGATCATCGATCATCGTCAGCGTGAACAGGTACTCACCCCAGACGCGGATAAACTCGAACATGGCGACCACCGCCGCCGCGCCGGTCGCCATCGGCAGCATGATGTGCCAGAAGGCCTGGAAGCGATTGGCGCCGTCGATCTGGGCGGCGTCCTCGTAGTCGACCGGCATGTTTAAGAACGCCTGGCGCATGATGAAGCAGGGCACGGCCAGCCCGGCCGACAGCGCCAAGATCAGACCGATCAGGCTGTTGCGCAGATGCAGGAAGTTCATCAGCTCGTACTGCGCCATCAGGCCGCCGGCGCGCGGCACGAAGATCAGCAGGATCATCGTGTAGAAGATCAGATCGCGGCCTTTGAACCGGACGCGGGCGAAGCCATAGCCGGCCAGTGTCGCCAACACCGTCTGCACGGCGACCGCGCCGCCCGTCACGATGATGCTGTTGCGATAGTAGGTGTCAAAGTCGCGGAATTTTTGCAGTGCGTACACGTAGTTGGCCAGCGTCGGCCGCAGCGTGATCAGGCTGGGCGTACCCTGGAACAGGTCCTCGCGGTTCTTGAACGATGACGAGACCGTCCACACGATCGGCAACAGAAAGAACAGCAGCAGCAGCCACAGGAAGATCCGTGTCGCGAACCGGTTGCGCAACCAGCCCAGCACATTGTGCAGGCTCAGCGCCGACTGGCGCGTCGCCACTGGCTGGGTTGGGATCGATGATGACTGCATGCCCTGCCCCTACCCCCTTGCGTCGCCTGCTCTGGCGGCCGGTTGCACGCCCGATGCTGCCCAGCGGCACGCCCACCACGTCTCAGATCCGACCTGAGCGCAGCGCGCGGAAAATGCCGACCGAGATCGCCATCGACACCAGGCCGACGGTCAGGTTGATGGCTGCGGCGTAGCCCCAGCGCAGGTCGCCCTGCAGGAACGCCACCTCGTAGGCGTAGCGTCCGACCAGGCGACCGGCTCCCTCGGGACCGGCATCGGTCAGCCCAAAGAAGATCAGCGACTCCTCAGCCGCGCCCAGCACGCCGGCCGCCAGCACGAAGATCAACGTGAAGGTCGGCGCCAGCAGCGGGACGGTGATGGCGAACAGGCGCCGCCACCAGCCAGCGCCGTCGATTGAGGCCGCCTCGTACAGCTCGCCATTGATGCTGTACAGTCCGACCAGCAGCAGCAACACGTTCGAGCCGACCGCCTTCCAGACCGCCACCGTCGCGAGTACCGGAATCGTCCAGGTCGCGTCGCGCAGCAAGTCCGGTGTACTCGGCAGGCGCAGCACGTTCTTGAGGAAGAAGGTGATGTAGCCGAACTCCGGGTTGAGAATCTGCTTCCAGACCAGCATCGCCACCGCGATCGGCAACACAACTGGCAGGTAGGAGATGACGCGGTAGGCGCTCGCCTCGCGCGGGGCGTGGATCTGGCTGATCAGCACCGCCACGAGAAAGGCAATCGTGAAATTCAGAATGATATAGAGAATCGCGTAGTAGAATGATCGCCCGAGCGAGGCCCAGAAGACGTCGTCGCCGGCCATTTCGATCCAGTTGTCGATGCCGTTGAACGGCGCGTGGTCGGGCAGCAGATAGCGGTAGTCGGAGAACGCGATCATCAGACCACGAAAGAGCGGATAGGCGGTGAAGGTGACGTAGAGCAGCACCGCCGGTCCGACGAAGAGCCAACCAGTAACCCAGTCACCCCAGCCCTCGCCACGGGTCTGGCGCAGGGCGCGCAGCCAGTGGGCGACGTTGCTGGGCTGTTCCTCCCGCGGGGTCGACGCGTCAGCCATCCTCACCTCGGCCGGCCGGGCCGTGGGACTGGCGCCTGGCCATCCCACGGCCTGCCGCGCTCATTAGGGCTTCTGCTTGGCCAGCTCGGCATCGACCTCCTTGCGGGTCGATGCCATCGCCTCTTTGGCGCTCAGCTCACCCTTGAACACCCGGTCGAGATAGGGCAGCATCTTGGTTTCCATCATCTTGTAGACGCCGGCCGTCGGCAGGCTGATGATCTGGCTGTTCGGGACCACCTGCATGATCTCGTAGACCTCTTTGAGGTCCTTGTTGTCGCGCAGAGCCTTGTCGACCATCGTCTGATGCACAGGCTGGCCGGAGAACGACACGACCTTCAGCCACCAGGCCTCGGCGACCGGTCCTTCCGGCCCGAGCATCGTCAAGAAGAAGTCGATCGCCTGCTGCGGGTTGGTCGCGCCGGGGAAGACGAACGCCGAGTCGATGTGGACCCAGGTGCGGTCAGGCGCACTGGCGTTCGCTTTGGGAGGCTTGCCGCCATTCACCTTCGCCGCCCCCTGGGCCTGACGGCCGGTGCGCACCCACGAGTGCGAACCGAGCGACATGAAGATCTTGCCCTTCTGCCAGGCATCGTAGGAGTCGCCGGTCGCGTCCCAGCGCGCCAGGCCCTCCTTGATCCACTTGGCGAACAGCTCGATGACGGCGATGAACTCGGGGCTTTCAAACTGGATCATCCCCTTCTCATCGACGATCTTCTCGGTGAACGTGGCAAAGGTCGTGCCGACGGCGCGGAAGAGCTCGCGCTGGATGCCGAACGGCGTCACCTCTTCGGCCGCCATGGTCGTCTTGACCTGGCGCAGCATTTTCTCGGTCTCTTCCCAGGATTTCGGCAACTCCTTGTACCCGGCCTTCTCCATCATGTCCTGGCGCCAGCCGGCCAAGTGGACATTCGCCTTCATCGGGATGTAATAGAGTTTGCCATCGAGCGTCAGCCCGTCATAGATGCGCGGCGTGAAGAAGGATTCCTTGAACTTGGAGGCCCAGGGCACCTTGCTGGCGCGCACATAGTCATCAATCGGTGTCGCCAGCCCCTGGCGCACGTAGTTGTAGCTGTCGAAGAACGCGGCATAGCCGTGACCGCTCCAGCGCAGGTTTTTGTCTTTGATCTGGGCCAGCACCTTGGTGTCCCAGCCCTGGGCCGTCTCTTCGATCGCGATCTCGGTGCCGCTGGCCTTGTTCGCATCGTTGTAGATTTTCGCGGCATCGGTCATGCCCAGGTCGGCCCAGACCTTATCGACCAGGATGTAGACCTTGCCACCGGCTGCCGCAGCCGGCTTGGCGGCTGGTGCGGCGGTCGGCGCCGCTGCCGCTGGCTTGGTCGGCTCGGCCGGTTTGGCGGCGGGCGCGGTCGTTGCCGCCGCCGCCGCTGGTTTGGTCGGCTCGGCCGCTTTCGGCGCGGCCGTCGGGCTGGCCGGCGCGCCGCCGCAGGCAGCCAGGAGACCCGCCGCACCCAAACTGCCGGTCATCAGGCCGCCGGCACGCAGCAGGTTCCGTCGCTTCACGCCATCCGACATGGAATTCGTCCTCCTTAGATGACTGATGTATCTCCACCAGCGCGGGAACACTGGGATCGTATCACCGACCGAAAGCGCCTGTCAACGCAAGGAGGGAGCCGGCGACAGCTCGAAGGTCGCCGTCTCAGCCAGTGTCGGCTCACCGGGGGGCGCCTCGGCACGGGTGACACCGTACTTGGCGGTGACGAGATCGCTGACGGCGCGCGCCGCCACCGGCGACAGGATCCGCGCCCGCACCGGTACATCCTGGCCGGCGACGTGCAGGATCGCCTCGGCACGAGCGCGCAGGTTGCGCGGCCAGTCGCGCGTGGTCATCCCGCGCCCGGAACGGATGTACAGGTGCCCATCGGCGGCCGTGATCCAGATTGTCACGCGTGTCGGCCGACCGGTGACACGGCCAGAGGTCGTGAGTTCGACTTCACGCTCGCGCTCGCACAGCGCGATAATGTGCCGCTCGAAGGCCACGCATCTTCTCCGTCGCTTAGCCCTGATCGGGGGCGTCGACCGGCTCCAGCCGGCCGCTGGCGATCGAGCGGTAGGCCGCCATGACGACCTTCAAGTCTTCCAGCCCCTCGCTCCCCGGCATCGTCGGCGCGCGCTCGCCACGCGCCGCGCGGGCGAAGTCATCGATGATACGGGCGAAGGCGACCATGTAGTCGGCCGTCTCGATGACGACGTGTCGCTCGCCGGGCAGGTCATCGCGATGCAGCACCAGCGCCGGCGCCTGACTGTTGACCTCCAGGCTGCCGCGCTCGCCGTAGACGTAGGCCTCGACGCCGATGGCCGGCGTGCGCGTGGCCCAGCAGTAGAAGCCCTCACCGATGATGCCACTGGCGAAGCGCAGCGCCAGCGCCGCCGAGTCCTCGCCGTACCAGTCATCGCGCGTGCGCGCCGCCGTGGCCGCGACATGGGTTATCGGCCCGCCAAGCATCCGCAGGATGTTGGTGTAGTGGCAGCCCTGGTCGAGCAACATGCCGCCGCCGGCCTGGCGCGCATCCTGCCGCCAGCCATCGCGCAGCCAGATGCCAGCCAGGTAGCCGACCCGGTGCGAGCGCAGCGCGACCACCCGCCCGATCTCGCCGGCATCGATCAGCGCTCGCGCCCGCCGGAACGGCTCGCTAAACGGATAGTTCTCAGAAACGCACAGCGTCAGGCCGCGCTCGGCTGCCGCCCGGACCATGGCCACGCCATCCGCGACCGTCGTTGCCAGCGGCTTCTCGACCAGCACATGCTTGCCGGCTGCCAGCGCCCGCAGCGCCTGCGGCGCATGCAGCGGGTGCGGCGTGCACAGGTCAACTGCCTCGACCGCCGGGTCGGCCAGCAGCCGGTCGAGATCATCATAGGGCGTCGCACCGAGCGGCACGGCCAGTGCCGTCGCGCGCTCCAGGCGCGGGTCGCAGGTGGCGACGATCCGTGTCGACTCGGGCAGCGTCTGATAGCCGCTCTGGATGTGCCACTCGGCAACGGCGCCGCACCCAATCAGTCCGACTCGCAATGGCTCCATGACACTCCCCTCCGCCTGGCAACACCGACCCATCGGCACGGCCATCGAATGCTAGCAGACGGGCGAGCGAGCCTCCAGACCAGCTCACGAGTGCGCCTCATCGACGGTGTGCGTTTGGCTCGCAGGGCGCGCCACCGCGGTTGACGACGCTGATGGGACAGACCGACCGGGCGCGATGGGTCACTGTGCCCCTTGCAGGGTTATTGCGCGAGCGTATGCTAGGCTCAGGAGAGAGATACCATCTCGGCGGCTGACCGGGCATGACCAGTGTTGCCGCCTGTCACCCTCGCTCAGGAAGGAGGCCATGATGCGCCTCGTTCGCTTGCTGCCGTTTCTCGGGTGCAGCCTCGCTATCGGCGTTTTCAGCGGGTTCAGCAACTTCATCCTGCCGCTGTGGCTGTTCCCGTTCGTCCCGTGGTACTGGCTCATCAGCTTGATCGCCAACACCCGCGGCTTCGTCGGCTCGATCGTCTCACCGCTGGCCGGCGCCTGGTCCGATCGGGTCTGGGCTGGCTGGCTCGGGCGGCGGCGACCGTTTATCCTGGCCGGTGGCCTGACCTCGGCCGTGCTGATGGCGTTGACGCCGGTCGTGGCGCGCTTCGAGCCACTCGCCCGCACCGGCCTGGCGCCCGAAATCGCGGTCGCCGTGCCGATCATCCTGACGTTATTCACGATTACGCTTGCCTTCAATATGATGGACGATATCCACAAGGCGATGCTGGCCGATCTGACCGTTGAGCCGGTGCGCAGCCGGTTGGCCTCGTTCAACGTCGTCACTGACATGGCCAGCCAGGTCGGCATTCTTGCCATTGGTTTCTGGGTTGGCAGCCAGTGGGGCGGCAGTGGCGTGCCGGATGTCATCTTCACCATCGCCGCCGTCCTGGTCGTGCTGGGCATCACCATCACCGTGCTGGGCATCCGCGAGCCGGCGCCGGCGGAGTGGGCCGCCGAGCGCGCACGGGAGGCCGCCGTCGCCGGCCAGCACCCCACCTGGCGCACGATGGTGCGGCTGTATCCGGGCGCGGCTACGCTCGGCCTGGTCGTCTTCTGCTACTGGTTCGGCGTCAACGCCGTCATGCCGCTCGTCACGCTCTACCTGGAGCGGATCATCCTGGCGCCTCCGGCGCAGGCGCAGTTGCTAGCCGGGCTGCTCTTGCTCAGCACGGCAGTGATGGCCATCCCGATGAGTTTTCTCGGCCAGCGCTTCGGCAAGCGCCGCACCATCGGCTTCGGGTACGCAGTCATGGCGGCCGGCGCCCTGATGGGCCTGATCATTACCACGCCGACGCAGGCAGCGCTCCTGTTCCTGGTGGCTGGCATTGGCAACGCCGCCAGCATGGTCCTAACGATCCCGCTCCTGGCCGATCTCGTGCCTCGTCACCACATGGGCGCCGCGACTGGACTGCTGGCGGCATCCGGCGGCATCGCCGCGCCGCTGTCGTCGCTGGTTGCCGGCAGCTTGGCCGACGCGCTCGACGAGCGTGCTATCTTCTACGTCATGTTCGTGGCCGTCGTCCTCGCGCTCATTGTGCTGACGCAGGTCCGGCTGCCCACGTCAACACCCGCGCCGGCACCGGACCTGACCGGTGAGCCAGCCCTACAGGAGTGATCGCATGTACACCCACACCTATCAGGTCGTGCAGCGGCGCGCGGCGAAGCATCCGGACGCGATCGCGCTCGGCGCGCAAGTTGGCCTGGGCTGGGAGACGCTCACCAGCCGCCAGTTGCTCGACCGCGCCGACCGGCTGGCCGCCGAACTGGCCGCTGAGGGGCTGACTGAGGGTGATCGCGTCGTGCTGTGGGCGCCGAACCGGCACTGGTCGGCCGCCTACCTGTTCGCCTGCTGGAAGCTCGGTGCGGTCGTCGTGCCGTTCGATCGGGAGATGAACCCGGAGGCTGCCGCCGACATCATCGACTCGGTGGAGCCGCGCCTGGTGATCGTCGGTTATGGCGAGCGGCCAGCATGGGCGCGCGACCGCGCCATCGTCGAGTGGTGGGAGCCGGGCACGCGCGGCAACGCCGACGGCGCGACCGTGCCCCCGGCGCCACCATCGGCCGAGGCGCTGGCGGCGATCTTCTTTACCTCCGGCACAACCGGCAAGCCCAAGGGCTGCATGATCACCCACGGCAACTTCTGCCACCAGATCGAGGCGCTCCGCAATGTCATCCCGCTCGACTCGTCCAACCGGCTGGCCAGCATTCTGCCACTGTCGCACCTGTTCGAGATGACCTGCGGCCTGCTCTACCCGCTGTCGTGCGGGTCGGCCATCCACTACATCCCCAGCCGCCGCGCGCCGGATATCCTGCGCGTGCTGAACGAGCAGAAGATCACCAGCATGATCGCCGTGCCGCAACTGCTGACGATGGTCGGCACGGCCATCGACGAGCAACTGAAGGCGCAACTGCCGGCGCCGGCCTACCGGGCCATGGTCGCCGCGGCCGCCCGCCTGCCGCGGCCGGCCCGCCGCGTTCTGTTCGCGCCGGTTCACAAGAAGCTCGGTGGCCACCTGACCATCTTCGGCTCCGGCGGCGCAGCGCTGCCGCTGGAGACGCTCCACCTCTGGGAGCGCTTCGGTGTTCAGGTGGCGCAGGGCTTCGGCGCCAGCGAGTGCTCGCCGGTCATCACCAGCACTAGCATCGGTGGCGACGAGCCGGCCGGCAGTTGCGGCAAGCCGCTGCCGGGCGTCGAGGTGCGGCTCACACCCGAGGGCGAGGCTTGCGTCCGCGGACCGAACGTGATGCAAGGCTACTGGAAGGATCCCGAGCGCACGGCCGAGGCGCTGATCGACGGCTGGTACCACACCGGCGACCTGGCTACGATCGATGCTCAGGGCAACTTGTTCGTCACCGGCCGGGCCAAAGACCTGATCGTGCTGCCCTCCGGCCTGAAGGTCTGGCCGACGGACGTTGAGGACGTGTTGTGCGAGCATCCATTCATCAAGGACGCCGCCGTGCTGATGGTGCCGAGCGCCGGCGGTGGCGCAACGCTGCACGCCTACTTGATCCCGACGCCGGGTCACGATGGCGCCGACATCAACCGCCTAATCGCTGAGAGCAACGGCCGCCTGGCCCAGCACCAGCGCCTGGCCACCGCGTCGTGGTGGCCGCAGGCCGACTTCCCGCGCACGACGACGCTCAAGCTGCGCCGCAATCTGTTGCCCCAGCCCTCATCGACGGCCGTGCGCGTGGAAAGCGTCCAGGCGGCCGACGATCCCGTCGGGCTGGCCGTGGCCGGCGTGGCCCGGTTGACGGCCGTGCGCGATGAGCAGACGCTGGCCGAGATCGGCCTCGACAGTCTCGGACTGGTCGACCTGGCGCTGGCGCTCGAGGAGAAGACCGGCAAGATCGTCGGTGACGGTGATCTCAGCTTGGATATGTCGGTCGCCGCCGTGCGCACGTTCGTTATCGCCGCGCCGGCGCTGGCCGACGGCGCCCGCCACAGTCCAGGGCGCAACGCCAACGGCGTCATGGTCGAGCAGCCGCTGTGGCCCTACACGACCGGCCGCAAGTTCCGCTTCATCGGCGCGCCATTCGACGGCCTGTACCGCGCCAGCGTCACCCAGACCATCGTCGAGGGTGGCGAGCACCTGGTCAACCTGCCGCAGCGGCTCATCTTCGCCGGCACGCACCGCAGCTTCGCCGACTTCCCGTTGGTGCGCCACGGGCTAAAGCGGACACCGGCGCGGCATCTGGCCGACCGGGTGGTCGTCGCGGCCTGGGCCGGCGGCTTCGATCTGGCCGGGCCGCTGGGCGCCTATGCCAAGGTCGCCTTCGGCGTCTATCCCCTGCATCAGGACGCCAATCGCGATGCCAGCCTGCGCGGGCTGGTCCGCCTGGCCGAAGCTGGCAACGCGGTCCTCATCTTCCCGCAGGGGTACCATGCCACTGTCGAGCAGGAGCTGGCCGGCGACCCGGCCACGAAGTTCAAGGTCGGCATTGGCCACCTGGCGCAGGCGCTCGATGCCGCGGTCATTCCCTTCGGCCTGGCCGGCACAGAGCGGCTGGTGCCGCCGGTGGCCGATGATTTCCACGGCCTGAAGATCGCCGGGATTCCGGTCAAGATCACGCGCGGGCCGGCCGCGATCGTGTTCGGCCCGCTGGTGCGAATGGAGGCCAACGAGATACCGGCCGCGTTCGCCGCGCGGTTGCAGGGCATCGTGTTCCCGCTGGCCCGCCGCGCCGAAGCGGCGCTGGCAGCACTTGAGCCACCGGCTGCCGCCGGTGGCGTCAGTCGCGGGTCGTGATGGCCAGGATCTCCGGCTGCCGTCGAAGCAACTGCGGCCCCACCCACCGCAGCGTCAGCCAGTAGAACGCGAGCGCGTACAGCAGCGCCAGCGGCACCGTCACCAGGTGCAGGGCCGGTTGGCCCAGCACCTGAGGCAGGCTGGCCGCCGCGGCGATCGGCGCAAGCATCACCCAGGCGCACACGAAGGCCAGGAACTGGAGCAGGCCGCGGGCGCAGCCGGCATCGGTGCTGTAGGTCGCCCGCAGGCCGTCCGGCATCCGGCCCGGCAGGATGACCGACACGACGTTGCCAATGGCCAGTGTCACCAACACGCCGCTCGCCGTCGCCGCCAGCGCCACTGGCAGCAGTGCCCAGCCGCGGCTGATGCCGGCCAGCGCCACTCCGATGACGATCGCCTCCACGCCGGCGACGGCGGCCACGGCCAGGTTCTTGCCCACAAACAGGCGGCTGGGCGCCACTGGCAGCAGGAACAGCACCCGCAATCCATCCCGCTCCATGCCAAAGGCGTTGAACGAGAGCGTCAGCGCCGTCACGATCACCGGCAGCGGCAGACTGAGGACGAGCCAGGTCCACTGCGTCAAGTCCGGCCCGCGTCGCATGCCGATCCACGGCGCCACCACCAGCATCACCAGTGCCAGCAGCGTGTTGAGGATGATCGCTTTCAACTGAGGGTCGCGCCAGAAGTAGCGCAGGTCTTTCGCCGCCAGCGCCGCGACCGGCCGCGGCAGCGGCAGACGCCAGCCAGGGTGGCTCGTCGCCACCCGCGCCGGCGCCGCGCGTCGGCCGCCGGCCTCGGCGCCGGTCATGAAGCGCACCAGCGCCCAGTGCCAGAGCCCGACCAGCGCCAGCAGCCAGACCACCGCCAACCCCAGCCAGCCGAGCGCGATCACCGTCTCGCCGGCCGCGGCCGTGGCGATGGTCCGCGCGATCAGGCCGGGTGGAGTCCACTGGAGCCACGGCGACACCTGCACCGCAAGGAGGTCGCGCGGGCGAATGCCGTTGGCGTTCAACTGCCGCATGGCCAGTTGCTGCCACAAGAAGAACGTCGTGCCGAAGACGCCCAGCAGCACGAAGCTGATGTCGCGGAAGCGCCGGCTGCGCAGCACGCTGTTGAGCAGCGCCAGCACAGCCTGGCTGGCGGCTACCATCTGCGCGTACAGCACCACCAGCGCCAACGGCGCGATAACGATAGCGGCCGGCGCGCGCACCCAGCCGGCAACGACGGCCACGAACAGCGCCGCCAGGAACACGATCGGCAGGTCGAGCACGCTCGACAGCAGCAGGCCCACCATCAGTCGCGGCGCCGACAGCGGGTAGAGGAACAGCTTGCTCGCATCGAGGCTGTCGTTCAGCGAGTAGAGGAAGACCGGCACCACCAACCAGCCAACGAACAAGAGCGCCAGCATGAAGAACAGGAACTCCGTTGCCGCCGGTGTCGGCAGTCCGACATACAGCAGATAGCTCCCCACACCCAGCAGCACCGCGACCGGCAGCACCAGCACCAGGAAGATGATCGCGCCGATCAGGCGGGTGCGATCACGCATCAGGCCACGCCGGACCAGTGTCCACTTGAGCCACAGCAGCCGCCCGGGCGACGGCTCGCGGGCACGCTCATCGCGGTCGGCGGCCGGGTGGGCGGCAGCTACTCCAGCCACGACAGGCTCCGCCCCCCGCTGTCCGCGCCCACCACCGACAAGAACACTTCTTCCAGCGTGCCCTCCGCCGCGCCCGTGCCGCGACGCAACTCGTCGAGCGTGCCCTCGGCCACAAGTCGGCCGCCGTCGATGATGCCGACGCGCGTGCACAGCCGCTCGACCACGTCCAGGATGTGCGACGAGAAGAAGATCGTCGTGCCGCTGGCGGCAAGCGCCCGCAGCACATCTCGGATTGCCCGGCTCGACACGGCGTCGATGCCCTCGAACGGCTCATCCAGGAACAGCACGCGCGGCCGGTGGATAAGCGCCGCGCCCAGAGCCACCTTCTTGCGCATCCCCTGCGAGTAGTCAACGATCAGCGTCTCGGCGTCCGCTCCCAGGTCCAGCAGGTCCAGCAGCTCGCCGGCGCGGCCGACCACATCGGCATCGGCGACGCCATACATGTGGCCGGCAAAGGTCAGGTACTCGCGCCCGTTCAGTCGCTCGTACAAGTTCAGGTGCTCCGGCAACACGCCGATACGGCTCTTGGCTAGCACCGGGTCATGCCACACATCAACGCCATCGATGCGGACGGCGCCGCTCGTCGGCCGCAAGAGGCCGACCATCATCTTGATCGTGGTCGACTTCCCGGCGCCGTTCGGCCCCAGAAAGCCGAAGAATTCGCCAGCCTCGACCGTCAGCGTCAATCGGTCGACCGCCAGCTTGTCGCCAAACCGCTTGGTGAGTTCTCGGGTCTCGACGACCGCCACGCGCACCTACCCCGCTCGCCTCGCCGCGTCTGCTTCATCTACGCACGGGGCGGGCGGCGCTGTGCCCCGGCTGCCGAGCGATTGAATTATACTGATCGAATGAGAAGCGGTCGGAGCATTGCCGGCTGCGACACAAGCCGAACGGTCCCCAGGAGGTACGATGACGACGGAACCAGCGGCGCCCACCCCGGTCCTGGTGGTTGGCGCACACCCTGATGACCCCGAGTTTGGCGCCGGCGGTTCGGTCGCGCGCTGGGTGCGCGATGGCCGGCCGGTCACCTACGTCGTGATGACTCGTGGTGATAAGGGGAGCCATGACCTGGCCATGACCGCCGAAGGTCTCATGGCCACGCGTGAGACCGAGCAGCGCGGCGCCGCCGCCGAGCTGGGCGTGACCGACGTGCGCTTCCTTGGCTGCCGCGACTGCGAGGTCGAGGCCTCACTCGACGTGCGGCGCAAGCTGGTTCGCATCATTCGCGAGGTGCGCCCGGGCACGGTCGTCACCCACGATCCGA
>JADLAZ010000069.1 GCA_020849725.1 Chloroflexota bacterium
CTTCAGTTGAAACGACATGACCAGCGCCCAGGCGAAGCCGACCGCCTGCAGCGCGAAGCAGCCGGCCGCGCTCGTCCAGCCCATGATGATGCCGGCGAGTGACGGGCCGACCACGCGCGAGCCGTTCATCATCGCCGAGTTGATGGCTACCGCGTTCTGCAGGTCGTCACGGTCGACCAGGCCCGGCACCAGCGCCTGTCGCGTTGGGAAGATGATCGCCATCGCCGATCCGGACAGGAAGGAAAAGAGCAGCAGGACGGCGATCGTCAGCTGATCGGTCGCCACCATCACCGTCAACAGCACGGCCAGACTGCCGGCGATGGCCTGCATCCAGATCAGCAGCCGGCGACGGTCCATGCGATCGGCCAGCACACCGCCGACGAGTGAGAACAGGAGCATGGGAATGCCGCGCGCGAAGCCGACGGCCCCGACCCAGGCGGCCGAGTCGGTCAACATCAGCGCCAGCCAACCAACGGCGACCTGCTGCATCCAGTGGCCGGTCGAGGTCGTCAGCGAGCCAAGCCAGAGCCGGCGATAGTTCGGATAGCGCAGCGCCGCCGTCATTCGCGGGCCACCACGGGCAACGGCTGGGACCGGGGCCGCCGATTCCGTCTTGACCGTCATCCACCCTGCTCCGTCCCTCGATCGGCCGCCGGCCGTCGCGACCGGAGCAGCGACTGGACGCCGCTCATTCCCGATGGCGGCAGTATAGCATCCCAAGCGATGGCCGTCGCCACCTCTTGCGCACGGGTGCTGAGCGCGCTACTGTCAGCTTATCCCACCGGCGATTGACGATGACACCGGCCGGTCGCCTCTACCAAGGAGTACACCATGGCGCGCTGGGAACTGACCTGGGCCAATGGACCACTAACGGTCGAGGTGCCGGACGCGAACCTGATCGGCCTGATCGAGCAACGCGACATCCCGCCGCTGGCCGACCCGGTCGCCGCGACGCTGGCCGCCATCGACGCACCGCTCGGCTGCCCGCCGCTGGCTGAGCTGGCCCGGCCCGGCCAGCGCGTGGCGCTGCTGGTCACCGACTGGCACGACACGATCTTCGGCGTCGGGGGCGGCGTCGGGCTAGCGCTGCTGGACCGGCTCAACGCCGCCGGCATCCCCGACGACCATATCACTGTCGTCCATGCCGCTGGCATGCACGGCCACGGACGCGGCCGCGAGAAGGTCGGCGCGGCTATCCTGGGCCGGGTGCGCTATCTGGAGCACAACCCGCTCGACGAAGCGAACCTGACCTTTCTGGGCAACACCTTCCAGGGCACACCGTTGTGGATCAATCGCGTCGTGGCCGAGGCCGACCTGGTGATCGGCTTCGGTGGCTGCGGGCCAAGCCTGTACGGTTTCCAGGGCGGTGGTGGCATCATCTTGCCCGGCGTGGCCGGCCGCGACACGATCCGTCACAACCATTCCAAAATTATGACCACTCGGCTGATGCCGGGCTGGGGTCCGGGCAACCCGATGCGCGAGGATGTGCTCGACGCCGCCGACCTGGCGCGGCTGGCGCTGAAGATCGACGTCACCGCCGCCGGCACGATTCTCGCCGGCGCGCCGCGGGTCGAATGGCCAGTTGCCGTCGCCCAGGTCCAGGAGCGGTTCATGGTGACGCTGCCGGAGGCGCCAGACATCTACGTGCTGGCGATCGACGGCGGCCGTGCCCGCCAGCTGGCTGGCGGCATCTACATGACGATCGAGCTGGCGGCCCAAACCGTGCGCCCCGGCGGCATCGTCATCGCCGTGGTATCGGCTGCCGGTGACGAGCCGATCACCGGCCGGCCACTGGAGACGATTCTGGCCGAGACGATCGAGCGCACGGTCCAGTGGTGCACCCACTACGACGACGCCGAGCTACTGCGGGAGTGGCACCGGCGCGACACGCACTGCAAGGCCGAGTTGCTGTGCTACCCACTCGAGGAGCTGACGCGCATCGTCGCGCGCCGGCAGGGCGAGCCGCGCAGCACGTGCATGTCCTGGAGCCACCGGCGGGCGCTGGCCGAGGCGCGCACCTTCCTGGTCAGCGAGGGGGTGTCGCCGGCGCTCGGCCAGCAGATGGGTTTCGCCTGCACGACGACCTCGTTCTCCGCCGCGCTCAATCAAGCCCTGGCGGAGCTTGGTCCGCACGCCCGCATCGCCGTCAATCCGCCGCCGCGCAACGGCGTGCCACGCGTTCCGTAGCCGCCACGCTAGTCGTCAGGCACACCGAAGCGCCGGTCGACCTCGACCGTCGACAGGCGCAGCGGCCGCTGGCGCTCGACGATCTGGAGCAGCAGCGACGGTGACAGGCCGAAGGCGGCGCCCGCTGCCGCGAATGTCGCGTCATCATCCGTCAGCGCTGCGTCGCACTCGTCGCAGATCGGCCGGCCGAACGCGGGATAGAGCAGCCAGTTCGCCGCTCCCTCCTCGCAGAGCGGACAGGCATAGGGACGCGGTCCGCGGGTCATCGGCTCCTCCCGGCCGGCGGCCATGGCCGGCCGTCATGTCCCCTGATCCTCGCGGACGTGGCGCGCGCCGGCCCGGCCGGATCAAGCGCCCCAACAAAACCAGTCGACCCCCGGCAGCAGTTAATAGGGGTGACGGCGGCCGCCCGGCGCGACCTGATCGGCGGCAGGCGACGGACCAAGCAAGAGGATACGCCATGCACCCCAGTTCACCGACCCGCGTGCCTCAGCCAACCGCTCGATCGAGGCCCGATCACGGCCGGTGGCGCTACCTCAGTGGCGTGCTCGTCACGCTGGCGCTGCTGGCTGGCTGCGGCGCGCCCGACGTGCCCTCGCCGCAGAAGGCGATGCAGACCGCCGCTGCCGTGACCACCCAGGTGGCTGGTGCGGCGACGCAGGTGACCGGTATGACGACCCAGGTCGCCGGCGCGGTCGGTGCGATCGCCACCGCCGCTGGGCCGATTCAGGGAACGGCCCAGGCTGCCGCTACTCAACTCGCGCCATCGGCACAAGCGGCGTCGACGCAGGTCGCCGGCACGGCACAGGCGGTCGCCACGCAGGTCGCTCCAGGCGCGCAGGCTGCGTCGACGCAGGTTGTCGGCACGGCGCAGGCGATGGCCACCCAGATGGCGCCGGGCGCGAGCGCGCTGGCGACGCAGATGGCGCCGGCGATACAGGCGATCGCCACCCAGGTTGCCGGACCGGCCGGCGCGGCCATCGCCAGCCAGCTCGCCTCCGGCCCGGTGCAGATCTCCGCCACCGGCGGCAGTCCGACCGACCCGACTGTCACGGTGCGCAACAGCAGCAGCACGGCCGTCCCCATCGGCGGCTACACCCTGCTGGCCGGGACCGCCATGGCCGTGGTGCCGGCCAGCGTGACGGCGTCGGCGGGTGGGAGCGTCACGCTGCATCTCGGCGCCGGCACGACGACCGCCAGCGATGCCTACCTCGGCCTGCCGGCCGCCGACGTGGGTGGCAAGCTGACCAGCGGCGCCCGCCTGCTGCTGTTCACCGGTCAGGGTGTGCCGGCCAGCGTCTACACCGTGCCCTGATCGGCGCCGACCTCACCTCGACCCGCGACGGCCGGTCCTGTCTCCGCTACAATGCACCGCCAGCGGAGGGGGACCACCATGCGTGCCATCCAAATCACCGTCGGCGACGTCACGACCGTGGCCGATCTCAACGACACCAACACGGCCGCGGCGCTCTGGGAGGCGCTGCCACTGACGGCGACCGCCAGCGTCTGGGGCGATGAGATCTACTTCGCCGTGCCGCTGGCGCTCGGCACCGAGCGGGGCCAGGAGACGGTCGCGCTCGGCGACCTGGGCTACTGGGAGCCGGGCAGCGCACTGTGCATCTTCTACGGCCGCACGCCCGCCAGCCGCGGCGACGAGATCCGCCCCTACAGCCCGGTGACGGTGTTCGGCAAAGTGCGCGGCGACGCCACCACCTTGCGCGGCACGCGCGCCGGTGCGCCCGTCCGGATCGTGGCCCTGTCGGCGGCTGAGGCGACGTCATGACGACCGTCCCGGCCCGCGCCGCCGAACCGCCGCTGGTGCTGACGATCGACATTGGCACGTCGTCGACGCGGGCGATGATCTTCGACCGCCTGGCACGACCGGTGACGGGCCTGATCGGCCGACACGAGTACGACGTGCGCACGACACCGGATGGCGGCGCAGAGCTCGATCCCGAGGCGGTGCTAGCCGGGGTCATCGCCGCCATCGACGCCGCCCTGGCAGCGGCCGGCCCCCTAGCCCCGGCAATCGCCGCCGTGGCCGCCTGCACCCTCGTGCCAAACGTGCTGGCCATCGACGGCGACGACTGCGCCATCACTCCCTGTTACACGTGGGCCGACACACGCAGCGCCGATTACGTCGAGCCGCTGCGGGCCGAGATCGACTACCCGGCCTATCACGTGCGCACCGGGTGCATGCTGCACGCCAGCTACACGCCGTCCAAACTGCGCTGGCTGGCCGACACGCGGCCGGCTCTCTTCGACCAGCCACTGCGGTGGCTGACGCTAGGTGAATTCGTGCTGCTGCGCCTGACCGGCCGCGCCGCGTGCTCCTACTCCGCCGCATCGTGGTCGGGCCTGCTCGATCAGACGACAATGACCTGGGACGCGATCATGCTCGACCGACTGCCGATCGCGGCCGGGCAACTGGCGCCGCTGATCGACGTTGGCGACGGCGCGGTCGGACTGCGGCCCGAGCTGGCGCGCCGCTGGCCGGCCCTGGCGCAGGCGCACTGGCTGCCGGCGGTCGGTGACGGCGCCACCAGCAACATCGGCAGCGGCTGCTTCACGCGCGAGCGCGTCGCCGTCATGATCGGCACCAGTGGCGCGCTGCGCGTCGTCGCCGGTGGCCCCGCCCCAGCCGCGCCGGACGGCCTGTGGCTCTACCGCGCCAACCGCGACCGCTTCGTCCTCGGCGGCGCGCTCAGCAACGGCGGCAACCTGCTCGGCTGGCTGACCGAGAGCCTGATGCTGCCCGACTACGACACGCTTCAGCACGCGCTGGCCGACCGGCCACCCGACGGCCACGGCTTGACGGTGCTGCCCTTCCTGGCCGGCGAGCGCAGCCCGGGCTGGGCCAGCCATGCCACCGGCGCGATCGTCGGGTTGCGGCTGCACACTCAGCCGCTGGACCTGTTGCAGGCCGGACTGGAGGCCGTTGCCTATCGCTTTGCCGCCATCTACGACCTGGTGCGCGGTGTGCTGCCGGGAGCGACTGAGATCATCGGCAGTGGTGCGGCGCTGCTCAACTCACCCGCATGGATGCAGATGATCGCCGACACGCTCGGGCTGCCCGTCACCGCCTCCGGCGAGATCGAGGCCAGCAGTCGCGGCGCGGCGCTGCTGGCCCTGGAAGCGCTCGGCCTGTCCGATTGGTCGGCGATCGGCGCCACGCTCGGCCGCCAGGTCCTGCCCGACCCGGCCCGCCACGTCCGCTACCGCGAGGCCCGCGCTCGCCAGGCGCACCTCTACGATGTGCTGGTTCGCGGCCAGGGTGGCTGGCCCGCCGGCTAGCTCCGGGCGGTGCGCTAGCGCGGCGGCTCGGGGCTGTCGAGCGTCCCCTCGTCCAGACCCAGGATATCGGCGATGCTGTCAGGCAATCCTGGCGCGACGATCCGACCGTCGGCCTCCATGCGCACCGGGTTGGCAACCACCAGCCAGGCCACGATGACGGCGGCGACGACCGCCGCCCAGAAGCGGCTGGACAGCACCAGATCGAGGAGGCGCTCCACCAGGTCCGCCGTCAATTCCCGCCGGCTCTGATACCGCATCGCCGCCCCCATCCGTGACCCGTCTCGATCAAGGCCAACCAGGCGCGCTAAGACCGATCGGTCAATCCTAGCCGATGGGCACGGTTCCCGACAATGCCGGTGCGCAGTCGCGCCATCGTCAGTTGGACCCGTGTCGGGGCTGCGCTCGGGATGCGGCGGTCAGGCCGCCGTGGTCGCTGCCAGTGAAGAGAGGGTAGGATGGTGACCCGGAATGGACAACGCTGGAGGAGCGCGTGCGGGTGGGACAGGTAACCAGGCTGGCGCTGACGGCGGGCGGACTAGTCGCCGCTCAGGCGGTGGCGCTGGTGACGATCACCAAGGGGATGCAGCCGACCATTGGGGACTGGCACCGCGGCGATGTGCAGCTCTACCGACGTGCCGGTCAGCGCGTCCTCCAGGGGGCGCTCCCCTACCGCGACTTTCAGTTGGAATATCCGCCGGGATCGCTGTTGTCGTTCGTGACGCCGCACCTGGTGGCGGGCCGGCTACTGGCGCTGCAGGACTACGCCGATGCCTTCATGGTCCAGAGCGCCGTCCTCAGCACCGTCATCGCGATCGCGCTGGGTGTCATCGCCTGGCGCTGGTGGCCGGGACGCTCGGTCGCTCAGGTGTTAGCCACCTATGCCGCCGGGGTCATCGCCGGCGCGCCGCTGCTTGCCTTTCGGTACGACCTGCTGCCGGCGGCGACGACGCTGCTGGCGCTGGTCGGTGTCCTGGCCGGTCGTCCGCTGGTAGCCGGCCTGTTCCTCGGCCTGGGCATCGCGATCAAGATCTACCCGGCGGTGTTGCTGGCCGTCGTTGGCCTGTTCTACCTGGCTCAGCGCCGGTTCCGTGCGGCAGCGGCGGTGTCGGTGGGCGTGGTCGTGCCGCTGGTGTTGATCGCCGTGCCTTTCGCGTCGCCCAAGGCCGGAGAATGGCTCGCCGGCATCGCCTTCTTTGGCGCGCGCGGCATCCAGGTGGAGTCGGTGCCAGGCGGCGTGTTGCTGGCGGTAAATGCGTTTGGCCTGGCCCGCGTCGGAGTCAGCCACATCTTTGGCGCCCATCAACTCTCCGCGCCGATCGCCGACGCCGTCGCCCGCTGGCAACCCCTGGTCCTGGCGCTGGCGCTGGCCAGCATTCTGGCGCTGAGCTGGCGGCGCTTTCGGGCCGAGGCGCGCGAGTCCGGCACGATCGCGCCGGCAACCCTGGTCACGGCCATGGCGGCAGCGCTGCTGGCGTTCATGGTTGCCAACAAAGTCTTCTCGGCCCAGTATCTCATCTGGCTCCTGCCGTTTGCGCCGCTGCTCCCCTGGCGGCAGGGCCTCCTGTTCGTGGGCGCTTGGGCGCTCACCAATGTTGTCTATCCGTGGTACTACGAGATACTGATCAATAGTGGCCGCAGCGCCATCACGATCCTGAATCTGCGCAACGCCGTCGCCCTGGCGCTGCTGGCCTGGCTGGTCCTTGACCTCTGGCAACCGCGCCGGGCGCCGTCGCCAGTGCCGCGCGCGGCGGCGGAGCCGGCCCAATAGCCGCTAGCCCTGGCGGGTGGCGTGGCGCAGCTTGTCCTCGTCGATCTCGACGCCGAGGCCGGGCTTCTGCGGCGCCGCCATGCAGCCGTCGACCGGGTCAAGCCGGATCGGCTCGGTTAGGTACCACTGGAAGTCGTCGCTGCTGATGCCCGGCCGGTCGTGGAAGACCTCGACGAACGGACAGTTGGGGATGGCGGCGCACAGGTGCAGGTGGGCGACGAAGCCGAGACCGCCGCCGCCGTGGTGCGGCGCGCACTGCTTGCGGTGCAGCTCAGCCAGTGCGCACGCCTTGCGGATCTGGCTCATTGTCTCGCCGACCATCGCCTCCGGCTGCAGCACGTCGTAGCAGTTCTGCTCGATCAACCAGCGGTACTCGTGCAGTCCGCGGTTGTTCTCGCCGCCAGCGATCAGGATCTCCGCGGCCGCGCACAGCCGGGTCAGGCCGTCGAAATCGTAACGGTCGAGCGGCTCCTCCAGCCAGTAGACGCCGAGGTCCTGCAGCGCGCGCGCCGTCTGCAGCGCCCGCTCGTAGCTCCAGACCGGGCCGGGCGTCGGGTGCTGCGTGCCCGGCTGTTGGGCCTGGTTGGCGTCAACCAGGAGAGTGAAGTCGTTGCCGGCGGCGCGCCGCACCGCCTCGACCTGGGCGACGTCCTCCTTGATCGTCCAGTCGTGGATGCGCAGCTTGGCTGCCCGCCAGCCCTCAGCCTGCCGGGCCTGGATATCAGCTGCCCGGCGCTGCGGGTCGCGCACCTCGATGAACGAGGCGTAGGCCGGCACGCGGTCGCGATAGCCGCCCCACAGCTTGTAGATCGGTTGGCCACAGGCCTTGCCGATGATGTCCCACAGCGCGATCTCGACGCCCCAGGCGGCGTTGGCCATGCGGAAGACCGGCGCGAACTGCTCCAGCGCGAACGGATCCCTGCCCACCAGTTGCGGCTTGATCCAGCGCTCGATGACGTCGCTGACGCCATAGCCAGGCGAGCCGATGCCGGTGATGCCCTCGTCAGTGAACACCTTGACGACGGTGCCGCGCCAGGCGCGCCACGACGTGCCCGGCGCCCACGCCGGCTCCAGCGGCGCCTCCAGCGGCGGCCCGGCCAGCTCGAAGGTCTGGATGTCGGTGATCTTCACGCCGTCCCTCCTCTGCTTCCCTGTACCGACCATAGCGACGGCAGTGTAGCATCAGATGAGAGCGGCACAGGTCAGAGGGACGGATGCCGCTACTCTGACCCGGCGATTCCCGCCGGAAGGATGCAGACCAGCGGCGCTACATCATTGAATAATGCGACGCTCGATTAAATATGAAAACGCCGGCGAATACGGGCTTGCCGGCCAGTCGTCTCACGTGGCACCCAACGCGTCTGGTAATACTATACGCCTGAAGGGACTCGAACCCCTGACCTCTTGGTCCGCAACCAAGCGCTCTATCCACTGAGCTACAGGCGCGTGAATCTTGCCGGTTTCCCGACGCCCAAACCTTAGCACACCCGGTAGCGAAACGCAACGCGCTCGCCTAAGATGACCGGACGCGATGCCGCTGACGGGCGGCGTCGCGGTGGCCATCGAGAGAGGGGCAGGCATGGCGGATCCACGGGTGGAGCGGCTCGCGGCAGTGCTGGTGCGTTACTCGCTCGGGTTGCAAGCGGGGCAGTTGCTGCGCATCAACGCACCGGCGACAGCCGCCGCGCTGGTGCGTGCCGTGGCCCGCGAGGCGACGCTGGTGGGGGCGCATGTCCTGCCGCGCATCACCATCGACGGCCTGGACGAGATCGCGCTGCGGCTCGGCAGCGACGAGCAGCTGAGCTACGTCTCACCGCTGGCGTTGCAGGAGATCGAGACGGTCGACGCGACGCTGACGATCTGGGCCGACTCGAACACGAAGGCGCTCAGCAGCGTCGACCCGCGCAAGGCGACGCTGCAACAGCAGGCGCGCCGGCCAATCCTGACGCGCTTCCTGGAGCGCGCGGCCGCCGGCGACCTGCACTGGTGCGGCACGCTCTTTCCGACCCAGGCCCACGCCCAGGATGCGGAGATGAGCCTGACCGAGTACGAGGACTTCGTCTACGGCGCCGGCCTGTTGAACGAGCCGGATCCGGTGGCCGCCTGGCGCGCGGTGAGCGCGCGCCAGGCGCGGCTCATCGACCGACTGACCGTGGCGCGGCACGTGCGCGTCGTCGCGCCCGGCACCGACCTGACCGTCGGCGTGGCTGGCCGCACCTGGATCAATGCCGACGGCGCCAAGAACTTCCCCGACGGCGAGGTCTTCACTGGCCCGGTCGAGGACAGTGCCGAAGGCCACATCAGCTTCAGCTTCCCGGCCGTGCACCTGGGGCGAGAGGTCGACGGCATTCGGCTGGAGTTCGCCCAGGGCAAAGTCGTCAAGGCGACCGCGACCAAGGGTCAGGATCTGCTGACGTCGCTGCTGGACATGGACGCTGGCGCGCGCTACCTGGGCGAGTTCGCCTTCGGCACGAATGAGGGTATCCAGCGCCACACACGCAACACACTGTTCGACGAGAAGATCGGTGGGACGATGCACCTGGCAGTCGGCGCATCGTATCCCGATACCGGCGGCACAAACCAGTCGGCGCTGCACTGGGATATCGTCTGCGACCTGCGACACGGCGGTGAGGTCTACGCCGATGGCGCGCTCATCGCCCGCGATGGCCAATTCCTGTACGAGTAGCGAGCGACACGGCCAGCAGCCGGCTGCTGGCTCTGACTGGGCGCGAGGAGGCAGGTATGGCAGATCCTCGGGTGGAGCGGATGGGCGATGTGCTGGCGCGGTACTCGCTGGCGTTGCAGCCTGGTGATGTCGTCATCGTCGATGCCAGCGAGCTGGCCGCGCCGCTGCTGCGCGCGTTCTACGCCGCCGCGCTGCAGCGGGGCGCCAATCCACTGGTGCGTGTCGCGCTCAGCGGCCTGGACGAGGATTTCCTCCGCCTGGCCACCGACGTTCAATTGGCCTATTTGTCGCCGCTGGCCGGCGCCGAGGCCGAGCTGGCCGACGCGACGCTGCGCATCAGCGCGCCAGCCAACACCCGCGCCTTGACCAGCGCCGATCCGGCCCGGGTCGCTGCCTGGCGCAAGGCCGCGCAGCCGCTGATGCGGCGGCGAATGGAGCGCGCCGGCCAGGGAGATCTGCGCTGGTCCGTGACGCTGTTCCCGACCAACGCCGGCGCGCAGGAGGCCGAGATGAGCCTGACCGAGTACGAGGACTTCGTCTACAGCGCCTGCCTGCTCGACCAGCCGGACCCCGTCGCCGCCTGGCAGGCCGTCCACGACCACCAGCAGAGGCTGTGCGACCGGCTGGCGCGCGTGCGGCAGCTGCGCGTCGTCAGCGAGGGTACTGATCTGACGCTGAGCATCGCCGGCCGCACCTGGATGAACTCTGATGGCCACCGCAACTTTCCCAGCGGCGAGGTGTTCACCGGCCCGGTTGAGGACAGCGCCGAGGGCCACATCAGCTTCAGCTTCCCCGG
The DNA here is from genome assembly GCA_020849725.1 of Chloroflexota bacterium. The sequence continues at coordinate 10,732 of JADLAZ010000069.1, forward strand.
CATCTATCTCGGTCGGTCGGTGGAAGGGGTCAGGCTGGAGTTCGAACAAGGTCGGGTCGTCAACGCCACGGCGGCGAAGGGTCAGGACCTGTTGACGTCGCTCCTGGACATGGATGCGGGCGCGCGGTTCTTAGGCGAGTTTGCCTTCGGCACCAACGCCGGCATCCAGCGCCACACCCGCAACATTCTCTTCGACGAGAAGATCGGCGGCACCGTGCATCTGGCGCTGGGCGCATCCTACCCCGACACCGGCGGCACGAACCAGTCGGCGCTGCACTGGGACCTGATCCGCGACCTGCGCGGCGGCGGCGACGTCTACGCCGACGGCGAGCTCATCTACCGCAACGGCGCCTTCCTTGAGAACTGAAACCATGCCCGACACGGCGCTGGTTAGCGACCCGATTGGTCGCGATAGCCGCCGAGACTGCCGAGAATGAGCGGCCAGTTTGCGCCACCGGGGCGGGGCTGGGCGCTGCTGCCGACCGACTCGCTGCTGCGAGACCGGCGGCTGGCGGCGCTGCTGGGCAGCATCTTGCTGACCTACCTGGGCCTGGGCGTGATCATCCCGATCCGGGCGCTCTACGCGCGTGAGATTGGGCTGTCGCTGGCCGGTATCGGCGCCATGGCATCGAGCTTCCTGCTGTTCAACACGCTCGGGCAGGTGCCGTTCGGGTGGCTGACCGACCGGGTCGGGCGCAAGCCGCTGATCGTCGCCGGCATCGCTGTCGAAGCGATGATCGCGCTGTTGTATGTTGTCCTGGCCGAGCCGTGGACATTCATCGTCCTGCGTGCGGCCGAGGGTGCGGCGGCGGCGGCCATCTCTCCGGCGGCGCGCGCCTATATCACCGATATCGCCCCGCCAGCCCGCCGCGGCGAGGCCTTCGGCCTGTTGGGCGCGACTTTCAGCGGGGGGATTCTGATTGGACCGGCGCTGGGCGGTTGGCTGTCGGCAGCCAGCACTTACCAGACCGCCTTCGTCGTCAGCGCTGCCGGCCGGCTGATGGCGCTGGTGCTGGTGCTGTGGCTGGTGCGCGAGCCATTGACCCACAGCGTGCGCGCAGCGGCGGCTGCGGTTGCCCGCTGGCGTGACGCCGTGACACCGGTGCTCCTGGGCAGCTATGTCGTCGCCGTCGGCAACGGCTTTGCCAACGGCCTCTTCTTCGCCCTGTGGAGCCTGTGGATGGCCGATGCTGGCGCGAGTCTCTGGCAGATCGGCCTGAGCTACACCGCGTTCGGCCTGCCGGCGCTCGTCCTCACCCCGCTTGCTGGCCGCTGGGGCGACCGCGTCGGACGACTGCCGCTGCTGGTCGGGCCGGGCGTAGTCGAGGCCGCTATCTATCTGGCCTACCCGGTCGCTGGCAGCGTCTGGCTCATCATCGCCTTCAGCCTGGTGCAGGGTATCTTCTTCGCAGTCAAGCAGCCGTCGCTTGACGGCATCGTCGCCGACGGCTCGCCGCCCGACGCGCGCGGCCGGGTCCAGGGCGTGTACAGCGGCATCAGTCTCGGCGGCGCGTTCATTAGCGCGATGCTGTGTACGGTGCTGTACGGCATCAGCGCGGTGGCGCCGTTCATCTTGATCACCGTCGTCGTCGGCACGACGCTGGTGGTGGGCAGTCTGATGCTCTGGCGCGCGGGTATCGGGCGCGCGCAGCGACCGGCGCCGACGCCGGCGATCTAGCCCCGCTCCTGGTTGCGCCGGTCGCGCCAAGCGACCAACCGGGCGACGGCGGCGAAATCCCACGGCTCGCCGAAGCGGATGATGAGCTGGTCGGCGCCGGCGGCGACGAACGCATCCAGCATGTCGTCACGCTCGGTGTCGGCCAGCTCGACGCCGACGGTACGCTCGATCGCTCTCGGGTCGCGGCCGAGGCGGGCGCACCAGTCATTCAACACGGCGATCTTGTGGGCGTAGCCGTCAGGTCGGGCGACGCAGTTCCAGGCGTCGGCGTGCTGGGCCGCAAGGCGCAGCGTCACCTTCTCGCCCGCGCCACCGATCAAGATCGGGATCGGGTCGCGCAGTGGCGGCGGCACATCGTGCGCCCAGCGCTCCTTGATGATCGGCAGCGCCCGGCCGAGCGCCCGCAGCCGGTCCGGCGCCGTGCCGTACTCGTAACCGTACTCGGCGTAGTCGCGCTCGGCCCAGCCGGCGCCGATGCCCAGGATGAGGCGGCCGCCGCTGATGTGGTCGACAGTCTTGGCCATGTTCGACAACAGCGCCGGATTGCGGTAGCCGTTGCACAGCACCAGTGTGCCGAATTCTACCCGCTCCGTCACCTCGGCCATCGCTGCCAGCAGACTCCAGCACTCGAAGTGTGGCCCGTTGGGATCACCGGAGAGCGGGAAGAAATGGTCCCAGGTGTAGAGCACGTCGACGCCGAGGTCCTCACAGCGCCGCCAGCAGTCGCGCATCGAGCCATAGGTCGTGTGCTGGGGTCGCACCTGGACCCCGACGCGAAGGCGACGCATGATCGCTCCCTCATTCTGCGACGGGCAGTCGCCTGCGGCCGTCCAGCACCACGTCCAGACGCCGGGCGCGCTACTCCATGATGACGTTCTCGCGGCCCTTGTTCTTGCGCGCCTCGATGAAGTTGACGATGCGCTGCTCGTCGTACTCGTCGAAGGTGTCGATGAAACCCCAGCTAGTCAGCACGATCTTCGCGCCGACGCGCGGGTCGGGATAGGGGCCGACCAGCACCCACTTCGGATAGCGCGCAGCAATCGCTTCCAGCTTGGCGGCCAGGTCTGGACAGTCGGTGCAGGTGTACTGGACCAGGATCTGGCCATGCTCGAGGTTGTGGACGGCAAACTCGTCCTGAATCGGCGTCTTGTGGACACCCTCGGCCGCAGACGAGGGATAATGGTCGCCGGAGGTCGGCGGCACGGTCGTATAGTTCTTGCCCTTCTCGCCAGGGTTAATATGGTCCCAGCCGGCAATCGGCACGGCTCGGCCGGAGGCCACCGCCGGTGGCCGGCTCAGCCACCAGACGAGCGGCACGCCGATCGCCAGCACGGCGACCAGGCCGATGACGACGTTGCGGATGGTCTGGGCCTGCTCCTGGCGGCGGCGTGCCTCGGCGCGCTCGCGCTGACGGGTGATGCGCTCGGCAGCGAGCGGATCCGGCGCTGGCGCATCGACGCGCGCCGTAACCGACGGCTCAGCACTGGTCGTCTGCGTCACGGCGGCGGTCGGAGGCGCGGGGGCGGCTTGTTTGCGGCGACTCTTGGCCACGGCGATACTCCCTGACGATGGTATGCAATAGCGAACGGTGAGTTGAGGTCGCGCCGGCCATCATCCGATCCGTCAGCGGAAAGACCCATGCGCGCTGCATGGGAACGAGTGTACCGCATCTACCCCGACGGCCGGCGCAGCCTCCGCCGGCGGGCGCTGTCGCCCACCGCCGATGCGCACCTGTGCTACGCAGAAGCACCCAGGGCCGTTCTCTCCTGCCAGCACCCAACTCGTGCGGCCTGGTGGCTATGTGGCAGCATGGCAGCGGCGCGGCGTGCGGCGTCGGCTCGCCTTGACGCTGCCAGAGCTGCCACCTAAGCTGTACCTACCTGGCAAGGTCGCCTGATCACGGAGGCCACCCGTGGCGCCGGCCTGGGTCCGTCCTTTTGTCTCCGGGGTGCTGGCCACCGCGACGGTGACCGGCATGGTCATGCTGCTCGCGCGACCGCGCCACGACACGATCGAGGTGCTGATCGCGACGCCAGCACCGAGCACGATCGCCGTCGCCGTCAGTGGCGAGGTGGCGCGGCCGGGCGTGTATCACCTGCCGTCCGGCAGCCGGGTGGCCGACCTCCTCGACCAGGCCGGTGGCGCTGCCGACCGCGCCGACCCGGCCGTGCCCAGCAGGGCGCTGCTGCTGCGGGACGAGATGCACATTCATGTGCCGGCGGCCGCAGCCGGTGAAGCCGCCGCCGCCGCGCCGCCTGTGGCGACAGTGCACGAGCCAGGGTTGCCGCCGACTGCCACGGCATCGGTCGCCGGCTTGCCGGCGTCAGCGCCGCCGGCTCCTCCGCCACTGGTGGCCGACAACCGGACCATGCCAGTCGGTTCGACCCCGGCCCCGGCGGCAACTGCCACGCCGGCCATCCCATCCCCGCCTGCTGCCCCTGGGGCGCGCCCGGCGACGGCCACAGCGCCGGCCGGCCCAATCAATCTGAACACCGCCTCGATCAGCGATCTCGAGCGACTCCCCGGCATCGGGCCGGCCCTGGCCGAGCGTATCGTCGCCGATCGCCAGCGCAACGGGCCGTTCCGCCGCATCGAAGATCTCGATCGGGTGCCGGGCATCGGCCCGACGCTGCTGGCCCGCCTCCGGCCGCTGGTGAGCGTCTGACATGAGCCAGACCAGACCGACCCTGGCTCTCTTGGGATATGTGCCGCCGCTTCTCTTGCTGGCACTCGCCTGGCTCGGTGGGCTGGCGATGGGCCAGCTGCCGAGGCCGTGGCAGGGTGGGTGGTTGCTGGCGGCCACGACCGTGGCGGTGCTGCTCGGCCGGCGATCGCTGCCGTTGCCCTGGCCACTGGCGCTGGCCACACTGGCAGTGGCCGCGCTGGGGCTCGCGCGCGGCTGGCCGCCGGCGCCCGCACTCGTGCCATCGCTGCCGGCCGATGTCACCGCTGTGCGCGGCACGGTGCTGGACTGGCCGCGCAGCGGGGAACTTGAGCAGACGACCCGGCTCGCCGTGGCCGACATTGAGCGCGGCGGGGTCTGGCAGCCGGCAGCCACGACCGTCGCGGCGCGGTTGCCGCTGTTCCCGGCGCTGATCCCTGGCGACACGATCGAGGCGCGCGGCAGTCTGCGCCGGCTTGATGGCACGCGCGACAACCTGGTCGATCAGATGAGCGTGCGGCGCCTCACGCTGCTAGAGCGTCAGCCGGTGACCGGTCCCGCCACGTGGCGCGTGTCCGTCATTCGGGCTGTGACGGCCGCACTGGAGCGGGCACTGCCGGCGCGGGTGGCCGGGTTGGCCGCCGGTGTGCTGCTCGGAGACCGGAGCGGCCTGTCGCCGGACCTGCGCGCCGCGTTTGCCGCTACCGGCACGTCGCACCTGCTGGTCGTCTCCGGCTGGAACGTGTCGCTGGTCGTGGGGCTGGTGATGTGGCTGGTGCTGCGGCTGCGCATGCGGCACACGCCACTCGGGCTGCTGCTGGCGCTGATGGCGATCGCCGGCTTCACGCTGCTGGTCGGGGCCGACCCGGCTGTCGTGCGCGCGGCGCTGATGGGTGGCATCGCCGTCGTCGCTCTGGCGATCGGCCGGCCGGCCGACCCGCTAACGAGCCTGACCGTGACGGTCGCGCTCATGGCTGGCCTGCAGCCGGCGCTGCTCAGCGACCTGGGCTTCCAGCTGTCGGCGCTGGCCACGCTCGGCCTGGTGCTGGTCATGCCGCCGCTGAAACCGCGCCTGGCGGCGCTGCCGGTCGCCGCGCGCTGGCCGGCCGAGGCGCTGGCAGCGACGCTGGCGGCGTCCGTGGCCGTGCAGCCACTGCTCACCGCCACCTTCGGTCAGCTGTCCCTGATCGCGCCGCTGGCGAACCTGCTGGCCGCACCCTGGGTGCCGCTGGTAATGGCCGGCGCTGTCGCCGTCGCCGTCCTCGGGCTAGCGGCCGCGCCGATCCTGGGCGAGCCATTCGTCCCGGTGCTGAGCGACCTGGCTGGCTGGGCGACGACGCTGGCGACCGCGCCGCTGCTCGGAGTCGTCGAGATCGGCGCCGCCCTGCCGCTCGCGACGGTGGCGCTGCCGCCGCCCCCACCAGCGGTGACGCTGACGCTCTACGCACTGCTGGCGGTCCTGGCCTTACCGCTGCTGACGCCGGCGCCGGCGCTGACCATCCAGCGGGCGCTGACGGCGGTGCGCGGGGCCTGGCCAGCGATCGGGCTGGCCTCGCTGGTCGCCACCGTCAGCGCGATCTGGCTGGCGGTAGTGCGCTGACCGCCGGATACCCAGCCGTCAGGCGGCCAGCGCGCCGGCCAGCGGCTCGCCGGCGGCCGTCCAGTCTTGCAGACCGCCGGCGTAGCGGCGCACCCGGCGGTAGCCGAGCGCGGCCAGTCGGCGCGCGACCAGGCGGCTGTAGGCGCAGGCGCCACCGGTGCAATACACCACCACGTCCGCGTCGGGCGAGACTATTCGGCGGACGTCCTCAAGGGAAGCGGCCGGTAGCGAGCCAGGAATGTGGGCGATCGCGAACGCCCACGCGCTCATGGTCATCACGATCGTGGCGCTGCCGGAACCCAGGAGTGCTTTCAGCTCGTCGCGGTCGATCGTCGTCTCCATCGTCGCCTCCGTCATCTTCGTCGTCCTGCTCTCGTCACGGCCGTACGGTCATTGGCCACCAGAGGATCACTCATGGCTGCCAGCATAGGCGGCGAAACGCGGCCTCACATCGGGAGAAGCTCTGAATTCTTCCTGACGGGCGCTGCCGGCGGCTCCGTGGAACCCCTGATGGCCACCAGCGGCGACCCGCGCCTCTCAGTCGTCGCCCTATGCGGCATAATGGGCTGCGGGTTCAGTAGGGCGCGGCGCGGTCGTTCGTGGAGGACAGCATGGGTTCCAGCAGCCCGAGCCGGCATCTGCCGCTCGATCGGAGCTACAACATCCGCGATCTCGGCGGATACTTGATCAGCGACGGCCTACGCACGCGCTGGCGCACGCTGCTGCGCGGCGACGCGCTGCATCGCCTGACGCCGGCGGCCCAAGCGGCGCTGTTGGCTGAGGGAGTGCGGACTATCGTCGATCTGCGCTGGACCTTCGAGCTGGCCATGGCGCCGAACGTGTTCGCCACCGCCGCGACCGTGCGCTACCATCACCTGTCGCTCCTCGACGAAGTGATGCAGCCGGCAGACTTGCCCGAGCCAGGCTTCCCGACCTACCGCCTGCTGCTCGACGCGCGGCAAGCGGCCATTCGGGCGACCCTGGCGACGCTGGCCGCGCCCGGCGCGCTGCCAGCTATCTTCCATTGCACCGCCGGCAAGGACCGCACCGGCGTCATCAGCGCGCTGCTGCTGGCGCTGAGCGGCGTCCCGGACGACACGATCGTCGCCGACTACGCGCTCAGCAACGACTACCTGATGAACGGCTACTATGATGACGTGCGCCAGCGGGTACTCGAGCGTGGCGAGAACTGGGACTACGTGCGGCCCCTGCTCTACTGCCACCCTGAGGCGATGCGCCAGACGCTGGCGCACCTGGCCGATCGCTACGGCGGCGCGGAGCCCTACCTGCGCGGCATTGGCTTGTCCACGACCGAGCTTGCCGCGCTGCGCGACGCGCTGATCGAGCCGACCGCATGAGCGAACCAACGTACCTCCTGCACCTGACCGACATCCATCTGCCGCCAGAGCCGGGGGCGCTAGTCCAGGCGGTCGATCCGGCCGTGGCGCTGACGCGCGTGCTGGACCATGCGCTGGCGCTGCCGGTGCCGCTGGCCGCTTGCATCATCAGCGGCGACCTGACGCGCGACGGTGAGCCAGAGGCGTACCGGCGCCTGCTGCGCCTGCTGGCGCCGCTGACCGAGCGCGGCGTGCCGCTGCTGCTCGGCCTGGGCAACCACGACGCCCGTCCTGGCTTTCGGCAGGGGTTGCCAGGCCTGCCGCTCGCCTTCGACGCCACCGACGCGCCGTGCTGCGCCAGCTACCGTCTCGGCGCACTGCGCGTGGTCATGCTCGACTCGTTGCGGCCGGGTGCGGTCGAGGGCGCCATCGGCGACGAGCAACTCGCCTGGCTCGATCGGGAGTTGGCCGAGCCAGCGCCGGGTGGCGACCTGCTCGTCCTCCACCACCCGGTGACGCCGCCAGGAGTGCCGTGGCTGGACGAGCTGCTGCTGATCGATGCGCCAGCGCTCGCGGCGGTGCTGCGCGGGCGGCCACTGCTGGGCATCCTCAGCGGGCACGTCCACATCGCCAGCGCCACGCCATGGGCAGGGACCATCGCGATCACCTCACCGGCCGTCGCCTTCCAGTTTGTACCGTTCCCAACCAGTGACGACAAGATCGAGCAAGGCCACGGCTACAGTCTCTGCACCATCCACAGCGGCGCGCTGACCGTCAATCCAGTCTGGCTGTCGGCCGCGCCATAACCGGGCGCATGTCGGCGCTGATTGCCATCACCGGCATTCAGGCGGCCGTCGTCTTGCCGGCCGCGCGCCGGCTGGCCGAACGCTTTGACCGCAGCGTCCACGTCGAGGCCGACGCGCGACAGCGCATGATCGTCGCCAGCGGCACGTGACCGATTGTCACATTCACCCGCGCTTGCGGTGGGCTTGACAACATGCCAAGGCCGCGCTTAAATGTTAGGCATTGCCTAACGGTTAGGGCATACCATCCAATCGGGTCGCCAAGCAGGTCGGAGCGACGAGCATGGACCGAGCGCAGCACGACAAGCAAGTCGAAGCCGTGGCCAGTCTCTTTCGACAGGTCATGCGCCTGCAGCGGCGCGCCTCGCCGCAGGATTGGACGATGCTCGATCTGTCAATGGCGCAGACGAAGGTCCTGTTCGTGCTCCACCACGATGGCCCGGCGCGCGTCAGCCACCTGGCTGATGCGCTGGATGTGTCTGCGCCGAGCATGACCGGCACGCTGGAGCGACTAGTGCGGCAAGGGCTGGTCGAGCGGCGCGATGATCCATCTGACCGCCGGCTGGTGATCATCGCGCCGACGGCCGCGGGTCAGGCGCTGGTCGAGCGGTTGCAGCAGGGGCGTCGGGCGCAGTTGCAGGCTGCGCTGGCACACCTTGACCTGGAGGCGCTGGCCGAGCTGGAGCGCGGCCTGGCGGCGCTCCTGGCGGCCATGCCGGTCCCAGAGCGCGGCCCGGTCGCCGAGACGGCGCTGGCGGAGAGCCGCTCATGACCGTCCTGGCGCGGCTAATCCGCTTCATCCGCCCCTACTGGTGGGCCTCCGGCTCGATGCTGGTCCTGATCATCGGCCTATCGCTGCTGCGGCTAGCGCCAGCCTGGTTTGCTATGCAAACCATCGATCAGGGCGCGCTGCAGCAGAATTGGTCGCTCGCCGGACTGTATGTCGGCGGGTTGATCCTCGTGGCGGCGCTGACGAACGGGTTGACGGCGCTGGAAGGGTATCTGGAGCAGTTCGTCGGCCAGCGAGTCATCTTCGATGTCCGCAATGCGCTCTATCGGCATCTGCAGTCGCAATCGATGGCCTTCTATGACGCCAACCAGACTGGCCAGTTGATGTCGCGCGTCACCAACGACGTTGGCCAGGTCCAGTTCTTCCTGACCCAGGGGCTGGCGCGGCTGGTGACCACCTTCGTCACCATCATCGCCTACCTGGCGGCCATGCTCTGGCTCGATCCGCTGCTGACGGGCGTGGCGCTGCTGGTACTGCCGATCATCGTCTTTCTCCAGCTCAAGACGCGCGATATCGTGCCGCTCTTCCGCGTTACCCAGCAACGCATGGCCGATCTCAACACGGTGATCCAGGAGAACGTCGCCGGCATCAAGTTGGTCCAGGCCTACGGCCGCGAGTCGCACGAGGCCGCCCACTTTGAGGTCGTCAACCGCGATATCCGGATCAACCGGCTGGCGGTCAGCCGGCTGATGGCGATCGTCATGCCTGGCCAGGAGTTCGCCGCCGCCGTCAGCACGACGCTGATCCTGACTGTCGGCGCGTCGCAGGTCATGGCCGGCGATCTGACCATCGGTGGGCTGGTGGCCTTCCAGACCTACGCGCTGCTGATGTGGGCGCCCGTGCGCTGGATCGGCTTCATCAACCAGATGGGCGCCCAGGCGATCGCCGCCGGTGAGCGCGTCTTCCAGATCCTCGACACGCCGCTGACCGTGGCCGAGCGGCCGGACACCCAGCCACTGACGCTGCCGCGCGGCGAGATCTGCTTCGAGGGCGTCAGCTTTGCCTACGGCGCGGAGCAGCCGCTGCTGGCCGACATTGGCTTCACCGCCGCGCCCGGCCAGACAATCGCGCTGGTCGGCCCGAGCGGCAGCGGCAAGACGACGCTCGTCAACCTCGTGCCCCGCTTCTATGACGTGTCGGCTGGCCGCGTCTTGATCGACGGCCAGGACGTGCGCGACGTGACCCTCGACTCGCTGCGCTCGCGCGTCGGCATGGTCATGCAGGAGACATTCCTGTTCAACATGACGATCACCGATAATATCCGCTACGGCCGGCCCGAGGCGACCGACGCCGAGGTGGCGGCAGCGGCGCGGGCCGCTCATGCGCACGAGTTCATCACCGGGCTGCCGCAAGGCTATGCCACCTACGCCGGCGAGCGGGGCGTGCGCCTCTCTGGCGGCCAGCGCCAGCGCATCGCGATCGCTCGGGCGCTACTGGTCGACCCGCGCATCCTGATCCTGGACGAGGCGACCAGCAGCGTCGACACCCGGACTGATGCGCTGATTCAGGCCTCACTCGACCGGCTGATGGCCGGCAGGACGACGATCGTGATCGCCCACCGGCTGGCTACCGTGCAGCGGGCCGATCTGATCCTGGTGATGGAAGGCGGCCGCATCGTCGCCCGCGGCACGCACCGCGAGCTGCTCCGCATCAGCCCGACTTACGCCCAGTTGCACGAGATGCAGTTCGCGCTCCAGCAGGCCAGCGTTGCCGCTGACTAGCCGGCTCATCGCCATCGAGGGACAGCGTGGACACGCTCTTCTATATGATGCGTAATCAGGCTGGAGTGCGCCGATGGTGATGGGCGGGGGAGGCGCTGGTTTCGGGGCGATGATGCGTGGCCAGCCGGCCGGCGGCTGGCGCCTGCGCGATGCCGACCGGCCGACCGGCCCGGCCTGGCCGATCGTCAAGCGGCTGCTTGGGCTGATCGCCGAGTTCCGCGGCCGGCTGCTGATCGCCGTCGGCACGGTCGTGACCGCCGCACTGTTGCAGATGGTGCCGCCCTGGGCCACGCAAGAGATCGTCAACCACGCCATCCCGGCCGGCGATCGGCGCATGCTGGTGCTGGTGGCGATCGGCCTGGTCGCGCTCCACGCCGTGCGGTATGGGCTGAACTACGCCAACCGCATGGCGATCAATCTGACGTCGACGACGCTCGTCTACCGGCTGGCGCAGCGTTTGTTCGAGCATGTCCAGCGGCTGTCGCTCGGCTTCTACGAGCGCACCGGCACCGGCGAGATCATCTCGCGGGCCACCAGCGACGTCGGTGTGCTGCAGCAGTCGCTCACCGGTGGCGTCGTCGGGGCGATCCTGGGCGTGCTGAGCATGGTCGCCTACGGCATCGTCATGGCGGTCATGGACTGGCGGCTGGCGCTGCTCGTGTTCGCGACCGTGCCACTGCTCCTGGGGGCGAGCGTCATCTTCTCGCGGCTGCTGCGCGAGCGCTACCGTCGCGTGCAGGAGGAGATCGCCGGTGTCAACGCCGTGCTGGCCGAGAACATCACCGGCGTGCGCGTGGCTAAGGCATTTGCCCGCGAGAGCGAGCAGATGGCGCGCTTCACCAACCAGAACCGCCAGAATCTGAACGCCAACATGAGCACGGCCACCGTCCAGAGCGTCTCGACGCCGCTGATCCAGATGATCGGCACGATTGGTATGGCGGCGGTGCTGCTCTACGGCAGCGGGCGCGTCATCGAGGGCAGCCTGAGCGTCGGCACGCTGGTCGCCTTCGTCGCCTATCTCACCCAGTTCTACGCGCCGGTCGAGGAGTTGCTGCGCATCAACACGATCTTCCAGCAGGCGCTGGCCTCGGCCGAGCGCATCTTTGCCTTCATCGACGAGCGCCCGCAGGTCGAGGAGGCGCCCGGGGCAACGGCACTGACGGCGGTGCGCGGCGAGGTGCGCTATGAGGGCGTCACCTTCGGCTACCAGCCGGACGTGCCGGTCCTGCACAACATCACCCTGGCCGCGCTGCCGGGTCAGGTCGTGGCGCTCGTCGGCGAGACCGGTTCCGGCAAGACGAGCCTGGTCAACCTGCTGCCACGCTTCTACGATCCGTGGCAGGGCCGAGTGACGATCGACGGCTACGACGCGCGCGACCTGACGCTCGAGTCGCTGCGCGCGCAGATCGCCGTCGTGCTGCAGGAGACATACCTGTTCGCCGGCACTGTGCGCGACAACATCGCCTACGGCCGGCTCGATGCGACCGAGGCCGAGATCAAGGCAGCCGCACGCGAGGCACACGCCGACGAGTTCATCGAGCGGCTGCCCGGCCACTACGGCGCGCCGGTCGGCGAGGGTGGCGTCATGCTGTCGCGCGGGCAGCGCCAGCGCATCGCGCTGGCGCGGGCGATCCTGCGCGACCCACGCATCCTGATCCTGGACGAGGCCACCTCGGACGTCGACACCGAAACCGAGGTCGTCATTCAGGCGGCGCTGGAGCGCGTCAAGCGCGGTCGCACCGTGTTCGTGATCACCCACCGCCTGTCCACCATCCGTCAGGCCGATCTGATCGCCGTACTCGACCATGGCCGCATCGTCGAGCGCGGCCGGCACGAGGCGCTGCTGGCCCGACCCGATGGCCACTACCGCCGCCTGATCGAGGCCCAATTCGGCGACGTCGAAACGTCGGCCGCCACGCCGCCTCTGCGCCAAGCCAGCGACGACTGACCAGCACCCAGCAACCAGTCCTACCGACATTACCGGCGACTGACGTACTGACGACAGGAGACTCGCATGGGTCTGACGAGACTGGCGATCAACCGGCCGATCGCGATTCTGATGTTCTTCTTCGCCCTGATCGCGCTCGGCGGCGTCGCCTTCTCGCGGCTGAAGGTCGACCGCTTCCCAGCCCTGAGCTTTCCATTCGTCGGCGTCTCGGTGTCATACCCCGGCGCCTCGGCCGAGGATGTCGAGGAATTAGTCGTCAAGGTGCTGGAAGATGCCGTCGCCGGCGCACCCAACGTGCTGTCGGTCAACTCGACGTCGGCTGATGGCTTCGGCTCGGTCAATGTCCAACTAGCGGAAGGCGCCGACGCGAATGTCGCTGCGGTCGATATCGAGCGGCGCGTCGCCTCAGCACGCGGCAGGCTGCCGGCCGATGTCAACCCGCCGTCGATCTTCAAGGCCGACCCGCAGTCGTTCCCGATCCTCAACGTGTCGTTCTCCGGCCGGCGCTCGCTGGAGGAGCTGTACGATCTCGGCAACGACCAGGTGCTGCCGCGCCTGCTGGGCGTGCCGGGCGTCGCCACCGTCAACCTGTTCGGCGGGCTGGCGCGCGAGGTCCAGATCAAGGCCGACCCCCAGAAGCTGGCCGGCTTCGGCCTGTCGACGGCCAGCATCACCCAGGCGTTGCAGCGTGAGAACATCAGCAGTCCCGGCGGTGCTGCGGCCGACAACGGCGTGTCCACCAACATCCGCACCGCCGGGCTGTTCCGCAACGCCGACCAGTTGCGCAACCTGATCATCAGCCAGGGGCCGAACGGTGTGGTGCGGCTCAGCCAGGTGGCCGAGGTCACGGAGGCGGTCAAGGACCGCACCCGCATCCAGCGCTACAGCCAGCGCGGCGAGGATGGGCGCCCGGTCAGCCGCGAGTCGATCGGCTTCAGCATCGTCAAGCAGTCAGACGCCAACGCCGTCCAGGTAGCCGACGCCGTCAAGTCTCAACTCGGCCGCATCCGCGCCCAGTTGCCGCCAGATGTCACGTTCACTGTCACCAACGACACGACTCGCTTCACGCGGGCATCGGTCGAGGCGGTCGAGTTCGACCTCGGCCTGGCCATCGCCATCACGGCGCTGGTGCTGCTGCTCTTCCTGCACGGCATCCGCAGCTTCGCCATCGGCCTGATCGCCATTCCACTCAGCTTCGGGGCAGCCTACGGGTTGCGCCTGCTCACTGGCACGGCGCTGGACGGCCTGCCCTGGCAAACGCTGCTGCTCATCGTCGGTCTGATCATCGGCATTGTGCTGCTGATCGCGCTGCGCGCCTTCAGCGCGCTGATCGTGCTGTGCGCCATCCCGGTCAGCATCATCGCGACCCTGTTGTTCATGTTCGTTATGGGCTTCACGCTCAACACGATCTCACTGCTAGCACTGGCGCTGATGATCGGCATCCTCGTCGACGACAGCATCGTCGTACTGGAGAACATCGACCGCCACCTGCACATGGGCCGGACGCCGCGCGACGCGGCGCTCGTTGGCCGCAGCGAGATCGGACTGGCGGCCATCGCCATCACCCTCGTCGACGTGGTCGTGTTCGTGCCGCTGGCGTTTATGCCCGGCAACCTCGGTCAGTTGTTCCGTGAGTTTGGCTTCACTATCGCCGCCGCCACGCTGATGTCGCTGTTCGTCAGCTTCACGCTGACGCCGATGCTGGCCTCGCGCTGGCTGCGGCCACTGCGCGAAGCGCCGGCAGCCGGCCCGCAGACCCACGGCGAAAGCGCCGACCACGGTTTCCTGGCGCACGTCAGCAGCGGCTATCGCTGGCTGCTGGGCGGCGCGCTGCGCGTGCGCTGGCTCGTGCTGCTGGTTGGCGTCGGCATCTTCACCTACAGCCTGGCGATGGTCGGCGCCTTCGGCAATAGCTTGGCGACGCCGGTCGGGACGGTCCCGCTGCGGGTACTCGGCTCCGAGTACGCACCGACCGACGACGACAACCAGATCTCGCTCAACCTGGAGATGCCGCCCGGCACGACGCTCGACATCACCACTCAGGCGGCCACGCGCGTCGAGACACTGCTGATGGCCAACTATCCCGAGATCGAGACGCTGTTCACGTCGATCGGCGGCGGCGGCGGCGGCTTCGGTGGCGCGGGCGGCCGCACCGCCTCGATCGCGGTCCAGCTGACCGACAAGCACACCCGCCAGCGCTCCGTCTTCGACATCCTGGCAGCGATCCGCCGCGACATGGCGCGCGCCGTGCCGGGGCTGACGGTGCGCGGCTCGGTCCAGAATGCGTTTGCCGGCGGCGGCGGCACACCGCTGTCGATCCGCCTCACTGGTGACGACCTCGACGTGCTGATCCAGAAGGCTGGAGAGATCGCTCAGGTCGCCGGCACGGTGCCCGGCGTCGTGGACATGCGCAGCAGCGTTGGCAACGAGCTGCCCGAACTCCAGATCGTGCCCGACCGGCAGCGCCTGGCCGACCGCGGCGTGACCGTGCAGCAAGTGGCCACGGCGGTGCGCGCCGCTCTGGACGGCACGGTCGTCTCGACGCTGCGCCCTGGCAACAGCCCTCAGCGCGACATCCGCCTGTTCGTCACCGGGCGCAATAAGCCCGACCCGGCTGTGCTGGCGACGATCCCTGTCGCCGTCGTCGGCGGCCAGGTTGTCAAGGTCGGCGACGTGGCTCAGATCGTGGCCGAGAAGGCGCCGCTGCAGATCTCGCGCGTCGACCGACAGCGGTTGGTGACGCTGAGCGGCGGTGTCCAGGGCCGGCCAGTGGGCGATGTTGCCGCCGAGGTGCGCCAGGCGATCAACACGCGGGTCCAACTGCCGAGCGGCTACCGCATGACCTTCGGTGGTCAGGTGTCGCAGCTCGACAGTGCGCTGGCGGCACTGGCGCAGGTGCTGATGCTATCGATCTTGCTCATCTACATGCTGCTGGCGGCACTGTATGAGTCGTGGCTGCAGCCGCTGGCGATCATGTTCTCGCTGCCGGTGGCGCTGATCGGCGCTTTCACCGCCCTGTGGATCACTGGCAATACACTCAACATCTTCTCGGTCATCGGCATCATCCTGCTGATGGGGCTGGTGGCTAAGAACGGCATCCTCCTGGTCGACTTCGCCAACACGCTGCGCGAGCGTGGCTTTGCGCTGCGTGAGGCGGTGCTGGAATCGGGCCGCACACGCTTGCGACCGATCCTGATGACGACCTCGACGATCGTCTGCGCGATGATCCCGCTGGCGCTGAAGCTGGAGGAGGGCGCTGAGTCGCGCGCGCCGCTGGCGGTGGCGATCCTCGGCGGCGTCATCAGCTCGCTGCTGCTGACGCTATTCCTGGTGCCAAGCGTGTACACGATCCTGATCGACCTGAGCCAGAACGTCGGTGGGTGGTTCTCGTTCCCGAAGCTGCGCCGGCGACCGGCGACTGCCGACGGACCACCCGCGCCAGCCACCTCCACTAGCTCAACCGTCATCGGCGAGCCTGGCGATGACGACTAACGCCGAGCACGGCGGTCCGGCCGCCACAACCAACCCCACCCGCGCGGCCACAGCCGGGACGTCAAAATGGGTCGTCTTCGCCATCGCCACCAGCGGCGTCTTCATGACCACGCTGGACATGGGCGTCGTCAACGTCGCCCTGCCGACACTGACGCAGGCGTTCGGCGTGCCGATCACGATCAGCCAGTGGGTGATCCTGGCCTACGTGCTGTGCATCACCGGGCTGCTGCTGCCGATGGGCCGGCTGGCGGATATCGTCGGTCGCAAGCCGATCTTCCTGGGTGGCTTCCTGGTCTTCACGCTAGCATCGTTGCTGTGCGGCCTGGCGCCGTCACTCTGGCTCCTGGTCGCCGCACGGATCGTGCAGGGCATCGGCGGTGCGATGATGCAGGCCAATAGCGCCGCCCTGGTCACCCAAGCATTCCCGCCCGAGCAGCGCGGCCGCGCTCTGGGCCTGAACGGCGCAGTCGTGTCGGCCGGGCTGCTGTCCGGCCCGGTCGTCGGCGGCCTCATGATCCAGTGGCTCGACTGGCAGTGGGTCTTCTTCGTGAATCTTCCGATCGGCCTGGTGGCCACTGCCGTCGGCCTGCGCCTGCTGCCGGCCAGCGCGCGCCGCCCCGATCAACGGTTCGACCTGCCTGGCGCCCTCCTCTTCCCCGGCCTGGTCGTCAGCCTGTTGCTGGCCCTCAACCGGTTTGGGACAGCTGGCCTCACCGCTGGAACCGCCGGCCTGGCACTGCTGACAGCCGGTCTTGGGGCAGCCTTCGCTATGGTCGAGCGGCGCGCGGCACAGCCGATGCTCGAGTTCACGCTCTTCCGCAACCAGGGCTTCCGCGCCGCTACCTCGGCTGCCTTCTGCTCGTTCCTTGGCATCTCCAGTTCGCAACTGCTCATGCCGTTCTACCTGACGCTCGTCAAGCACCTGCCGCCGGCGCAGATCGGCCTGGTGCTGGTGACGATTCCGGCATCCCTGCTGATCCTGGGGCCGGTGGCCGGCATGCTGTCGGACCGCTTCGGCAGCCGGGGCATGGCCAGCGCCGGCCTGATCGTCACCGCCACCGGCTTGCTCAGCCTGGCAACGCTCGGCGCGGATACACCGGTGCCGCTGATCGTCGCGCGACTGCTGCTGCTGGCGCTCGGCACCGGCCTCTTCAACTCGCCCAACTCGAGCGCGTTGTTCGGCTCCCTGACGCGCGACCGCTACGGCGTCGCCGGCGCCTACCAGTCGCTGACGCGTAACCTGGGCCAGTCGATCGGTCAGACGCTGGCGGCTGGCCTGTGGACAGCGGTGGTGCTGGCTGCCTCGGGCGTCGTCGACACCGACACCGCGCCAGTGCCGGCGCTGCTGGCCGGCTTCAGTGTCACCTTCGTCGCTGCGGCGGCCATCGTGCTGGTCGGCGCGACCGTTTCCTTCTTCGCCCGGCCAGCAACGGTGCCGGCGGCTCGGCAACAGACACCGGCCACTGGTCGGGCACGGTAGCGAGCCACGTGATGACGCGGGCGGGTTGGCCGATATACTGAGTGGGCCGCGCGAGCGGTCTATCAGACGACAGCACCACTGCCGGTCGGCGCGCCGGGGTGGGAAACGAGGTGGGGCGTGCGCATCCTGGTCGCCGGCGGCGCCGGCTTCATCGGCTCGCACCTGTGCGAGGCGCTGCTGGCGCGCGGTGAGACGGTCATCGCCATCGACAACTACCTGACTGGTCGACCGCGCAACCTGGCCACCCTGGTCGGCCACGAGCGGTTTCACCTGCTCGAGCAGGACATCACCCAGCCGCTCGATGTGGCCGTCGACCAGATCTACCACCTCGCCAGCCCGGCCAGCCCGGTCGGCTACTCGGCCCACCCAATCGAGACGCACGTCGTCAATTCGGTCGGCACGCACCGGCTGCTCGACCTGGCCCGCGCCAATGACGCCGCCTTCCTCCTCACCTCGACGTCGGAGGCCTACGGCGACCCACTGGAGCATCCGCAGCGGGAGACGTACTTCGGCAACGTCAACCCGATCGGGCCGCGCAGTTGCTACGACGAGAGCAAGCGCTTCGCCGAGTCGCTGACGATGGAGTATGTGCGCCAGTACGGTCACAACGCGCGCATCGTGCGCCTGTTCAACACCTACGGGCCGCGCATGGACCCGGTCGATGGCCGGGTCGTGCCGAACTTCATCAACCAGGCGCTGCAGCACCAGCCGCTGACGATTTACGGCGACGGCAGCCAGACGCGCTCTTTCTGCTACGTGTCGGACATCGTGCGCGGCCTGCTGGCAGCGATGGACACTGACGGCACCGCCGGCGAGGTGTTCAATCTGGGCAACCCGGACGAGTGGACGATCGTCGATTTCGCCCGGCACATCCTGGCGGCGCTGGACCGCGATCTGCCGATCGAGTTCCTGCCCGGCCGGCAGGATGACCCGACGCGCCGCTGCCCCGACATCACTAAGGCCCGCACCCGCCTTCGTTGGCAGCCGGTGGTGACCCTGGCCGACGGCCTACCGCCGACGATCGAGTCGTTCCGGCTGGAGCTGCCGATCGAGGAGACGGATGGCGCGCGCCGCCGCTAGCGCGCCGCCGCTCCGGTGGCGACGGCCTGTCCCGACCGCCGGCGTAGTGGTGCTGGTGCTGGCGACAGCCGGGCTGGCGCTGCTGCCGCTGCCATACAACGTCGCCGCTGCCATCGGGCTGGCGACGGTCGCGCTGATGCTGCTGCGGCCGATCTGGGGCCTGTACCTGGTGATGCTGTCGGTGCCGATCCAGGACGTGGCCGCCGTTCAGCTCGGCGGCACCGCCATCACTGCAACGAAGGTGCTGGTGCCGCTGGCGCTGGTCAGTTGGCTGGCCCTGCTGCTGACGCGCGACGAGCGGCCGGGGGCGAACACGGCGCCACGCTTCCGCCGATCGTGGCTGGCGCTGCCCTACGGAGTCTACGTGGCCGTGCTGGCGGCTTCCATCCTGGTCGCGGCCGACCAACTGACGGCGCTGACGGAGACAGTGCGCTGGGTGCAGGCGTTCGGCGTCTTCCTGATGACGCTCCATCTGGTGCGCACCCGGCGTGACCTGATCGGGCTGGTGGCGGTGCTGTTGGTGGGGGGCGCCTTCCAGGCCGGTGTCGGGCTAGCCCAGAGCCTGATGGGCGCCGGCCCGGCCAGCTTCGCCGTCGCCGCCGGCTTCTCGCGCGCCTTCGGCACGTTCGGCATGCCCAACTCGTACGCCGGCTACCTGGAGATGACCTTTCCGCTGGCGCTGGCACTCAGCGTCTGGCTAGCCGGCCGCATCGTCGCCCGTCGTGCTGACTGGCGGCCGTCGCCGGTTCGGCGGGTGGCCTGGCTAGTCGTGCCGGTGACGGCGCTTCTGCTCCTGCTCGGCATCATCGCCAGCTACTCGCGCGGCGCCTGGCTCGGCACAGCCGTCGGTGTGGCGACGATGATCGCGGTCGCTGGCCGGCGGTCGCTGGCGACCGGCGCGGTGATGGCGCTGGTCACGGCCGCACTGCTGGGCATCGGCGGCAGCACGCTGCTGCCGGCCGACCTGACTGACCGGGTGTCGTCCGTTGGCGAGTCGCTCGGCTATCGCGATGTGCGGCGCATGGTCATCACGCCGGAGAATTGGGCGGTGGCTGAGCGGCTGGCGATGTGGGAGGCCGGCCTGAGCATGGCGCGATCGGCGCCGCTGCTGGGTGTTGGCGCAGGCAACTTCAACGTCGTCTATCAGTTGCATCGCGTGCCGCAGTTCGTCTTTTCGCGCGGGCACGCCCACAACTACTACATCCACGCCGCCGCGGAAACCGGTATGATCGGGCTGGCCGCGTACGGGCTGGTGCTGGTCGCGGCCTGGGCCGACATCGGCCGCGCGCTGCGGCGGCTCACCGATGGCTGGCTGCGCGCTGTCACGCTCGGCGCGGCCGGCGTGCTAGCGGCAGTGATGGTGCATAACGTGGTCGAGAATCTGCACGTGCTGAACATGAATCTGCACCTCTTTGCCGTGCTGGCGCTGCCGGCGCTGGCACTCGCCGTGTCGGCGCGCGAGGCGACGCCGGGGCAGGGCGCATGACCGTCCTGGTCACCGGCGGCGCCGGCTTCATCGGCAGCCACCTGACACGAGCGCTGCTGGCACGCGGCGAGCGCGTCGTCTGTCTCGACAACTTCAATGCATTCTACGCGCCCGAGCGCAAGCGGCGTAACGTGGCCCCGTTCCTGAGCGACCCGGCCTTCACGCTGGTCGAGGGTGACATCCGCTCAGTGGAGGCCGTAGATGGAGTGTTCGAGCGCTATCGCCCGAACACAGTCGCCCACCTGGCGGCGCTGCCGGGGGTGCGCCCCTCGGTGATCGACCCGGTGAGCTACCAGCAGGTCAATGTCGGGGGCACGGTCAACCTGCTGCAGGCCGCGGCGCGCACCGGCGTGGAGGTATTCCTGCTGGCGTCATCGTCTACGGTGTACGGGGCAACGACGCGGGTGCCGTTTCGCGAGGATGACCCGGCCAACTGCCCACTCGTTCCCTATGCCGCCACCAAGCGTGCCGCCGAGTTGCTGGCCTACTCGTTCCACCACCTGCATGGGTTGCCCGTGATCGTGACCCGCTTCTTCAACGCCTACGGCCCGGCCGTGCGGCCCGACCTCGCCGCCTCCATCTTCGTGCGCGCGGTGGCCGAGGGCGATCCGATCACGCTGCGCGGCAACGCGCGCCGCGACTTCACCTATATAGACGACACCGTCGCCGGCGTGCTGGCGGCGCTCACCTGGCGCGGCGGCTTCGAGATCGTCAATCTCGGCAACGCCCACCCGGTCAGCATGATCGACTTCATCGCCACGATCGAGCGTGTCGTCGGCCGGCCGGCGCGCATTGACCAGCAGCCGGCGCTGCCGACCGACGCGCCAATCACCTACGCCGATCTGACGAAAGCCGAGCGGCTGCTGGGCTACTGGCCGGCGACCACGCTGGCCGACGGCCTGGCCCGTCTTTATGCCTGGTACCGCCAGGAACGCCAGGAATCAGGAGCAGGGTTCGCGTGACACAGATCGAGGCTCCCCCCCCGCTGGAGACACTCACGCCGGCCGTCGCCGCGCCGGAGAAGGAACTGTCGGAGCGCGAGGCCAACGCTAGCCTGCTGCGTCGGCTCGGCCGGCCAGAAACGATCGTCTCCTTCCTCATCTCGTTCGCGATCCTGGTCTTCCTGATGACCCGCGTCAACATCAATCTGGACGAGGTCGTCCAGCGCATGTCGACGGCCAACGCCCTGTTCGTCGTGCTGGGTTTCCTGGCCTACTACGCCTCGTTCCCGGTGCGGGCGCTGCGCTGGCGCATGCTGCTCGGCAACGCTGGCGTCAGCCGGGCCGACAACCCGCGCGTGCCGGGCCTGATCGGCCTGACCGAGATGATCTTTCTGTCCTGGTTCGCCAACTGCATCGTGCCGGCCAAGCTGGGCGACGCCTATCGTGGCTACCTGCTCAAGAGCCGGGCGCGCGTCTCCTTCAGCACGACGATGGGCACCATCCTGACCGAGCGCATCACCGATGTGCTGGTGCTGTTCGGCCTGCTTGTCGCGGCTGGCTACATCGCCTTCCGGGGCCACCTGCCGGACCAACTCGTCTACTTGCTCGGCTTCGGCGCGGTCCTGGCCGGTGGCGTGGTGGCGGCGCTGCTCGGCATTCGCGGCTTCCGGCCACTGGCGGCCCGCGTCATGCCGACGCGCATGCACGATCTGTACACCAAGTTCGAGCAGGGTGTCCTGCTGTCGTTCCAGCCGCGGACGTTGCCGATGCTGCTGGCGTACACCGGCGTCATCTGGCTGCTGGAGGGGTTACGCCTCTACCTGGTTAGCCTGGCGCTGGGCGTGCGGCTGCCGCTGTCGGTGACGCTGTTCATCGCCCTGGCATCATCGCTGCTGACGACGATCCCATTCACACCGGCTGGACTGGGCTTCGTCGAGTCAGCCGTCGTCACAGCACTGCTCTGGTTCCGCATCGACACCGCTACCGCGCTGAGCATCTCTTTCATGGATCGAATTATCTCTTATTGGAGCATCATCCTGTTCGGGGTCATCGTGTTTGTCCTCAGCGTCAACCGAGAGCGCATTAAGGCGCTGCTCGGCTGGCCGGTCCGCCCCGACTCGACGCCCGTTCGCACCGAGCAGTGACGGCCGTTATGGTGGAGGCCGAGCGGGCGGCGGGCGGCGAGCGATGACCGTGGCCGCGCGCGGGCGCGGGCGGCTCGCCATCGATGTGACGGCCGGTGTCAACCAGGGCGCTGGCATCGGCCGGGTGACGCGCGAGACGGTCGAGGCGCTGGCGGCGCGACCCGACGCACCCCAGCTGACGCTCTTCTACGCCCGCGAGCGCGGCGCGACCGCCGACACTGGCGTCGCCTGGCTGCGTGGCCTGGTGACGCGCTACCCGGCCGTGCGCCGGCGCTGGCTGCCACTCCCACCACGCTGGGTCACCTATGCCTGGCTGCGCCGCCGGCTGCCACTGCCGGTCGAGGCCATCGTCGGGCCGGTCGATCTGGTGCTGGCGCCGGACTTCGTCGCTCCGCCGGCCGCCCGTGCCCGCACGCTCGTCACCGTCCACGACCTGAGCTTCCTGACCGTGCCCGAATATGCCGATCCGGGCCTGCGGCGCTATCTCACGGCAGCGGTGCCTCCGGCGCTGCGGCGCGCGGCGCACGTGATCGCCGTCTCCGAGACGACCCGCCGCGATGTCATCACCCATCTCGGCCTGGCTCCCGACCGCGTCACAACTGTTTACAATGGCGTCAGCGAGCGCTTTCGTCCGCTCGACGCGCCGGCACGGGCCGCCGCGCGGGCACGCCTGAGCCTGCCGGCGCGCTGCATCGTCACGCTCGGCACGATCGAGCCGCGCAAGAACCACCTGGGCCTGCTGCGCGCCTTCCGGCAGGTGGCCGCGGCTCAGCCCGATGTGGCGCTGGTGATCGGCGGGCGGCGCGGCTGGCTCGACCAGGCCGTCTTCGACGAGGTCACCCGCCTGGGGTTGGGCGACCGGGTGCGGTTTCTGGGGCCGGTGCCCGACGCCGACCTGCCGGCGCTGTACGCCGCGGCGACCGTCTTCGCCTTTCCCTCCTGGTACGAAGGCTTTGGCCTGCCGCCGCTGGAGGCGATGGCCTGCGGCACGCCGGTCGTGGCCAGCAGGGCCAGCTCGCTGCCCGAAGTCTGCGGTGAGGCGGCACTGCTCATCGATCCGGCCGACACTGCCGGGTTGGCCGACGCATTGGCTCGGTTGCTGACGGATGACGCGCTGCGGGCTGACCTGGCGGCACGCGGGCCAGCGCAAGCCGCGCGCTTCACCTGGGCCGCCACCGCCGACGGGCTGCTGAGTATCATCGACCGCGTACTGGCGCGTCCCGGCTGACGCCGCCCCTACCGGCGCGCTGCCGCCTGCGCTACCATCCAGCCGGGAGCCGCCGCCGTCGCCGCTCCGCGCCGGCGGTTCGTCTCGTTCGTTGGGTGACTCAATGGGTCCTGTCTCTGAGCCGCCGGTCACGCCACCACCGCCACCGCCCACCTGGCTGTTCGGCCTGACGAAGGCACAGTGGCAACTGCTGGCAATCGGCGCAATCATGCTGGTGCCGCCCCTGCTGTTCGTCATCATCATCCTGGTCATCAACTTCGGCCGGTGATGGGATGGCGCGCCGGCCGCACGCGAGGGTGGGTCCGGCCCGTGCGCTTGAACCCGATCCAGCGCATCGCCAAGAACAGCCTGGCGCCAATGGCCGCGCAGGTGATCAACAAGGTCGCCGACGCGCTGTTTGCCATCTATGTCCTGCGCATCCTCGGCGTCGATGGCGCCGGCCGATATGCCTTCGCCGTCATCACCTGGCTCTACCTGAAGACGATCAGCGACTTCGGGCTGGGCGTGCTGGGCACGCGCGAGGTCGCCCAACATCCCGATCGCGGCGGTCTGTGGCTCGGTGGCGGCACGACGGTGCGCCTGCTGGTGCTGCTGGGCCTGCTGCCGATGGTGGCGGCGCTACTCGCCGGCTATGCCGCCGCCGATCGCCTCGCGCCCGAAACGGCGGTGGCGATCGTGCTGCTGGTGCTGTCCATCGCACCCAGTGCCTTCGCCGACTCAGCAACGGCAATCTGCCACGGCCGTGAGCGGATGGAGACGCCGGCGCTCGTGACCGTCCTCAGCACAGCGCTGAAGATCGTGGTGGCCGGACTGGCGCTGGCGCTCGGCTATGGCGTCGTTGGCCTGGCCGCCGCCGCTGTTGTCGTCAATATCGTCACAGCCGCCGTGCTGTGGCGACTGGCTCGCCCGCTGGCGCCGGGGGTGCAGTGGTGGCCTGGTGGGGCACTTGCCCGCCACTGGCTACTGCTGGCCTGGCCGCTGCTGCTGAACGGCCTGCTGGTCAATCTCTTTTTCCGGCTGGATACCTTCATCATCCAGGCCACGCGCGACGACGCCGAGCTGGGCCTGTATGACGCGGCCTACAAGTTCATCAACGTGACCCTGATCGTGCCACCGTATGTGACGCTGGCGCTGTTTCCACGGCTGGCGCGGCAGGCCGAGCGCGAGCCGGCGGCGTTGCGCCGCACGCTGCAGCAGGCGAGTGGCTACCTGCTGATGCTGGCGCTGCCGGCCGCCGTGGCGACGACGGTGCTGTCTGGCTGGCTCATCTGGCTGATGGCGGGACCGAGCTTCCTGCCCGGCTCAGCGGCGGCGTTGCAGGTGTTGATCTGGTTCTTGCCTTTCAGTTATGTCAATGGCTTGCTCCAGTACGGCTTGATTGCACTGGAGCGGCAGCGCGCCATCACTGCGGCGTTCGCGCTGACCGTCAGCTTCAATCTCGTCGCCAATCTGCTGATCGTGCCAAGCTATGGCTATCTGGGCGCGGCGGCGGTCACCGTCGCGACCGAGGTCGTGCTGCTGGCGCCGCTGCTGTGGCTGATGCGCCGGGCGGTTGGGCCGCTCGGCCTGGCCGGCATCGCCTGGCGACCAGTCGTGGCAACAGCGCTGATGGCGCTGGTGATCGCCGTCGCCGCCGGGTTGGGCCCGTGGCCGGCCGTCCTGCTCGGCAGCCTGGCCTACGGGCTGAGCCTGCTGGCACTCGGCGCCTGGGGCGACGACGAGCGCCGGCTGGCGCGGGCGCTGCTCGGGCGCTGACCGGCCACGGCTACGACGCGGCCGGTGGCGGCGTGCCTCCCTGGTCCCCGGCGCCGTGGCTGCCGCCGCCCTCGCGCAGGCCGGGGACGTTCTTGAGCAGGTCGGTCAGCGTCACGCCGGTCAGTCCCTCGAAGATCGCCGGCGCCTGGGCGACCATCTTGGTGATATCGTTGGTGATCTGGCTGGCGCCGACGCCGCGCCCGTTGCTGCCATCGCCGGTGCTGACGATCGTGATCTTGTCGACCTTCGTCAGCGGCTCGCTCATCGCCCGCACGACCTCGGGCATGCTCGACAGCAACTTGTCGAGGATGGCCGCCTGGTTGTACTGGCCGAAGGCTTGCGCCTTGACGTCCATGGCCTCGGCTTCGGCCTGGCCCTTGGCGCGGATGATCTCCGCTTCGGCCGCACCCGTCTGGCGGATGGCCTCGGCGCGACCGCTGGCCTCGAGCCGGGCCGCCTCAGCATCGCCGGTCGCCATCAGCACGCGCTTCTGGCGCTCGGCCTCGGCCAGCGTCTGGATGCGCTGCCGCTCGATCTCGGCCGCCTTGAGGACGGTTGCCACCAGCTCGTGCTCGCGTCGCTGGATTTCGGCCTCTTGTACCAGCGTCTCCTGCTCTTTGCGAACTCGGTCGATGCGCACCTGCTCGGCCACGACGCGCTGCTGCTCGATATTGGCCTGGATGTCGTAGGCTTTGTCCGTCTGCGCCTGCTGCATCTTGACCGACTGCTCGAACTCCGAGCGCTTCAGCGCCAGATCGCGCATAGCCTCCGCTTGCCGCGTCTGCGAGGCGGACTCGGCGATGACGCGCGCCTGGTCGGCCTCGGCCCGCGCGATGGCGGCCTCGCGCATGGCGGCCGCGCGCCGGATCTCGGTGTCACGCTCGGCCTCAGCGGAGGCGATGTTCGCCTCGCGCTTGATGCGGGCGATATCGGGCAGACCCATCGTCGCGATGTACTCGTTGCGGTCGCGCACTTCCTTGAGCGTGAACGAGATGACCTCCAGGCCCATCTTGTTCATGTCGTCGGCGACGTTCTCGCGCACGCGGTCCGACACCATCTCCGGCTGCTTGACGATCTCCTCGACCGTGAGCTGGCCGATGATGCCGCGCAGGTGCCCTTCCATTACCAGCCGCAACTGGTCCTCGACCATCTCGGCGGTGCGACTCAGGAACTGCTCGGCGGCGGTCAGGATGCTCTCCGGGTCACTCTTGACCTTGAGCTGCGCGACTGCCTCGACGTTCACGGCCACGCCCTGGGTGGTGTAGAACTCCTGCTGCGGAGCGACGTCGAGGCTCTTCAACTCCAGGCTGAGCTCGCGCGCCTGGTTGATGATCGGCCAGACGACCACGCCGCCACCTTTGATGACCTTCGGCCGGCCTTGACCGAAGACGATCAGCGCCGCGTTCGGGCCAACCTTGCGATAGCGACTGGCCGCGACCCACAGCAGCAGGATCAGGACGAGGACCGCCGACCCGGCGATGGCGAGTGGCCCCAACAGCGCTTGCATCGTGACGCTCCTTCTCCCCGAATAGCTCCCGTGGGCGACCACCCACCCTCGTGTGGCACGGCGCACCCATCAGGCAGATCATCGGCCGACTGGCCCGGTGGCCTTAGGTCCGCTGTTCGTCGCCGGCCGGGGCCGGCACATCCGCCGGCTCGTCGTCCCTCATCAACTGCTGCCAATCCTGCACGTAGGCGATGCCGCGCTCGTAGCGCATGATGACGACATCACGGCCGCGCTCGATCGGGTTGCTGTCGACGCTGCGCGCGCCGGACACCTGCCGCGTGTCGCCCTTGGTGTAAACGATCTCACCGGTGCCGTGGGCGCGGATCGGACCGGTCACGCGCGCAAGCGTGCCCGGCAGGAAGTAGTCGCGTGGATCGAGGACGCGCTGACTGCCGTAGAGGACCTTGCTTAGAAAGGCCAGCACGACCGCGCCGCCGACGATGCCGAACAGCACCGCGACCGCCAGCGCCGCCACCATAGCCGCGCCATAGTAGACGCGCAGGATGTAGCCGGCGCCGCCGAACCAGGTCAGGAAGGCCATCGCCGTGCTCATGTTCAAGTAGGGCACGCCGGCCTTGGTCGAGCCATGCGCCGGCTCCGCGGCGGCACGACCGTGCGGGGCGTCGCCATGCGTGACATCCGGCAGGCCGCCGTAGTCGATCCCTCCGTGATCGAGGCCGCCGTGGCCGAAATGGCCGCCGTGGTCAACACCCGCCCCACCATCGCCGTGACCGAAGCCAAGCACGAACGACCCAACAGTAAAGAGCAAGCCGATCAGGAAGCAGACCAGGAAGAAGGTGGCCATGCCGTCGTCTGGCCAACCCATCACGTCCTCCCTTTCGGCGTGCCGATCGCCGGTAGCATGCAGCGTGATCCGGCGCGGGCCGCGTCCGGTACCCCCATGTACGCAGTGACCTCCCGGCGGTATTCAGCCACCTGGCAACGCTAGTCTGCTTGCGCCACCAGCGCCTGCACGAATGTCGCCACCAGCGCCGGGTCGAACTGGCTGCCGGCGCTCCGCTCCAACTCGGCCACTGCCGCCGCGCGGCTCAGCGGTGGGCGATAGGGGCGGGGCGCGGCCATGGCCGCGTAGGCGCCGGCGATCGCCAGTAACCGCCCCAGCAGCGGGATGTCGTCGCCAGCCAGGCCGCGCGGATAGCCCTGACCATCCCACCGCTCATGGTGGTGCAGCACCGCCGCCAGCACCGCGTCCAGATAGGGCACTTTGCCAATCAGCATCTCGCTCAGGATGACGTGCTGCTGAACGATGGCGCGCTCGTCCGCCGTCAGGGGTCCCTCGCGCGCCAACAGCTCGCCTGGAATGCCGATGTTGCCGACATCGTGCAGCAACCCAGCGATGCGCACGGCGCGCTGCTCGTCCTCCGGCAGCGCCAGCGCCCGCGCCAGCAGCGCCGCGTAGCGGGCGCTCAACTCGGCATGGTCGCGGCTGAAGCCAGTGCGCGCGTCGGCGGCATCGACCAGGCTCTCCAGGTGCGCCAGCGGTCCCTCGTCGGCCCGCCGGCTGGCGATGCTGGCGCCGCCGGCAGCCACCCGCGCGCGACCGCCACCCTGATGTTTGGCCTCGTAGAGCGCCCGATCGGCGGCCTTGATCAGCTCCTGGCGCACGGCGCTGTCGTAGGGGTAGACGGCGATGCCGATGCTGAAGCTCACCTGGACCGCGCCACCGCGCCGCTGGGTCAACTCACTGGCGGCCCGGCTGACACGATCGGCCAGTGCGCCGGCCTGCTCGGCGTTCGTCTCCGGCAGCAGCACGATGAACTCATCGCCGCCGTATCGGCCGACGCTGTCCGTCTTGCGACAGACGGCCGTGAGGGTCTTGCCCCAGTCGCGCAACAACTGATCGCCGGCCGGGTGCCCGTAGGTGTCGTTGAAGACCTTGAAATTGTCGAGGTCCATCATCATGACGGCAAAGGGCCGCCGGCTGCGGCTGGACCGGTGGATCTCTTGCTCGATGGCATCCTGCATGTAGCGATGATTGAAGAGACCTGTCACCGGGTCCGTATCAGCGATCTGACGTGTCTGGGCGTAGAGGCGGGCATTGTCGGCCGCAACCGCGACCGTCAGCGCCAGCGTGCCGAGCAGTCGGACCATGTCCGGGCCGAAGGCGTCGGCTCGGTCACTGCCGAGCGCGATCAACCCCAGCGGCAAGTCCTTCGACGTCAGCGGCAGATACAGAGTCGCCCCAAGTCTGGCCACGGCTCGCCCCAGCAGGTCGTCGTCCTCACCCGCCGCCAGCAGCACCGGCTCATCCGCGCGCCGCAGCCGCCGCGCCAGCGTCCGCAGGCGGCGGATGCGCGCCAGACTGGCCGCCTCTTCGTCGGTCAGGCCGACCTGCGCCACGAGATTCAGGACGCCGCTCTCCACATCAGTCAGCCACACCGCACCCACCCGCGCCTCGGCCGTCTCCGTCACCTGGGTTACGGCGTGCGACAGGATCTGGCGCAGGTCGAGCGACGAGTTCACGGTCGTTGCCACGGCGTTGAGCGCCTCCAATTCGCGCGCATGCCGCCACAGTCGCCACTCAACACGCCGGATGCGCAGCATCGCCCGCACGTGCGCCAGCAGCTCATCGATGTCGAATGGCTTGGTCAGGTAGTCGTCGGCGCCGGCCTCCAGGCCACGCACGCGGTCCTGCAAGGCCGAGCGCGCCGTCAGCAGCAGGATCGGCACGTACGGCCGCGCCGGCTGGCCGCGCAGCCGCCGGCAGAGTTCCCAGCCAGAGATGCCCGGCAGCATGGTGTCGGCAATGATCAGGTCCAGCCGCTGGGCGTCGAACAGCGCCTCGGCCTCCTCAGCGGTAGCGACCCGCTCGACAGCGTAGCCCTCCTCGGCCAGCAACTGCCGCACCAGCTCTGCGACGTCGTGATCGTCCTCGACGAGCAGGATGCGCTCGGCGGTCTGCGCTGGTTGGTCACGCGTGGAGGGAATGATCTCGCGCGTCGTCATTGCTGCTGCCCCATTGCCGTCCATGTCCTGCACATGCCCGCACTGCTCAGGTTGCCTACCTCACAGGAACAGGACGATCCGCAAGGGTCAATTTGGTCCTCTCCCGGGCCGCATCCAGCGCCCAATCATCTCCCGTGCCAGAGGGGCAGCCACCGTCGGGCCGTCGCCGCCGCGCTCGACGATGACGACGAGCGCCAGCCCAGCCGGCGGTGGCAGGACCAACACCGCCCAGGCCGGCGCGATGCCGGGCGCCAGCGCCACACCGCTGCCGGCGACGAGCCAGGGCGCCCCATCAGTATCGTGCCCGCTGCCGTCCCCTGACGCAAGACCCATCGGTCTGGGGGGCGGTAGTACTATCGACCGGAGCGTCGCGCCGAGCGCGGCGTCGAGCTGGCTCGGCGGCACGTCCGGCCCAGCACCCGCGTCCGGTTCGCCAGCGATGCGCTCGATCAGGCGCGGCGCCCAGAGCGTGCCGCCATTGGCGGCCGCAGCGTAAGCGCGGGCGACCTGCAGCGCGGTCGCCTCGACGCCGCCCTGGCCGGCCGCCACAGCGAGCGTCTCCACCGGCCCCCACGTCCCGCCATTGGTCTCTGGCGCCTGGCCGGCGATGTCGGGAAAGCCGACCAGCCCGGCCGGCGCCTCGAAGCCGAGCCGGCGCGCCATCGCCGGCAGCGCCGCCGGGTCGACGCGCCGGGTCTGGTCGGCGATCGCCAGCACAGTCGTCGTGCAGCCCCTCGTCAGCGCCTCGCTCAGGGTCAGCGAACCGGTCGGCGCCGGGCGACGATTGCGCCAGACCTGGCCCGGTTCCGCGCCAGACACCCCGGCCGGGCAGGTCACCGTCGCATCGGCCGGCAGCCCAAGCGCCATCACGCCGGCCGCGGCCGCCACCAGGCCGAACGGCTCACCCGGCGGATAGGCCAGGCCGGTGGCACGGTTCAGCAGCGGCTGGTGCTGCTCGTCCCTCGCCAGGTTCGTCGCTGCCGCCGGGTCCCGCACGAACAGGTTCGGGTCGATCGCCGGCCGGCTCACGAGCGCCCGCACCGCCCCGGTCGCCGGGTCCAGCGCGACGACCCCGCCCGGCCGGTCGCCCAGCGCCGCCTCGGCCACCAGTTGCAGCGACAGATCGAGTGTCAGCACGACGTCGCGCCCCGGTGTCGCCCGGCGCTCGGCCAGCACCGCCCGCACCGCGCCATCCGGCGCGACGATCAGCAGCCGGCCGCCGGGCCGGCCCGCCAGCGCCGCCTCGGCCAGCGCCTCCACGCCGGCCACGCCGACCCAGTCGCCGGGGCGCAGCCCGCGCGCCCGCGCCGTCTCGGCGTCCGCCGCCGTCACTGGCCGAACGTATCCCAGAACATGCGCGGCAGTGACGCCGAGTGGATAGCGGCGCTCCTGCCGCACCCGCGCCTCAACACCGGACAGGTCGAGCAGCTGTCGCGCCGCCGGCGGCGGGTTGCGCCACGGCAGGTCGGCCAGCGGCACGAACCAGGTCGGGTCGCTCGCCGCCACCTGCTGCCGCACCGCCGCCGCGTCCAGGCCGAGCGCGTCCGCCACCCGCGCCAGCGTCGCCTCCCGATCATCCAGCGCGGCCGGCGCCACGCCGATGGTCGCCACTTCCGTCTGCT
This sequence comes from Chloroflexota bacterium, assembly GCA_020849725.1. The sequence continues at coordinate 41,974 of JADLAZ010000069.1, forward strand.
GGGCCAGGATGTGGCCATACCGGTCGACGATGCGCCCGCGCACCGCCACCTCGTCCTCCATCGCCACCCGATCACCCGCGCGCAGCGCACCGAACAGTGACGACGGTTGCCAGTCGATGCCCCACTGCCCATCGGTCAGCGTGAAGCGCAATGCTCCTTGCTCGGTGAACCGGCCGACTCGCGCCGACTCGACCGTCAGGCTGAAGGGCTGGCTGACAGCGACCGGGTCGGCGCCGGGCAGCGGCTGGGCGAGCAGGGAGAGGATCATGGCCTCGTCAGCGATGGCCTGGTAGCGACGGTGGAAGGCCACGGCATCGATCCGCGCCGCGGCGGCTGGGCTGAGCAACGCATGCATTGCCGCATGGTCGCCGGCGGTCCAGGCCGCCAGATACCGCGCCGCGAGCCGGCCCGGCAACGGCGCGCCCGGTGCGGCGATCGGACCGGCCGGCGGTCGCGCCAGTGTTGGCAGCTGGAGTGTCGCCGGTCCTGGCTGGAGGTTCGCCAGGGCCAGCACGATCCAAATCCCGGCCAGGCCCAGGCCGCCGCCCAGCAGCACCAGCAGGCCCCAACCGATGCGGGCGCGGCGGGCGGCACGGGCCGGCGATGATGAGTATGGCGCTGGCAGCACGGGCGACTCGCGGGTGACTTCAGACGGTGACGGCTGGATCGGGGATGATTCCCCGCCAGGCCGGCAACACGGCCTGAACCGGGGGTGGTCCGGAGTTCGTGCGCGGGCGGGACCTCTGGCCAACCGGCGCCCCGAGCAGCGCGGTTGACCCGGGCGGGTGGGTGGCGCATGCCACTGCGCACGACCGCCAGCGCCGGCCGTGCCACCTGGTCAACGGCCGGCGCTGGACCCAGTTCCAACCGCCGCTGCAGCAACACATGCTGACTGATATCCGGTGGCGACTCATTTCACTGTTGACCCTGGAATCGATTGCTTGTATAGTCACCAGGAAGCCGATGGTGTCCCGGACATGTCGTGGTTGCCCCGACCAGAACATCTGTGTTGCAGCGACCGTGGGCACATCTCGGATGACAGCGGCCCGTCCATAGTCCAGCTTCGCTGTAGTGCTGGTAGGAGCCAATTCAGGAGGACGATCGCGTGGACAAACTCTCCTTCAGTCGACGCCGCATGTTGACGGCCGGCCTGGCCGCCGCTGGCCTGGCGACCACGGGGCTGCTGGCCGCCTGCGGCGCCCCAGCCAGTCCGACCGCCGCACCGAAAGCGGCCGAGCCGACCAAGCCGGCCGCCGCCGCCCCGACGACCGCCCCGGCGGCCAAGCCAGCCGAGCCGACCAAGCCGGCCGCTGCCGCCCCGACGACCGCCCCGGCCGCCAAACCAACTGAGGCGCCGGCCGCTGCCAAGCCCGCCGCGCCATCCGGCGCCCGTGTTGTCGTCCGCGATCACGACTGGACGCAGGGCACGCCCGGCCAGCCGGGGGACTGGTACGACGGATTCATCAAGAAATTCGAGGACGCCAACCCGGACATCAAAGTCGAGCGAGAGTGGATCCCGCGCGCCGAGATGCACGCCAAGCTCCTGTCGCTGGCCGCCACCGGCCAGATCGGCGACACGGTTCGCATCAATGTCGCGCCGCTCGTCTCCGAGCTGCAGATCAAGGGTGTGATGCACGATCTGGACACCCTGTGGAAGAACGATACCGAGTGGCTCAACAACGACCAGAAGCAGTTCTGGCCCGGCAACATCCGAACCTACACCCGCGAGGGCAAGGTCTGGGGCCTGCCGGTCGTCGGCCACCCCGGCTGCCTCCAGTTCTACACCAACAAGACCATGATCGAGAAAGCCGGCCTGAAGATGCCGCCGGCCGACGGCAACTGGTCGATCGAGGACTTCATCACGCTGACGAAGGGACTGACAAAGAGCGAGGGTGGCCGGACGACGGCCTACGGTGTGCTGCCCTGCATCGGCAATGAGGGCATCGTCGCCTGGCTGCGCGCCTATGGCAGCGATCTCTTCGACGCCGCGGGCAAGCAATGCCTCCTGAACACACCCGAGTCGAAGGCCGCCATCACCGCGCTGGCCAGCCTGTACACCGAGCACAAGACGGCTCAGCCGTGGGCCGCCAATCTCAACGCCACCGAGCTCTTCCAGGGCCAGAAGGTCGGCATCGTCATCTCGACCGCCGGCAATGCCCGCGGCTGGCCGGACCAGATCAGCAAGCTCCCGCAGCCGTTCGAGATGGACATCTTCCCCAACCCGCTCGGTCCGACCGGCAAGCACGCTACCCAGGTGTCGTCGGACGGCAAGGGCGTCTCCAGGACGACCAAGGTTCCGGAGAAGGCCTGGAAGGTGCTGTCGCGCCTGTTCACCAGCCAGGCGCATGGCTTCGAGCGCCACGCGAACAACCTCGGCAGCCCCGGCAGCCGCAACGACGTCTGGGGTAGCCCCGAGTTCGCCAAGGTGACGCCGAAGCTGCAGAATATCGCCAAGGTGCTGGTGCTGCCGCCCGCGCCGGAGATGGTCGCCTGGCACCAGCCAGCCAACGGCCGCTTCTACGAGCATGAGCCGATCCTCATCAACGAGTTCGTCAAGGTCACGCTCGGGCAGGCGACGCCGGCCCAGTTCTGCGAAGAGGTCGGCAAGCAGATCCAGGCCATCATGGACAAGCCGAACGTCTAGGCTCGTTCGACGCTGAGCCGACCGCCATCATGTGCCGGCGCTGGGTGAGCAATCGCCCAGCGCCGGTCGGTGGCGAAGCGGCCGCCCATGGGAGGTCCCAGTGAGCGAACAGGTAGCCACCGCCGCCCGGCCGGCAACGAGGAACTTCTCGTTCCGGCGCACGGAGACGTTGTGGGCGTATGCATTCCTGTCGTTGTGGCTCATCGGTCTGGTCGCGTTCGTACTCGGACCGATGCTGTTCTCCCTGTTCCTCAGCTTCTTCAACTACACGCTGGGGCGCGAGTTCGACATGGCCGGCAACTTCATCGGCCTCGGCAATTGGGTGCGGGCCTTCACGGCGGACGAGTATTTCTGGCCCTCGCTCGGTCGCACCGCCTACTACACGATCATGGCCGTGCCCTTGACCGTGATCGGCGCCCTGCTGACGGCGATGCTCCTGAACCAGGGCCTGCGCGGCACGACCGCCTATCGCACCATCTTCTTCATGCCGCACCTGGCGCCGACCGTCGCCGCCGTCTACATCTGGCTCTGGCTGCTGAACCCCAGCTATGGTCTCATCAACGAGGTCATCTTCCAGGTCACCTACAAGCTCAACGGCACCGTCGGCACCGAGGGACCAAACTGGTTTGGCGATCCGACCTGGGCTATGCCGTCGCTGGTCTTGATTGCCCTGTGGGGCGCCATCGGCGGCAACATGATGGTCATCTTCCTCGCCGGCTTGCAGGGGATCCCGCCGGAACTGTATGAGGTGGCCGCCATCGATGGCGCCAACTCCTGGCAGCGCTTCTGGGCCGTGACGATCCCGATGATCTCGCCGACCCTGTTCTTCAACTCGATCCTGGCCCTCATCGGCGCCTTCCAGACCTTCGAGGTGGCCTTCATCGGCACCCAGGGTGGCCCTGCCTATGCCACCTGGCTGTATGGGCTGCACATCTACCGGCAGACGTTCGAGTACTTTGAGATGGGGTATGGTTCGACGCTGGCCTGGATCATGTTCGTCATCCTGAGCGTGTTCACCTATGTCCAGTTCCGGGCATCCCGGGGGTGGGTCTACTACTCTGGGGAGGGACGCGATGGCTGAGCAGGCGGCGCATGCCAGCACCCCAGCCGCTTCCACGTCGAAGAACACCATCGCCCGGGTCGGCTATGCCGTTAGTCGCAGCAGCCTGCACATCGCGGCCGTCCTGCTGGGCCTTGTGCTCATGTTGCCCTTCGCCTGGGCCATCTCAAGTTCGCTCAAGCAGGTTCATGAGATCCGTCAGATCCCACCCGTCTTCATACCAGCGGTCCCGCAATGGGAGAACTACGGGACGGTACTGAGCAGCTCCTTCTTCCGGGGCTGGGCCATCAACTCCGTCTTTCTGACGGTCGTCGCGACGATGGGTGTGATCGTGTCGTCGTCGCTGGCCGGGTTCGCCTTCGCCCGGTTCCGCTTTCCTGGTCGCAACTTGCTGTTCAGCATCACACTGGCGACGCTGATGCTGCCCGGCTACGTCTTACTCATTCCGAACTTCATGCTGTTCTGGAAGCTGGGCTGGCTCAACACCTACCTGCCGTTGACCGTCCCCTTCTGGTTTGGCAGCCCGTTCTTCATTTTCTTGTTCCGGCAGTTCTTCATGACCATTCCGATGGAGCTAGACGAGGCAGCGCGCATGGATGGCGCGACGCCGCCGCGCATCTTCTGGAGCATCATCCTGCCGCTGTCCGGCCCGGTCTTCGCAACGGCCGCCATCATCGAAGGCATCAACCAGTGGAACTCGTTCCTCCGACCGCTGATCATCCTCAATCGGCCGGAGAGCTACCCGCTGGCGGTCGGCCTGCGCTACTTCGTCGTCACGCCTGGCGATGCCGTTCCCCGGGATCACTTGCTGATGGCCGCCTCGGTGATGATGACACTGCCGGTTATCATCCTGTTCTTCATCGGTCAGCGCTACTTCGTGCGTGGCGTGGTGATGAGCGGCATCAAGGGCTAGCCTGCTCCCATTGGGTGCGTGGCTCCTGGCACGGGCAAGGTCTGCCCATGCTTCAGATTGACCTGACACGATGAGGGGACTTCTGCATGAAAGCGGCGATCCTGCACGGCCGGCATGACTTGCGCGTCGAGGACCGGCCCGTGCCCGAGCCCGGCCCGGACGAGGTCCTGCTCAAGGTCAGCTTCTGTGGCATCTGCGGCTCCGACGTGCACGCCTATGACGGCATGCAGATGGGCGGCATCCATGGCCGCCGCGCTGGTGGCCCGCGCATCGTTGGCCATGAGGTGGCGGGCGTCGTCGAAGCCATCGGCGAGCGGGTCACGAATTGCCAGGTCGGCGACCGGGTCACCTGCATTCCCTGGGCCTTCTGCGGCGCCTGCTACTACTGCCGCCGGGGCATGGTGAACCACTGTTCCAACAAGCGCTTAATCAGTGGATTGATGGCCGAATTTGGCACCGCGCCGGCCACAGCGGTGCATCGCATCCCGGATACGCTCAGCATGGAGCGAGCAGCGCTGGCCGAGCCGATTTCGTGCGCGCTGTGGGCGATTGACCTCGCCGACCTGACCAGCGGCGCGACGGTCGCCATCATCGGCGCCGGATCGATCGGACTGCTCCTGCTCGAGCTAGCCAAGGCCAGTGGCGCGGCGCGCACGGTCATCTCCGAGCCACACGCCACGCGGCGCGCCGTCGCGGCAAGCCTCGGCGCTGATCTGATCGTCGATCCGCGCGAGACCGATTTGCTGGCGGCGGTGAACGACCTCACTGACAGCATCGGCTGCGACGTGGCATTGGAGGCCGTCGGCCACCCGGCGACCATCGATGAGGCGTTGCGCATCACGCGACGCTCTGGCACGGTCGTCATCGTCGGCGTCTCCGACCCGGCGGCGCGACTGGAAGTGTCGCCGTTCGACATCTACTTGCGCGAATTGACGATCAAGGGCTGCTTCACCCGCCGGCTGACCTTCGACCGCGGCCTGCACTGGCTCTCCAAGCTGAACCTCGACCCGATCCTAACCCACACCTTCCCGCTGGCCGACGCGGCCACCGCCATGGAGTATGCCCGCACCGGCAAGGGCGCCAAGGTGCTGGTCGCACCCTGACGCACACAGCAGCCTACGTGTCGAAGCCGGTGCTGCTGTACAGCAGTGCCCACCAGGCCCGGCGCTGTGCCCGCGCTCGATCGATCTGGCGCTGCGCCGCCTGGACCTGCGCCAGTGCGCCTTCCCAGCCCTGGTAGTCCCCCATCGCAAACAGCCGCGCGCTCTCGCTGCGCGCGGTGTCCCACGCGCCGTAGGCAGCGACGATGGCCGTGTCCAGTTCAGCCGCCCGCAGCATGTCCGGCGTCGGCGCGTCGCCTGCCGGAGCGGTCGTCGCCAGCCGGCTGATGGTCGCCGCCTGCTCGGCAATGATGACATCCCGGCCGCGCACCTGGGTCACGGCGACGATCGTGCCGGCCAGCAAGGCCACGACCAACACTACCTCGATACCCCGGGAAACGGGCAACTGGCTGTACCAGTGCTTGGTGTGCTCGATATGGGGCAGCATGACCCACCACCCTTCTGTCGCATCGTTGCAGCAGCACCCCACTGCGTTGGCGCCCCGTGAGATCTCCCACAGTGCACGCATCACGCAGCCACGTGATCATGGGTGCGGCCGCCACATCACCTCACGGTCACTTCAGGTCGTCGATCGGGCCGGCGTAGAAGGCGACGTTGTGGAAGGCGTTCTTGGCGATGGCATCGGCGACTGCCCGCGCCTGCTCCGCGTCCTTGCCCACCACGATGATGCGCGTGTTGTGGTCCTCCATCGGCAGTCGACCGTCGTCCTTGGCCTTGACGACTTCCGCCACCACGAGATTGCGCGCCCCCGGCAGGCTGCCGGCCTTGAAGGCGTCGGCGGCAAACCTAGCCATGACATCGGTAACACGGTTCGGCAGTTGGGCGTGGCGGAAGCAGGCGGGATTACGAGAAGAGGCGCTCTTGGATGACCTCCGGTACCGGGCGCTTCGTGCGGGGCGGCCGTGCCGGCAGGCGGAGCGCTTTCAGCCATTCCGCATCGCTCAGCTCCCACAGCGGCGCCTGCGGCGATCGGAAGGGCGTGTCGAAGAGGCGCGGCTCCGCGACGGTCCGCAGGTGGCGCCCGTCGGGCTGGTAGGTGACCGTGTACTGAGCCAATGGCTCCTCAGCGAACTCTAGGGTGAGGTGTTCGCCGTAGAGCCAGACCGCCGCCGAGGCGCCCATCAGCCCTTGTTCGCCATAGATCCGCCAGTGCCGGAAGCGGACGTAGCCGGCCCGGTCTAGGCGCCGGCCGAATCGCGTGGAGCAGAAGACCCGGTGCAACTCCTCCGGCGCGTGCACCGTCCCGCGTACCCAGCCCAGCACGCCCTGGGGGCTGCGCTTGCCGTCCTCCCGCTCCCGGTGCGCCCAGTGGTCCTGGTAGTTGAACTCGACCACCCAATGGTCGTGCACGGCCAGCAACTCGGCCCAACTCGTCGCCCGCCCGACGTGCCAGTCGGCCAGGCGCCGCATGACGTTGAACTGCGTCTCGATGTAGCTCTGCCAGGGCTGGCCCTGGTCGATCTGCTCGCGCCGGATGCCCAGCGCCTCATAGACGGTCAGCACCGGCTTGGCGCGGAACACCCCGCCGCCGTCGCTGACGATCGCCTCCGGACTGCCGAACTGGCGGATGGCCGCGTAGAGGACCATCAGATAAGCGCCGGCGTCCTGGGTGCGCGACAGGCCGCTGGCCAGGATGGCGCGCGAGTAGTTGTCCAGCACCGAGATCATGTAGATGTGGCCGCCGCCGAGCTGGTGCATGTCCAGGTAGCGGATGTCGACCGTCCAGTATTGGTGGCGCCGGTCGGCCCGGAAGGGCATCGGCTTCGGCTGGTGGGGGGCCGCGCCGGGTTTGCCGAGGCCATAGTGCTGGCGGTTGCGGGCCAGGATGCGCCCGCAGGTGCGCTCGCTCAGCTCGATGCCCTCCCGCTTGAGGGCGGCCTGGATGCGGAACGCGCCCAGCTCCGGGTTCTCCTGCAAGTGGCGCACGGCCTCGATGGCCCGCAGGTCGACCTTGCGCACGCCGGCCTTGGGCACCCGCGACTTGTCGTCCAAGCCGGCCACGCCCTCCGCGAACCAGCGCCGGAGCGTCAGGTGGACCGTCTTGCGACTGATGCCCAGGTAGCCGGCGATGCTCGTGGCGTGCCAGCCCTCGGCATGCAGCCGGATGATCGCCAGCCGACGCTCGGCCGGGTCGGGGATCTCCTGGTAGGGCGGATAGCGCCGCCGAGCGAGCGGCGGCAGCGGCCCGGCCTCCAGGATGCGCTTGACGGTGTGGTGGCTGACCTGATGGCCGAAACGTACCTCGATGATGCCGACGATCTCCTGCGGCCGGAAGGCCGGATATTCGGCCTTGAGGTGGAGGATGGCCCGCCGGATCTCATCCGGGAGGCGGGGCGACCGGCTGGTGGCCGGGGCTGGCAGCAGGCCGGCCATGCCCTGCGCCTCGAAGCGCGCCACCTGCCGGTAGATCGTCCGCTCGGCGGCGCCGGTCTCGCGGGCGCGCTCGGCCGGGGAACGGCCGAACAGGACGACCGGGCGGATCAGTTCGTAGGTCAACTGCGCGGGCGTCTGGACCAGCAGCTGGAGCTGCTGCCAATCGTCGGTCGGCTCGACTCGCGGGCGCTTCGGCAGCGGCATCGTCCCCTCGTGACGCATCACCGGCGTATACGGGGAGAACGACGCAGCGCCGGGGCGGTGACTGCCAGTCCAGGGCGGGCGGCGCCGCGCCTCCTCGGCCTTCCGGTAGCAGGCGGACCAAAACCAGCGCTAAGCGTCGGCGGCTGGCGCCGGCCGCAGTTGATGTGCTCGAAGCGCGCCGGCGAGCGGTGGGCCAGGTGTGCCCGATCTCGTCGCCGCCGGCGCGCCGTGGGACCGGGCCGAGGCGCTGGTCGGCATCCGGATCGACGCCGCCATGGAGACGCCGACGATGGAGCTGGACGCCGCTGACGACCCCATGATGTCGAGCGACCGGCCACCCCCGACCCGGCCGGTCGCGGCCCCTAGGACTCCGGGAGCGCTACTTCTACCGTCTCGCCGCGGATGCGCACCGGGCGGGACACTAAGGGGCGATTCGAGGGGCCGGCGTAAGGCTGGCCATCGGTCGTGAACAGCGACCCGGAGCAAACGTCGGCGAACACTCTGTCGGGAGCTTCCCAACGCAGGGCGCATCCAGTCACCGGATCGGAATCGGCGAAGGCCCGAATCTGACGCGCCTCGCCCTCGCCGACGACCACGATGAACACCCGCGCCTCCGGGTGATGGCTCACCACGCCGGCCGGGAACTGCGCGCGCGTGCCGACGGCGACGAAGCGGCCCTCGGGGGCGCACCCGGCGATCGCCAACCCCAGCAGGAGGGCGGCGGCGAACCAGCGCCGCCGCCCTCCGCCGCAGCCCCTCTCAGAGAAGGACGCGGCGGAGACCCTCCCCGGCAGCCGGCCCCCGGCCGGCGCGTCAGCAGGCGCTGGACGTGAGGCCATCGCAGGACGTTCCGGTGCGGCCGTCGGTCCCGACCCACCATTCGTGCGTGCCGAAGGTGCGGTAGTAGTGGTATTGGGTTCCCGTGCAGACGATGCCGCCGCTGCCATTCATCTGGACGGAGGTCCAGTTGAAGTTGCCGCCCCAGCCCGAGTCCCAGACGCTGTAGTAGATCCCATCGCAGTTCTGCTGGCCGAAGCTCCGCGCCCAGATCTCATCGACGGCTGCGCTCGCGGTCGATCGGGTCCAGCCGGAGTGGGTGCTGGTGACGGTCACCGAACTGCGGCCCTCAATACTCCGCCCCTGGAGCGTCCCGGTCGTGATCCAGTCCCCGGCGAAGGCGACGGCGGTCGTGACGACGCAGAGCGCGAGCGCCGCGACCGCCGCGCGCGCCCAGAGGCGCTTGGACTGCCAACTCATGGGTCTGTCCCTCCTCTAGCCGCGCCGCAGGCCGGCGGCGATGGTTAGCAGTTCGCTGTCGGTGAAGCCGTAGCCCTGGAGGTCGATCAGGAGGCCGTCGGCCTCGAAGATGAGGCGCGCCTGGGCGCGACCGCCCGGCGTCTGGTCGGGGGTATGCTTGAGGAGCCAGCCGGTCGCCGCCCGCTCCCAGGTGAACGACACCGGCGCGGAGCTGCTCAAGGTGGCGCCGCTCTGCCGCGCCGCCGCCTTGAGCGCGGCGGCCGGACCCTGCTGGATGATGAACACGCGCCCGGCGGCGTCGCCATATTGGAACCTGACGGCGTCGCCGCGCTGGGCCGCGAAGAGCAGGTCTCGACGGGCGGCGGGAACCTCCGCCAGGGGCTGGCGCTGGCCCGCGGTCACCACGCGCTCCAGCCTAAGTTCCGGCGCGCCGGTCGGCAGGATGGGGCGTTGACCGAGCGCTGTCGCCGCCTCGGCCACCGTCAGGGTCCGGGTGCTCGGGAGGGCGCGGACCTGGCCCGGCTCGGGACTCACCCGCTTCCCCGGCACCGACGAGCCGTCGAAGAGGCCGCCGGGGAGTTCGCTCGGCTGCTCGACGGACAGCAACTCCTGCTGCCGCACCACCGTCGTGGAGCCGTCGGCGGCAACAGCGATGGCGCGGGCGATCACCGGCTCTTGCGACGCTTGGAAGATCTCGATCTGCTGCCGGACGCCGGTCGCCGCGACATCAGCGAAGTACGGCGCGGTGAAGGCGAGCGAGCGTTGGGCCTCCAGGTGCGCGCGCTCGATCGGCCGGATGGGGAAACTCAAGATCGTCGTCGGCCGCCCGCGGTGGGAGCCGGAGCCGGTGACGGCGACGCCGTCCTGACCGACTTGGGGACGGACGAAGTCGCGCGGGGCCAGTTCGGCCCCGGGCGCACCGCCGGGAGTGGCGAGGGTCTCGCCCGTCGTCGCGTCGTAGATCAGCGCCTCATCCGGGGTGCGCAGCGCGTCCTGAACCAGGCCGCCATCGGGGTCGAACGCCTGCGCCCGGCTGCGGGTCGTCCGCCCGGAGGCGTCGGTCTCGAGCCACGCGACGATCTTCAGGGTCGCCGGCATGTATTCGCTCGGCCGGCGGTGGTAGGGATCTGGTCGATCCTCGTCCGGCCGCAGCCGGGTCGAGACGAGCCATTCGGCCTTCGTGATGACGCCGGCCGGCTGAAGCGCCGCCGCGCGGGCGTGGGCGGCCGCCAGGAAGGAAGTCGCCGGGTCGGCGCCGAGCTGCAAGAGGCCGGCCGGCACAGCCATGAGTCCAGCGGCGGCCACGGCCGCCGCGAGCGCTACGATCTTTCGCCGCATGCAACACCCCTCCGTGCGCTCAATCGCGACTCGCCGCGTCGGCTCGGCATTCGATTCGCCCGCGCGGCGGCCACTTGCGCCGGCCGGCGCGGACTTGACGCTGGCGCGGCGACCCGTGCCAACGGACGAAGGCGCTTTACCACTTGTGTCCTTTCTCCCTCGCCGCCGTAGAGCGACAGTATCCGACGCGACCAAGTTGTGGTCGGTCGCCGCCAGCACGTTGAGACCTCAACGCATCGACTCCTCCTTGCCGTGATCCTCACCGCGGCCGGCGCGTCGCGCCGGTGTGGAGATGATACCAGCCGCCGACGATTCGATCAACACGACATTTGTCTTGCCGTACCCGCGCCGCCGCTTGGGGCGCAGGCCAGCGCCGGCACCCCCGGCGCTGACGCACCGCCCGCAGCCGCTGGGAACTCGGCGCGGGTGACGCCGGCGGGCGCGCCCGCAACCTCCGGGCGATCTCGGCCGCACTGGTCTACGGCGTCAGATCGAGCTACCGGACGCCGTGCTCGGCCAGCTCGTCCAGGATTAGGTGATCCTCCGGGGCGATGAGCGCGCAATACCAGACCGCCAGCCGGCTCACCGCGTCGATGCCGCCGTCCAGCACGAGGCGGTTGTACGCCACGCCCCATTCCCGACAGCGTTAGCTGCCGAACCGTGTTACCGATGTCATGGCTAGGTTTGTCGGCGTCGCGGGCATCGAAGACGACGGCCGTCTTGTCGCCGTCCAGCACGTAGCGGACGCCCTCCTTCTCGATCTGGGTCAGCCCGACCAGCGCCCGCCAGGTGGGGATGCCTAACTGGTAGCGGCTCACCTTGGTGAAGCCAGCGCCGAGCAACTCTTCGGCCAGCCGCTTGCTTTTGCCGCAGTACGGACCGTTGCAGTAGAGGACCAGCGGCGCAGCCTTGTCCTTGACGATGCGCTCGATCTCGGCAACGTCGGAGACGTACTGGGACATGGGCTGGCCGGGCTTGGGGGCGACGTTGAGCGCGCCGGGGATGTGGGAGATGGCGAACTCCTTGAAAGGGCGCGCATCGAAGACGGTGGCGCCCCTGGCGGCCAGGACCTGGCGCAGTTCTTCGGTACTCACTTCTGGCGTCTTCTCCAATTCCATGAGGGTGGCCTGCTGAGCGTTGATCGTCGTGGACGGCTTCTGGGCCGCGGTGGGCGCCGGCGCCGTCGTTGGTGGTGGCGCGGTGGTGACGGTGGGCGCTGGCGCGCCGCACGCGCTCAGCACCAGGCTGCCCGCGATCAGGATCGCCAGTGACCAGCGAACCGGATGCGCGCGTACTCGACTGACGGAAGTCATCCGTGTCTCCTCTTCTCTTTTCTCGATGATCCCTGTCGCGACAGTGCCAATATGGGCGCATGACCCTAGAATGTCCAAGACAGGTAAGCGATAGGTTGTATTGAGAAACACGATGAAAGAGCGGCCCAGCCTGCACGCCCTGGAAGCGTTCCTGGCCGTCATCGAGCACGGCACGATGCTGGCCGCCGCCGAGGCCGAGGCGATCAGCCAGCCAGCCATCTCGGCGCATGTGAAGAGCCTGGAAGGCTACTTCGGCACACCGCTGCTCGAGCGCACCGGCCGGCGGGTGCGCCCGACGCCGGCCGGTGAGTTGGTCGCCCTCCAGACCCGCCGCCTTCTCGGCCTGGTCGACGAGCTGGGTCAGGCGCTAGACGACATCGCCGGCCTGCGGCGTGGACGTCTTGTCGTCGGCGCCAGCGCCACCGTCGGCGAAACCTGGCTGCCGGCGGTACTCGGCCGATTCCAGGCCGACCACCCGGCGGTCGAGATCGTGACACGCCTGGGCAACAGCGAGGTAATGATCCAGGCCGTGCGCGACCGCGTCATCGGCTTCGCCGTCATCGGCCGGGCAGACCAGACGGCAGACCTGATCGTGCGCGCGGTTTTCGACGATCGCCTGGCTCTGTTCGCGGCCAGCGCCAGCCCGCTCGCCGGCCGCGCCGCGCTGCGTGTGCGCGACCTGGCCGGTGAAACATTCGTCCTGCGCGAACCGGGATCGGCGACGCGCGAGACAGCGCTGCGCGGTCTGGCGGCGCATGGCCTCACGCCGGCCAAGGTGCTGGAGCTAGGCAGCAACGAGGCGGTCAAACGTGCCGTCGCCGCCGGTCTCGGCATCGGCATCCTGTCGTCGCTGACGCTCGACGTCGACCAGAAGGCCGGTGCGATCGTGCTGCTGACCTGCGCCGACTGGGTCTGCCAGCGCCAGTTCTGGCTCGTCTACCGGCGCGACCGAGTGCTGTCACACGCCGAGCAAGCGTTTCTGGCCCTGTTGCCGCACGTCACGCCCGACCCGGCCGCCGCCCGCTAGCTCACCGCTAGCAGGCGCATCGCCAGCGCCCGACCGATCGCCTCGGCCTCGCGCGCCGGCCCGGCCAGACGATCGCGCGCGATCCGAGTGCCGTCAGCGGTCGCCAGCATCGCTGCCAGGGTCAGCGTGTCGCCGGCGATGGTGGCGTGGGCCGCGACCGGCGCGCTGCAGCCGCTGCCGAGCGCCGCCAGGTAGGCCCGCTCGGCGCGCACGGCCGCGTGCGTGGCCGGGTCGTCCAGTGGTTGCAGCCACGCGGCCAGGACAGTATCGGCGGCGCGGATCTCCAGCCCCAGCGCCGCCTGCCCGACCATCGGGATGAATTCGTCGGGCGGCAAGTAGGCGGTGATCTCGGCGGCGCGCCCCAGCCGGTGCAGCCCGGCCGCCGCCAGCACGATCGCGTCGTACTCATCGGTCATGGCTCTGCGCAGCCGCGTGTCCAGGTTGCCGCGCAGGTTGACGATGACCGCGTCTGGCCGAGCCGCCCGAAGCTGCGCCGCTCGACGCACGCTGCTGGTGCCGATGCGCGGCGCCGGCGGCAGCGCCGCCAGCGGGAGACCGTGGCGGGAGATGAGGACATCGCGCGCGTCCTCGCGCGGCGGCACGGCTGCCAGCGCCAGCCCCGGCTCCA
>JADLAZ010000070.1 GCA_020849725.1 Chloroflexota bacterium
CGCCGGCTTGCACCGGTGAGGACGGCCGGTGGGCGCTGGCCATTGCGCTGGCGGCAACCGAGTCGTGGCGCACTGGCCGGCCGGTGCGGCTGGACGGCTGACGCGCGGCGCGCTACCCGCCGAACTCGGTCCAGTAGGGACGCAGCGCCGCCTCATTCAGGGTCACGCCCAGGCCCGGCCCCGTGGGAACGGCGACTTCGCCGCGCTCGATCGCGATCGGGGTTGTCAGCGACGCATTGATGGCGGGCAGCAGCGCGCCCTGATGCTCCAGCACCAGGAAGGTGGGCAGCGCCGCGGCATAGTGCAGCGTTGCCGCGTAGCGGATGCCCAGCCCCGTGGAGACGTGCGGCGCGACCGGCACGTTGAACGTCTCACACAGGTGGGCGATGCGCCGGCCCTCGCTCAGCCCGGTGCGACCGATGTCCGGCTGGGCGATGTCGAGCGCCCGCGCCTGCAGCAGACTCAGGAACTGCCAGCGTGTGCGTTCGCCCTCGCCGATGGCGATTGGCACGGTCAGCGCCGCCGCTAGCGCCGCGTGGCCGGTGGTATCCTCCGGCGCGATCGGCGCCTCGAAGAACGCAGCTTCGTGCCGCTCGATCTGCCGGCCGATGGCCAGCGCCTCTTTGACGGTGTAGGCCCAGTGCCCATCGAGCATGATCGCCAACTCTGGCCCGGCGGCGGCCCGGATGGCCGCGACCGTCGCCACGTCCTCGGTGACGCCGTGGCCGAGGTGGAGCTTGACGCCGCGGTAGCCTTCGGCCGCGAGCGCCACCGCAGCCTCGGCCCGCTCGGCCGGTGTCGCACCGGGCACGCCGGAATGATAGACGCCCAGCCGCTCCCGCTGCCGGCCACCGAGCAGTCGCGCCACTGGCTGGCCGGTGAGATGGCCGAACAGGTCCCAGAGCGCGATGTCAATCGCCGCAACCGCGTCCAGATAGAGGCCGGCCTGGTGACCGCGCACGCGCATCGCCCCGTACAGCCGATGCCATATCACCTCGACATCGGCCGGGTCTTCGCCGATCAGCAGTGGCCGCAGCAGTGAGGCGATCAGCAGCGCCACTGCCTCGGCCGCGACCGGCGCCAGCGCCTCTCCCCAGCCGACCAGCCCGGAGTCGGTCTCGATTCGCACCAGCAGTGCTTCATTGTCGACCGAGTAGACGGTCGGGAAGCCGGGGCGGAGGAAATAGCGCGCGCCCGCCGCGGCCGGCCGTCCGAACAGATACTGCTGCGGGTAGCGCACCGCGTAGGCCGTGACGCTGGTAATGTGCATCGCTCCGCCCCTTCTGCCCCACCGGATGCCATCGCGCTCATTGTCGCCAGTCGGCGGCAATGACACAACCTGCGCTGAGTGTGCCCCCACCCTCCGCCTCTCCCATCGCGGCAGGCGCAGGTTGGGCAAAAGGCCCATGCCGGCTTGGTTGGGCGACGTTGAGGTTACTGGAGGCTGCTGAGCCATGATGGCTCGGCGCACAAGCGAGTGCGGACCGTCGCTCGACCGTGTGTCGCTGCCGATTGCAGGGCGTTCCCTCGGGGCGCTGCGACATTGAGCCGGCGAGTCGCGAAAAATCCCCCGCAATAACGGGGGATTTTCCTGAATGGTGGAGATGGGGGGAGTCGAACCCCCGTCCGAAAGCTTCAGTCAGCCGTCTACTACAGGCATAGTCGGCGATTGATCTCCTCGCCGAAGTGTCCCCACCGACGGGGCCATCCTCGGCCAGGCGGTTGATCTTAGCCGGTCCCTAGCCGCCAATCCGGACCGGAGCGTCCTGACATTATCACGCCCGTGACCGGTCCCATCAGGCCGAGGACCGGGCGGACGTCGCGCCTAGTCTTTTAGGTTAGGCAGCGAGAGCGAGTTCGTTGGTGCCAGTTACTGGCGTGCGTCAGTTTTGCGAGGACAACGCACCTCGGCCTGCAACGTCTGCCCATCCACCCCCGTCGAAACCAGTACATCCCCAGATGCCGGCCCGCACCGGCTCAGTCAGTATACCACACGCGGTCGCCATGGGCGCTACCGCCACGCGACCCGCGCCAGCCCCGGCGAGTCGGTTGTCAGGTTGTCAGGCGGCTGGCCGGGGGCGACAATCGCTGCGGCGTACCGGTCGCGCCTTGTTCACTGTCATCGAGGAGGCACTATGCGCATCACCCGCCTAGAACTGCTGAAGGTGCCGCCAAGCTGGGTCTGGCTGAAGGTGCATACCGATGCCGGTCTGGTCGGTCTGGGTGAGCCGTACCTGGAGAATCACCCTGAGGCCGTCATCGCCGAGGTGCAACGGCTGGAGCCGGTGCTGCTTGAGCGTGACCCGCGCCAGGTCGAGCGGCTCTGGCTGGATATGTACAACGCCGGCATCGGCTACAAGGGCGGCCCGGTGACGATGAGCGCCATCAGCGGCATCGACATGGCGCTGTGGGATCTGGCCGGCAAGGCCGCTGGCGTGCCCATCCATCATCTGCTCGGCGGCGCGTGCCGGGACCGGGTGCTGATGTACCGCGCCACCGGCGGCGGGCTGCCGCACGTCGTCGCACCGGGCCTGCCCTACCGCGCCGGCCGACCGACGGGGGCGGGGCGCAGCGACGACCCGGCGGTGTGGGCCGAGGGTGCGCGCGTGCTGGTCGAGGAGTGGGGTTTTCGCTGTTTGAAGGTCCATTTCGGCCCCGGCGATGGCCTGGCGGCGACCGGCCAGGTCGACCGCATCGCTGGCCTGTTCGCCGCCGTGCGGCGCGGCGCCGGTCCCGGGGTCGACGTCGCTGTCGACATCCACAACCCGCACCCGACCGTCGCCCGCCAGTTGATCGACGCGCTCGCGCCGCACCGACCGCTGTTTATCGAGGAGCCGATGCCGGTCGAGCGGGTCGACGTGCTGGCTCAGATTGCGCACGGCTCGAGCGCGCCGATTGCGGCCGGCGAGCGCTGGATGGGCAAGTGGGTCTTCTTCGACGCGCTCAGTCGCGGCGCGCTGGCTGTCGTCCAGCCCGACCTGGCCCACGCCGGCGGCATCACCGAGTGCAAGAAGATCGCTGCTATCGCTGAGGCGGCCTACGCCTCGGTCGCGCTGCACTGTCCGATCAGCCCACTGGCGCTAGCGGCGTCGATCCAGCTCGACGCCGCCTTGCCCAACTTCCTGGTGCAGGAGCACAACGAGGTCAACGACTGGCGCGCCGACGGCCGGACGATCATCGGCCAGGGCTACCTGCGCCAGCCGTTCGTGCTGGATGGCGACGGCTGCGTGGCCGTGCCGACCGGCCCTGGTCTGGGCGTGGAGTTGGACGAGGACGGGCTGCGAGAGATCATGGCCCGGCCGTGGTCGGCTGTACGCGGCTAAGCCGACGTGTCAGGGCGGGGCCGTGAAGTACAGCGCACGCTCGATGACCACCTGCGGACTGGTGCCGCCGGTGGTCTCCGCCTTCACGCCTACTTGATGCCCAGCACCACCATTGCGCCCGATGGCGTCGTAGACTTTGACAACTTTGCGCTGGCCCGGACCGACCGTCGTAGCAGAGATGTCTGGCTGGATCGCGGGACGATAATACGTCAGTGCTACGGTGACACTCTCGGTACCGATGTTGAAAATGACCAGTTCCATGTCGACGCCGGTGCGTGTATCGCCGGCCGCCAGATACCACACAGCCGCTGGCGCCGTCACGCCGGGCTGGCTGCTGCCACCGGCGACTTCATCGCTGTAACGGAAGGACTGCGTGCGCTCGGCCACGATCGGCACGCCGTTCAGCGTCTCCACCTTCCAGGCAAATGTCTTGTCGCGCCCGATGCCTTGCGTTGGATCGTGCAGGGGGATCGTGAGGCGGCGCTGCGCTGGCACGGTCACGGCTGGCGCAACGACGACTGAGCCGCCCGTCGGCCAGTATGTCACCTGGACGCTCGCGCCGTCGTGTCCTGGGTTGAGCAGGTCGAGGTAGGCGTCGAAGCCGGTATCGGTGCGCCCCTCGGCGAACGTCCAACTCGCGGCCGGCGTGGTGACGCCCACGGTCGTGTCGACGGCATCCACGCCGGTCAGGCTATCGCCCACGTCGGCGACCACGAGCGTGCGCTCCACGACGATGGGCACGTCACTGACGACCCTGGCTGCCACTGCGCCGGCCACGCCCACACCCTGGCTCGCCTCGTGGACAGCGACCGTCGTTCGCGCCCGCGCCGGCGCGCTCACCTGCTTGGCGACCGGCTCGGCATTCGCCAGGAAGTACGTAACGGTCAGTTCGGCGTCGGTTGGCCGCTCGTTCAGGATAGCCAGGTACTCCTCGACCCCACTCCGGGTGTCGCCGGCCGCGAAGTACCAGCTCGTCATGGGGTTGGGCGCGCCGATGACGCTGCTGCCGCCGCTGACGCTGCCGCGCCGGACGTACATCTCGCGCTCGACGATCATGCCGGCCGGCTGGGTCGTCGACACCTGCATCGCCACGACATGGCCGCGCCCAACGCCCTCGGTTGTCTCGTGCACCGCCACCGTGTGCCGGCTGCGGCCATCGACCGTAATGGTTACCGTCGCCACCGGCTGGTCGACCGGGAAGTAGGTGATCGAGGCGACAACCGCGCCGGCACTGGGATTGGTGATGACCAGATAGGTGTCGTCACCAGCCAGGGTACTGCCCTCGGCGAAGTACCAGTACTGGCGCAACTCCGGCGCCGCGGCGGTCAGGCCGCCGCCGTTGACCGGTCCCGGTGTCGCGGTGGCGGTCGCCGTCGGCGTGGCCGTGCCGGTCGGGGTGACGGTGGGTGTCGCCGTTAGCGTCTCGGTCGGCGTGGATGTGGGCGTCGGCGTTGGGGTCGGCGGCTCGGTCGCGGTGGCCGTTGGCGTGTCCGTCGCCGTCGCCGTGGCGCTGGGCGATGGGGTATCAGTCGCGGTCGTCGTCGGTGTTGGGGTGGGCTGCGGTGTGACCGTGAAGGGCGGTGGCAGGGTCACGGTGGCCGTCGGCGTCGGCGTCGGCGTGGTGGTGAGCGGTGGCGGTGTCGTCGCTGGGGCGGTGACCGTGGCGGAGGAGGTCGCAGTAGCGGTCGGCGGCAGGGTGGCGCTGACGGTGGCAGTTGGCGTTGGCGTTGGCGTCGCCGTCGCCATCGCCGTCGCAGTGGCGGTCGCAGTGGGCATCATGGTCACCGTCATGGTGGCGGTGCGTGTGTCCGTCGGCAGCGCAGTGCTGGTGGCGGTCGGGGAGGCCGGCGCCGTCGGCGTGCGCGACGGGGTTGCCGTCGCAGTGCTGGTGGTGGTGGGCGATGCTGTCGCGGTGGGCATCGGCGGCAGAGTGGCGGTCGCGGTGAGCGTCGGCGCGGGCGATGCCGTGAGCGGCGGCGGCAGCGTGGCGGTGGGTGTTGCCGTCGGCACGGGCGTGGTCGTGGTCAGCGGCGTGCGCGTGGCCGTCGCGGTCGGCGTGGCGGTCGGCGTCGGACTAATAAGGATGCCACCATCGCGCGTCGGCGTCGGCGTGCCGGTGGGTGGCTCGGGGCCGGCGCCGCCGGTGACGCCGAGCGCGGTGTGGCCGCCGGGGATGCGGCCCTGGTAGTGAAAGTACATCGGCCGCTCCACCACCACCGGCCCGCCCGCCAGCGTTTCGACCACTGTCGACACGGCCCAGCCCTGGCCGCCGTTGCGCCCGACGCCGTCGGTGTCGTCATGCACCGCCAGTGTCGTGCGCGCCGCGCCGGGCACTACCCGCGTCACCACCAGCGGCTTGGCTCCCTCACGCATGTAGCTGAGGCGCAGCGTCGCCGGTGCGGCTTCGGGATTGAGCACGGTCAGGTATTCGTCGAAGCCAGGGCCCGTGTAGCCCTCGGCAAAAGCCCAGCGCGCCGCGGGCGCCGCCGCGCCCAGGAGCGTGTGGCCGCCGGTGATCGCCCCTTGATACCTGAAGTACATCGGCCGCTCGACGACGATGCCGCCACCGCTCAGGCTCTCGACCAGCGCCGCCACCGCCTGCCCGCGCCCGACGCCCTCGGCCGCCTCATGCACTGCCACCGTCGCCCGCGTCGCCGCACCGATCGACTTCTCGACCGTGACCGGCGGCTCATCGTCGCGGAAATAGGTGATGCGCGCCCGCACCGGCGTCGCGTTCGGGTTCAGGATCGTCAGGTACTGATCGAAGCCGTCGCCGGTGTAGCCCTCGGCAAAGTACCAGGTCGAGCGAGGCCGATCGGCGCCCATGGCGATGTGACCGCCGGGGATGCGGCCATCGGCATAGCGAAAGTAGATCGGCCGCTCGACGACGATCGGGCCGTCGCGGCCCTCGACCAGCGCCGCCACCTCCCAGCCGCGCCCGCCGTTGCGTCCCACTCCCTGCGTCTCATCATGCACGACGATCGTCGTGCGCGACTGCGCCGTGACGACGATCGTCCGCGGCAGTGGCGCCGCGCCGGTGCGATAGAAGGTTATATCGACCGTCACTGACACTGGATTGGGGTTCAAGATAGTCAGGTACTGATCGAAGTCCGGACCGGTGTAGCCCTCGGCGAAGTACCAGCGGGCGCGTGGTGCGAGCGCGCCGGCGGCAGTGTGGCCGCCGGTGGCGCTGAACCCGGCGCCCTGGTAGGTGAAGTAGATTGGCCGCTCGACGACAATGCCAACGCCATTGGTCGTCTCGACAGTGGTGGCGACCTCCCAGCCAACACCACCGTTGCGCCCGACGCCGAGCGCGTCGTCGTGGACGGCGATGGTCAGCCGGCGCTGGCCGGCGACGGTCGTGTGCTTGGTCACTGGCGCTGCCCCGTGCCGAAAGTAGGTCAGGCGCACCTCGGCCGGGACCGGGTTCGGGTTGAGGATGGTCAGGTACTGGTCAAAGCCAGGGCCGGTGTAGCCCTCAGCGAAGTGCCAGGCCGTCGCGCCGTCGCCGGTGGCGGCACGCGACAGTGGCGGGGACGGCCACACCAGCGCCGCTATGACCAGCGCCAGCGCGGCCGCCACCATGGCGGTTCGGATCGTCCTCACCGCCATCACGCCGTCCGTCCGTCCCAGGCTCGTCACCACCGCTGTGCCTTGATGACAATGATTCGCCCGTTTAGGCACGCCAAGTGTCGCGTCACGAACGGGCGGGCGTCAAGGGCAGCAGCGGTCAGAGATTCGTCATGGATGCGTCACGGACGGGCGATCAGTCGGCCAGCCGCCAGCGCACGCTCTCGATGAACTGCACCGGGCGCGGCTCGTCGGCGAAGTAGTGGTAGACCGTCACCAGCGCGCCGTCCGGCAGCAGCGCTGGCTCGGGGAAACTGCTGATGTGACCCGGATCATCCGCGAGCGTCGAGGCCGGCGCGGCGCGATCAGCATTGGCGGTCGCGGCAACTTACCCCTTGAAGTAATACGTCGACGGATGGGTCGCCCCCGGTGTGCGGGCCCGGCCGCGCCAGGAGAGCCGCTCGGGGATATTGCCCATCTTGTTGCTGATGAGCCGCACGTTCGGCGTGAAGCCGACCGTGCCGATGACCCACTGATTGTCGACGACCAGCTTCTTGATCTCCTGAGCCATCTTCGTTCGCTCGGCCAGGTCGACGCCGGCGCCGGCCCGCAGCAGATCCATCGCCTTCAGCAGTTCCGGGTCGGTCGGCTTCCTGCCAGCCGAGCCACCGGAGGCAAACCACTTGGCGTAGAGCGAGCCGCTGAACGGCTCATTCGGTTCGACCGGCAGGTCATGCCGCGGCCAGAGGAAGATGTCCTCGGAGCCACCGCCCCAGATGTAGATCTGGTGCTCATTGTTGACGGCCTTGATGTTGGCCAGACTGCGCTCGGTTTCCTTGACGTCGGCCTGGATGCCAATCTGCTTCCACTGCTGCGCCACCATCTCCATCTGTGCAGTCCAGGGCAGGAAGGCCGCTCCCACGGTGGTGATCTCGATCCGCAAGCGGCCCTTGCCGTCGGTGCGCAGGCGGAGACCCTCCGCGTCCTTCTTGTCCAGCCCGATCTTGTCCAGCAGCTCGTTCGCCTGCTTCGGGTCGTGGGTCGACCACTTGGTCCGCCACTCCGACCCCGGGCTGTCCGGCGCGCCATCCTCGGGCGCCAGCGAGCCCGTCACGCCGGTGCCGAGGAAGAAGGCTTCGTTGATTTGGTCACGGTCGATGCCCATGGATAACGCACGCCGGAAATCACGATTGGTCAGCCATTTGGCGACCTCGGGGTCGGCATCGAAGCTCTGGTTGACGTGCAGCGCGGTCGCGGCGGCCGACGCGGTCGGGTCAAGCCGCACAGCGTAGCCGCCCCGCTGCTGGTTCTGAACGAAGACGGGCAGCTTTTGCAGATCGAGATGCCGGGTCTGGAGGTCATATTCACCAGCGACGGCGCGCAAGTTGGCGATCTCGAGGTTCTCGGCCAGCGTGAGCGACACCTTGTCGATGTACGGCAGTTGGTTGCCGTCGGTGTCGACGCACCAGAAGTACGGGTTCCGCTCGAGTACCCAGGTCGGCGTGTTGATCGGCGACACCGTCCGCCACGGCGTCATGACCGGGCACTCGGGATTGATCTGGTAGTTGTTCTTGGACTTGAGCAGGAGGATCCAGCTGTCGACCTTCGCCTCGCGCGCTTTGCGGTCCAGCTCGTCCTTGGACGCATACTTAGGGTGGAACTGCTTCAGGTAGTGGGCGGGCGCGAAGGCGCCCATGAAACCGCCGAACTGACTGCCGCCGAGCGCGTGGCCGCCGCCGACCGACGTGAAGCCGGCCAGCACGTCGACGAACATCGGGTACGGCTCTGGGAACTGTGCCTGCACGGTGTAGTCGTCGAGCTTGACGAATTTGCCCGGTTTGCCGTTGATCGACATCTCGGGGGTGCCGAGTGGGGTAATCTCCTTGTTTGAATACAGGTCCTCGTACCAGAACATGAGGTCGTTGGCGCTGAAGGGCTGGCCGTCGGACCACTTCAGGCCCTTGCGCAGGACGATCGTGATGGACCGGCCACCGTCGCCGATCTCCCACGATTTCGCCAGCGACGGCACGGTCTTGACGCCGGTGTAATCGACAAATAGGAGCCGGTCGACGGCCATGATCCGGTTCATGTTCTCACCGTCGGCCGGGCCGGTGAAGCCGCGCCGCCAGGTGCCGCCGTACTTACCGATCTCGCGTAACGGCTTCAGCACCAGAGGCTCCGCGGGCAGGCGCTGCTCGACAGCCGGGAGCTTGCCGTCCTTGACCAGCGCCGCCAGCATCGGCGCCTCCTTGAACTGTTTGGGCCACCGCGCTGGGTCAGCGACGATCTCCGCGCCCTCAAGCTTGCCGATCAACTGCTTGCCGAGTTCGCTCCCGCCCGGCTTAGCCGCCGCTGGCTTCGCTGCCGGCGCGGCGGTCGGCGCCATCGTTGGCGCGGCGGCCGGCTTGACCGCCTCGGCGGTTGGCTTGGCCGCTTCAGCGGTCGGCTTGGCTGGCGCAGCCGACGGCGCGGCCTCGGCCGGCTTCGTTGGCGCGACTGTCGGCGGTGGCGCCGCGGCTGGCGCACACGCCGCCGCCGTCGCACTGCCCGCCAGCAGAACCGAGGTGATCAGAAACTGTCGTCGCGAGAGGCCGCTCATGCTGTCCCTCCTGTGCCCGCATTGAGTGTCCCGGCCAGCCGCTTATGACGGCCGAGATATGCCGCGGACGCCCCGCGCGCCCGCTTGTGCCTCGACTGTGTCCGGCTGGCCACTATATCATGACGGCGCCTACACGCAGCAAGCTTCTGGTGGACCAGCCGACCGACGCTACTCGCGCCTCACCATCCCGGGGTCGTGTGCCGGACGCCGCGCTATCGGCTGTAGACAACCCGGCCACCGACAATTGTATACTCAACCTGAAGTCCCAGCAGATCAGGGCCGTCCAGCCTGGTCGGATCGGCCGACAAGACGGTGACGTCACCGAGCTTGCCGGGAGTCAGGCTGCCGAGGCGGTCCTCCTGACCGGCGGCCGTGGCGGCGCCCATCGTGTAGGCCCACAGCACCTCCTCAGCACGGATGCGCTCGGCCGGGTACCAGCCGCCGGCAGGGAAGCCTCCGGCGCGCTGCCGCGTGACCGCCGCGTGCAGCCCGGCGATGACGTCCGGCTCCTCGACCGGCGCGTCCGAGCCGAAGGCCAGCACGGCGCCATGCTCCAGCAGCGAGTTCCAGGCGTAGGCGGTGCGGCTGCGCGCGCCCCAATTCTCGTCGGCGGCCAGCATGTCTGAGGGGCAATGGCTCGGCTGCATCGAGGCGATCACGTCCAGCCGCGCCAGCCGCGGGATGTCGGCCGGCAGCAGCACCTGGGCGTGCTCCAGGCGCGGCCGCAGCGCCGGCGGTAGCCAGCCCTCGCGCCGCCCAGCCTCGAAGATGTTGAGCACCTCATGGTTCGCGCGGTCACCGATGGCATGCACCGACGGCGCCAGACCGGCACGCGCGCCACGCTCGATGATGGCGCGCAGATCGGCGGTCGGGTAGATCGGCACACCGGTATTGTCCGGCTGGCCGGCGTAGGGTTCGACCATCCAGGCGGTGCGCGAGCCGAGCGCACCGTCGGCGAACACCTTCAGGTGCCCGATGCGCAGCCAGTCGTCGCCCAGGCCGGTGCGCACGCCGACGGCGATCAGCGCATCGAGGTCATCGCACGATACCATCTGGTAGACGCGCAACGTCAGCGTGTCGGCCGCTCGCGCTCGCTGCAGTGCGCCAAGCGCTCGCCGCCGGTCGACATCGGACGACGTGCCAGTGAAGTTGTGGACGCCGGTGTGGCCGCGCGCGGCCAGCGCGGTCATTCCCGCCCGCAGCGCCGCGTCGTCCTCGGCTGTGGTCGACGCCGGCACATGCCGGGTCACCAGGCTCTCGGCCGTCTCATACAGGACACCGGTCGGCTGACCGGCGGCGTCGCGCTCCAGCCGACCGCCGGGTGGGTCGGGTGTTCCGGCGCCGATGCCGGCGATCGCCAGCGCCACCGAGTTGCACCAGATCGAGTGACCGTCGTGCGAGCTGAGCACGACCGGTCGATCGGCCACGGCGGCGTTCAGGTCGGCTGCGGTCGGCACGCGCCGCTCGGCCAGGTCGTTGCGCCGCCAGCCGCGCCCCTGCAACCACGCGCCGGCCGGCAGGCGTGCCGCCACGGCCGCCACCCGCGCCACTGCATCGGCGATCGTGCCAGCGCCGTAGAGGCTAACCTCGCTCAGGCTGTAGCTGTAGGCCAGCAGGTGCAGGTGAGCGTCGACGAAGCCCGGCACGGCCGTCCGGCCGCGCAGGTCCAGCATCGCCACCCCTGGCAGCGCCGCCCGCACGTCGGCGTCGGTCCCCACCGCGACGATCTGCCCATCGCGGATGCCGACGGCGGTGGCGCGCGGCCGAGTCGGGTCGACGGTGATGACCGTGCCGTTCACCAGCGCCAGGCTGCCCACCGTCGTCACCCACTTCCCCTCTCACGCGACGACGCGCCCCGCGGTCGGCATCGTAGCACAGCCGGTGAGCCTACCCCTCGACAGCGGCGATAATATGGTCGATCTCCAGCAGGCGGCCAGTAGCATCGAGCTGCACCGCCACGACATCAATGCGCCGATCCGGCTCGCCCAGATCGGGGTGGGCCGCCAGGTACAGGTCGGCCAGCCGGATCAGCCGGGCGGCCTTGACCGGCGTGATGCTCTCCACGGCCGCACCGCGCTCGTCGCCGCGCCGGGTGCGGACCTCAATGAAGACGAGGGTCGCCCCGTCACGGGCGGCGAGGTCGAGCTCACCCTGACGGCAGCGCCAGCGCCGGTCGACAATGGTGTAGCCGGCCTGCTCTAGGCGCTGTGCCGCCAACGCCTCGCCAGTCCAGCCCAGCCCGGCGCGACCAGCCGGCCGGCGCGGCGCGCTCACGCGGCGCCCGCCGGCAGCAGGCCAGCAACCATGTCGCGCATCGGCGCGAAGCTGACGCGATGCTGCGGGCATGGCCCGTGCGCCGCCAGCGCGGCCAGGTGTGTGGCGGTGGCGTAGCCTTTGTGGCGGTCGAAGCCGTAGGTCGGGTAGACCAGCGCGAGCCGGTCGAGGAGGGCATCGCGCGTCACCTTGGCGAAGATCGAGGCAACGGCAATCGTCAGGCTGCGGCTGTCGCCCCGGACCAGCGCCGTCTGGTCGCAGGCCAGGCCGGGCACGAGCATGGCATCAAGCAGCGCGTAGTCCGGCGGTGTGGGCAGGTCGGCGATGGCCAGGCGCAGCGACAACCGGTTGGCCGCCCCCAGGCCGATGGCGTCCACCACGGCCGCCGGCACGACCGCCAGGCCGATGCCCCTGGCAACCCGGCGCACAACGGCTGCCAGTCGTCCCCGCTGCGCTGGCGTCAGCGCCTTCGAGTCGCGCGCGCCGTCGAGCGCCGCTAGCAGCGCCGCCGCGACCCGGCCATCGACCACCGGCGGCAGCACGACCGCCGCCGCCACCAGCGGCCCGGCCAGCGCCCCCCGACCGACCTCATCCACGCCGGCCACGCGCGCGTAGCCCCGGTCAGTCAATACCCGCTCCGCGGCCAGCGTCGGTCGCCCGTTCGGCTCGTCGCCGTCCAGGAGCGAATCGACGTGCGGCGGAGCGGTCCCGATGGCGAGGAGCGCGCGGTCACGCCAGCGGCGCGCCATGCCGGCCCCTCTCTCGCCACACAGGCCGCGACGACTACTCGGCGCTCTCCATCATCTCGTCGACACCCGCCGCCTCATCCGGCTCGACCGGCGCGGCCGTGGCTGGGGTCACCGGTGCGGCGGTCTTGCCCTTCTCGGACGGCAGGCGCAGCTCCTTCAAGCGGGCGGCGCGACCGGTGCGCCCACGCAAGAAATAGAGCGCGGCGCGGCGCACCTTGGCCCGGCGCAGCACCTGGATCGAGTCGATGCGCGGCGAGTGCACCATGAAGTTGCGCTCGACACCGATGCCATGCGATGCGATGCGCCGCACCAGGAACGTTTCGTTCAGCCCGCCGCCCTGGCGGCGAATGACGACGCCCTCGTAGTTCTGGACGCGCTCGCGGTCGCCCTCGACGACCTTGACGGCCACGCGCACCGTGTCGCCCGGGCTGAAATCGGGCACCATGCCCTTGACCTGCTCTGCCTCAATGCCGCGAATGACGTCGACCATCCCGCGCTCCTCACCCCACCGTCCGGCAGCCATCGCACCGCGCTCGGCGGCAATGGCGTTCCCTTGCACACGAAATGGTCCGGCCGCCCTGGCGGACCGAACCCGGCGAACTATAGCACGCCCGCCGGCCGGTATGCAACCAGCGCTGGCGCCATGACGTTGCACGGACAGGCGTCGGGTCGGTATACTTCTACCCTGGCCCGGGTTGGAGGGATGCCCGCGCCAGGAGTCACCCTCGTGATGTCGCCACCACCGCCACCAACCCACGCGCGTCGGCCGCGCCCCAGCCGCCTTTGAGTCATTCGACTCAGAGGCTTTTTTTTGCCTACCGAGCGCCAGGAGAGCAACAGCGTGACGGACCTGATTACCATCGCCGGCGGGCGTGTCATCGACCCGGCCAACAGCGTCGACCGTGTCGCCGACGTCGTCATTCGCGACGGGCGTATCCTCGCCATCGCGCCGGCCGGTCAGGGCGAGCGCGGCGGCCGGCTGATCGACGCCAGCGGCCTCGTCGTCACGCCCGGTCTGGTCGACCCTCATGTCCACCTGCGCCAGCCCGGTCAGGACCACAAGGAGACGGTCGCCACTGGCACGGCCGCCGCCGCCCAGGGCGGCTTCACGACGATCTGCACGATGCCGAACACCGCGCCGCCGCTGGATGACGTCGAGACGCTGCGCTGGCTGGCCGACGCGGTCGCGCGCGACGGGCTGGTGCGGGTCTATCCGATCGCTTGCATCACCGTCGACCGCGCCGGCCGGGAACTGGTCGACCTGGCGGCGCTGGCCGCCGCCGGCGCGGTCGGCTTCTCCGACGACGGCGACACCGTCGCCGACGACGACCTGATGCGGCAGGCGCTGGCGTTCACGCGCGACCACGGCCAGGCGATCATCGTCCACTGCGAGGACCTGACGCTGCGCGCCGGCGGCGTGATGAACGCTGGCCCGGTCGCCGACGCCGCCGGCCTGCCCGGTATCGTCAACGAGGTCGAGGACGTCATCATCGAGCGCGACATCCGGCTGGCGCGAGAGACGGGCGGCCGGCTGCACGTCTGCCACGTCACGACCACCGGCGGCGTCGCCCTGGTCGCCGAAGCGCGTCGCGAGGGGCTGGCCGTCACTGGCGAGGCGATGACGCACCACATGACGATGACCGATGAGTGGGTCATCGGCCGCCGCTACCTGTACTGGACCGACCCGCGCCCGACCGCACCGCTGCCGGCGCGCGCCACCGCCGACACCAACACCAAGGTCAATCCTCCCCTGCGCAGTCGCGCCGACGTCGAGGCCGTCACGCGCGCGCTCATCGCCGGTGAGCTGAGCTGCATCGGCACCGATCACGCCCCGCACGCCGCCTTCGAGAAGGGTGTCGACTACCGCGCCGCCGCCTTCGGGCTGATCGGGCTGGAGACGGCGCTGCCGCTGGCGCTGTCGCTCGTCACCGCTGGGCTGCTCGACTTGCCGACCCTCATTGCCCGCATGACGACCGACCCGGCGCGTGTCCTCAACCTGCCGGCCGGCACGCTCGCCGTCGGCGCTCCAGCCGACGTCACCATCATCGACCCGGCGACAACCTGGACCGTCGGCCACGACACGCTCGCCTCAAAATCGCACAACACGCCCCTGCTGGGAATGACTCTGACCGGCCGCGCCGTCCACACCCTCGTCGCCGGCCGCACCGTCTTCGCGGTGTAGGTAGCAAATCAGCCGATGGGCAGGGGCGCTTCGCGAAGCGCCCCTACGCCTAGCCTCCAGCCGGCCGCGCCGATCGCCCCACACAGGAGCCATCGATGAGCATCTCCTCTGCCGCCACCGCCCCACTCATCACTCATCACTCATCACTCATCACTCCCTATGATGCCGTGCTGGCGCTAGACGACGGTCGACTGTTCCGCGGTGTGAGCTTCGGCGCGCCCCTGGCCGATCACGCTGGTGGCGAGGTCGTGTTCACCACCGGCATGACCGGCTACCAGGAGGTCTGCACCGACCCGTCGTTCCGCGGTCAGATCGTCTGTCTGACCTATCCGCTGATCGGCAACTATGGCGTCGCGCCGGCCTTCGACGAGTCGCGTCAGCCCTGGCTGGCCGGGCTGCTGGTGCGCGACTACTGCGATCAGCCATCGCACTGGCAGGCGGCCGAGACGCTCGGCGCCTACCTGCGCCGGCACGGCATCCCCGCGCTGCACTCGCTCGACACGCGCGCCCTGACACGCCACCTGCGCACGCACGGTCTGCGCCGCGGCCGGCTACTGCCGCTCGACGCCATCGACCCGGTCGCCGCCGCTCGCAACGCGCCGCTGCCGGCCGAGCAGCCGGTCGTGGCCGAAGTCAGCACACCGGATCGCCGCGCGGTGGCGAACGGCGCCGACCAGCCGCACCTGGTGGTGATCGACTGTGGCCTGAAGGAGAACATCGTCCGCTCGCTGCGGCAGCGCGGTTGCCGGGTGACAGTCGTGCCGTTCGACACGACGGACGAGGCGATCCTGGCGCTGGCGCCGGACGGCGTGCTGACCTCGCCCGGTCCCGGCGATCCAGAGAACCTCGACGGCGTGGTGGCGGCGGTGCGCGGCATCCTGGCGGCGGGCGTGCCCTACTTCGGCATCTGCCTCGGCCACCAGATGCTGGGGCTGGCGATCGGCGCGCGCACCAGCCGGCTGCCGTTCGGCCACCGCGGCGTCAACCACCCGGTGCTGGACCGCCGCACCGGGCTGGTGCACATCACGTCGCAGAACCATGGCTTCCAGGTCGAGGGCGCGACCATCCCGGCCGACTCCGGCTGGCAGGTGAGCATGGTCCACCTCAACGACGGCTCGTGCGAGGGGCTCGACCACCCGACTGTCCCGGCCTTCTCGGTGCAGTACCACCCGGAGGGGTGTCCGGGGCCACAGGATAACCAGTACTTGTTCGACCGATTTTTGGCGTTGGTGACATCCCACGGCCGACACGCCGCCGTGTCGGCATTGAGCGAGCGTGATCCGGTCGTGGCAACGGCGTCGAGCACCTGACGCGGGAAGCGCCAGCGCGTGTGCTGTGGACATGAGCAGCGAAGGAGCAAGGAGATGCCGCCTCCAGTGCCACGCCCAGAATCGCCTTGGCCAAGTGCGGCCGCGATCGATGCCGCGTTCGAAGCGATGGCGCAAGACGAGGAGTACCAGGCAGAAGCCGCGCAGATCATGCACGAGTTCGAGCAGGCCGACTGGGAAGCCTGGCAACTCGCGGAGCAGCAGTGAGCACACCGCGCCCGGTGCAGATACATTGACCGACCCTGGCGGACGACGACCGAGTAGACAGCCGATCCCGCTGAACGGCTGGCCCAACGCGGAACGCCCGATTCCGTTCAGCAGCATGGCCGCTACAATGATTACAATGTAATCGACGATAGGAAGGCGCGTTAGGGCGGCAGGGCGACATGAGCAAAGTGATGAGCCTCAGGCTGAAGGACGATCAGGTCACCCGGCTGGAGCGGGCGGCGCGTCACCTGGGTCGGACACCGTCGGAGACGGCCGTGGTGCTGTTGGAGGAGGCGCTCCGACAGCGTGACTTTGCCTATATCGAGTTCCGTGACACGTTCGTTGGTCGTCAGGCCTATATCAAGGGTTCGCGGCTGGCAGTCTGGCATGTCGCCATGATCGCCCGACACTTCGACGATCCGGTGCCACAAGTCGCGGCCCATCTTGAGATACCGGAGCGGCAGGTGGCCGCGGCGTTGGCCTATGCCGCCGCGTTTCCGGACGAGATCGAGTCAGCCGTAGCCGACAATGACGCACTCAAGGACGACATCCAGCGCTCGCTACCAGGCATTCATGTCGTGACGTTCGATGCGCCTCCTCCTTGAGTCCCATATCGCTGGCGAGGTGACACAGCAGCTACGACAACGCGGTATCGACGCGGTGACGCTGCAGGAGTGGCGGGGCGGCAGCCTACGATCGGCAGCTGATAACGAAGTTCTGGCTGCCGCTGCCGAAGAGGGACGAGTACTCGTGACCTACGATCTGCGCACACTGCGACCACTGGTCACGCTCTGGGCCGAGATCGGCCAGAGTCATGCCGGAGTCGTTTTCATTGACGACAAGACCATGCAGCCAGGCGATGTCGGCCGCCTGGTGCGCGCCCTGGTTCTCCTCGTTGACCGCTTCGGGGCCGACGACTGGATTGATCGAACGGACTACCTGCACGCCACCGAATGAAAGACGAGCCATGACCGCCACTCCCATCCGCAGCGTCCTCGTCATCGGCTCCGGCCCGATCGTCATCGGGCAGGCGGCCGAGTTCGACTATGCCGGCACGCAGGCCTGCCGCGCCTTGCGCGAGGAGGGTGTGCGGACGATCCTGGTCAACTCCAACCCGGCGACGATCATGACCGACGAGGGCGTCGCCGACGTCGTCTACATCGAGCCGCTGACGGTCGAAGTGCTGCGGCGGGTGATCATGCGCGAGCGACCGGACGCGCTGCTGCCGACGCTGGGTGGCCAGACGGCGCTCAACCTGGCGGTGGCGCTGGCGCGCTTCGGCGTGCTCGACCGCTACGGCGTCCGGCTGCTGGGCGCGCCCTTGGCGACGATCGAGCAGGCCGAGGACCGGCAGTTGTTCAAGGACCTGCTGGTGTCGCTGGACGAGCCGGTCGTCGACAGCGTCATCGTCACCAGCGTAGCCGAGGCGCGGGCGTTCGCCGCGCAGGTGCCCCCGCCGCTGGTCATCCGGCCAGCCTTCACGCTCGGCGGCACCGGTGGCGGCATCGCCGAGACGCTGGACGATCTCGACCGAGTGGTGCAGGGCGGCCTCAACGCCAGCCCGATCCACCAGGTGCTGGTCGAGCGCTGCCTGACCGGTTGGAAAGAGCTTGAGTACGAGCTGATGCGCGATGGCGCCGACAACTGCATCACCATCTGCAACATGGAGAACATCGACCCGATGGGCGTGCACACCGGCGACAGCATCGTCGTCGCGCCCAGCCAGACACTGTCCGACCGCGACTACCAGATGCTGCGCGCGGCGGCGCTGAAGATCATCCGGGCGTTGAAGATCGAGGGCGGCTGCAACATCCAGTTCGCGCTCGACCCGCAGTCGTCCGCCTACGCCGTCATCGAGGTCAACCCGCGCGTCAGCCGATCGTCGGCGCTGGCGTCGAAGGCGACCGGCTACCCGATCGCCCGCGTCGCCGCCAAGATCGCCATTGGGAGGCGGCTGACCGACCTGCGCAACGCTGTCACCAGTGGCACGACGGCTGCCTTCGAGCCAGCGCTCGACTACTGCGTCGTCAAGATCCCGCGCTGGCCGTTCGACAAGTTCCACCGCGCCGACCGCACCATCGGCACGCAGATGAAGGCGACCGGCGAGGTGATGGCGATCGATCGTGGCTTCGCCGCTGCGCTGCACAAGGCGGTGCGCTCGCTGGAGACGGACGCCCGCGACCTGACCTGGGAGCCGCCGGCCTGGTTCGGCCCGGCCGGCCCGGCCCGCGTCCGCGCCGAGATCGAGCGACCGAACGACCTGCGGCTGTGGGCGATCACCTCGGCGCTGCGGCGCGGCGTGACGCCGGCTGAGATCTCCGCCTGGTCGGGCATCGACCCGTGGTTCACGCGTGCGCTGGCCGGCATCGTCGCGCTGGAGCGCGAGCTGGTCAGCGCCGGCGACGACCTGCCCGGCGACCTGCTCTGGCGAGCCAAGCGGGCCGGCTTCGCCGACGAGACGATCGCGCGACTGACTGGACGACCGGCGGCGACGATCGAGGCGCAGCGGCTGGCACTGGGCCTGACACCGGTCTACAAGATGGTCGACACCTGCGCCGCCGAGTTCGAGGCGACGACGCCCTACTTCTACTCGACTTATGAGGAGGAGAACGAGGCCGCGCCGCTGCCGGGTCCGAAGGCGCTCGTTGTCGGCTCGGGGCCGATCCGGATCGGGCAGGGCATCGAGTTCGACTACTGCTCGGTGCAGGCGGCACAGTCGCTGCACGCCGCCGGCCACCGCAGCATCATGATCAACTCCAATCCCGAGACGGTCTCGACCGACTTCGACGCCTCCGACCGCCTCTACTTCGAGCCGCTCGACGTCGAGTCGGTGCGCGCCGTGCTGCGCAACGAGGACTCCGACCAGGAGGCCAGGAGGCCAGGGGGAACAGGAGGTCCGGAGGCCGGGAGGACGGCTGATGGTTGGACCAGTCGTCCGTCATCTGGCGGGAGCGCCGTAGTAGTGCCCTCGCCAGCACCCACTCATCACTCATCACTCATCACTCATCACTCGACCCCTACCCCCGTCGTACTGCAATTCGGTGGGCAGACGGCAATCAACCTGGCCGAGCCGCTGGCTGCCGCCGGCACGCCGATCCTCGGCAGTCCACTGGATGCGATCGACCTGGCCGAGGACCGGCGACGCTTCGAGGCGTTCCTGCGCGAGATCGGCATCCCACAGCCGCCGGGCGCGGCGGTGACGACGGTTGAGGAGGCCGAGGCGATCGCTGAGCGGGTTGGCTACCCGGTGCTGGTGCGGCCGTCGTACGTCCTCGGTGGCCGGGCGATGGAGGTCGTCCAGAACCGCGAGGTGCTGCGGGCCTACCTGGCGACCAACGTCGATCTGTCGACGGCCCACCCGGTGCTGATCGACAAGTACCTGGCCGGCAAGGAGGTCGAGGTCGACGCCATCTGCGACGGCGAGACGGTACTGATCCCCGGCATCATGTCGCACATCGAGCGTGCCGGCGTCCACTCTGGCGACAGCTTCGCCGTTTACCCCGGCCGCGGGCTGTATCCGGCCGACATCGAGACGATCGTCGACTACACCACCCGCATCGGGCTGGCGCTGGGCGTGCGCGGGCTGATGAACGTGCAGTACGTCATCCACGGCGCGCGGCTGTACGTGATCGAGGTCAACCCGCGCTCGTCGCGCACCGTGCCGTTCCTGAGCAAGGTCACCGGCGTGCCGATGATCCACCTGGCGACGAACGCGATGCTCGGTCGCAGCCTGCATCAGCAAGGTTACGCGGGCGGACTGTGGCCGGAGCAGCCGCTAGTGGCGGTCAAGGCGCCGGTCTTCTCGATGGCCAAGCTGCGCGGCGTCGAGGTCGGCCTGGGGCCGGAGATGAAGTCGACCGGCGAGGTGATGGGCATCGACTACGACTTTCCGGCGGCGCTGCACAAGGCGATGGTGGCGGCGGGCCTCGATATTCCGGCTGGCAGCCATCTGCTGCTAAGCCTGTCGGACGAGGACAAGGCGCCGGCGCTGCCGCTGATCCGGACGCTGGCCGGACTCGGCTGCCGACTGCACGCAACCGAGGGCACGGCCGCCTACATCGAGCGCCACGGCCTGCCGGTGCGGACGACGCCGCGCCGCATCGGCGCCGGCGGCGCGCCCGGCGACCCGACCGTGCTGGACGTAATCCGCGACGGCACGGTGCGAGCAGTCATCAACACGCCCGGCAGCGACCACCGCACCGTCGCCGACGGCTTCGCCATTCGGCGCGCCGCCGTCGAGGCCGGCATCCCCTGCCTGACCTCGCTCGACACCGCCACGGCCATCGGCCAGGCGATGCGGGCCGCTGCCGCCGGCTATACCGTCCAGCCGCTGGCCGACTACCGGCGCTTTGGGAACCTGGGCTACTGACGTGGTACAGTCCAGAGCCAGTGCGGCCCATGACGGTCACGTCACTTGGCAGCGTGCTAGGCTCAGGAGCGACGGAGGGACCCCGTGAGCACGCCCGCGACGCTCGCGCAGTCTATCCTCGCCCGCACTGAGGGGCTGGCTAGTGAGTGGGGCGCGCAACGCCAGGAGCGCCAGCGCCGCCGCGAGTTACATCGCGTCGACTTCGACCGGCTGCGCGAGGCCGGCGTCCACCTGGCCGGCGTGCTGGCCGAGGACGGCGGGCTGTGGCAGGACGTGGCGCGGTCATCGCGCCCGGTGTGCGAGGTGCTGCGCGTGCTGGCCCACGGCGACTCGTCGGTGGCGCTCGTCACATCGATGCACCCGAGTGTGTTGTCCTTCTGGCTGGCCACCCCGACCGCCGCGCCAGCGACGGCCGCTACATGGACGGCGCAGCGGCAGTGGGCCAGCCAGACCGCCCGCGACGGCGCCTGGTGGGGCACGATCACGTCGGAGCCGGGCAGCGGCGGCGACACCCGGCGAACGCGCACGACGGCCACGCCGGACGGTGACGGCGACCGCTATCGCCTGACCGGTCAGAAGCACTTCGGCAGCGGCTCGGGCATCACCGACTTCATGCTCACCAGCGCCCAGCCCGAGGGCGAGGACCAGTTCGACTGGTTCTTCATTGACGTGCGCGGCGTGCCGTGGGACGGCTCGGCCGGCCTCAAGCTGATCGCGCCCTGGGACGGCCACGGCATGGTCGCCACCCAAAGCCACGGCATGCAATTCGAGCGGCTGCCAGCGGTGCGATTCGCCGGCCGGCACGACCCGGTGGCGCTGACACCGGTCGGCTTCGTGCCGTGCGCCTTCACGGCCGTCATCGTCGGCATCGTCGAGGTCGCCGTCGACACCGCCCGGCGGCTGCTGGCGCGCCGGCGCGGCAGCCTCAGCGCCTACGATCGGGTCGAGTGGACGCGCGCCGAGATGGACGCCTGGCTGATCCAGCAGGCCTACGCCGGCATGCTGGCCGCGCTCGAGGCCGGCGACGAGCGCGCGCGCTCGTCGCTGCTGGGCAAGGAGGCAGTCGCTGAGCTGGCGGAGGCGGTGCTGCGCCGGCTGTGCCGGGTGATGGGCGGCGGCAGCTATTCACGCTACTCGCCCTTCGGGTGGTGGTTCGAGGATGTGCGCGCGCTGGGCTGGCTGCGGCCGCCGTGGGGGCTGGCGTTTGAGACGCTGTTCGAGGGCAGTTGGCCGGCGGAGCCTGACGCACCGGCGCCGGGAGGAGGCAGCCGATAGCCCCATCTCGGGTGGGGACGTTAAAGAAGGTAGGTAGGGGAGGGCGTTAACCCCCCTAGCCCCCCTTTTCAGGGGGAACAGGCAGCGGCAGCCCTCCCATTCTCTCCTGATAAGGGGGGACGGTCTCCAGTCATCACGATGCGCCTATCCTGGTGAAGCAGAGGGTCGGGGAGTAGAGCGTGCCGCAGGAATTCATCGCCACCGTCGTCACCCGCGAGCGCCTCGGCGCGGCCAACGTGCTAACGACGTACGCCGTGCCGGCGAACGTGCTGAGCGGCGCCACTGCCGGGCAGTTCATCATGGCCCGCTGCGGCACGACGCACGACCCGCTGCTGCGGCGGCCCTACAGCCCGGTCAGTTGGGACCCGCGCACCGGCGCGATGACGCTGCTGATCTTGCGCGGTGGGCAGGCCAGCCGCTGGCTGGCCGACCGAGAGCCGGGTGACCGAGTGGAGATGCTCGGCCTGCTCGGCAGCGGCTTCACTGTCGCGCCGACGACGCGGCGGGCGCTGCTCATCGGCGGCGGCGTTGGCATCGCGCCGCTGATCGCGCTGGCCGAGCACGCGCTGGCGCGCGGCGTCAGCGTGACGCTGCTGGCCGGCGTAGCGACCGCCGCCGGGCTGCTGCCGCCCGGTCAGGTGCCGGCCGAGGTCGAGTACGTCATCGCCACCGCCGATGGCTCGGCCGGTCACCATGGCTTCGTCACCGATCTGGTGACGCCCTACCTGGACTGGGCCGACCAGATCTACGCCTGTGGCCCGAACCCGATGTTCCTGTCGCTGGCGCGAGTCATGCGTCAGCACGGGCCGGTCGAGTTGCTGCCACCGGCGCAGTTCTCCATCGAGGAGTACATGGCCTGCGGCCTGGGTGTCTGCATGGGCTGCGTCACCGACACGAAGCACGGCCCACAGCGCGTCTGCAAGGAGGGGCCGGTGTTCGACTGGAGGGAGCTGGCGTGGGTGTGACCGTCGCCGTCGACCTGGCGCCACGCTGCCCGCGCGAGCTGCGGCTGCGCAATCCGATCATGGCTGCCTCCGGCACCTTCGGCTACGGCGTCGAGTACGCGGGTCTGACCGACGTGCAGTCGCTGGGCGCCATCGTCTGCAAGGGCACGACCATCCGACCACGGCGCGGCAACCCGACGCCACGCATCGTTGAGTCGCCGGCCGGCATGCTCAATGCCATCGGCCTGCAGAACTACGGTGTCGAGCGCGTGGCGAGCGAGTTCGGTCCGCGCTGGGCGGCCTGGCAGACGCCGGTGCTGGTCAACCTCGTCGGCGACTCGATCGGCGAGTTCCGCGACATGGCCCTCCTGCTGGACGAGACTCCGGGCATCGCCGGGCTGGAGTTGAACATCTCCTGCCCTAATGTCGATCGTGGCGGCATGCTGTTCGGCATCGACTGCGACGCTGCCGCCGAGGTGACGGCCGCCGTGCGCGCCGCCACGACCTTGCCGGTGATGGTCAAACTGACGCCGAACGTGACCGACATCGTCGCTATCGCCCGCGCCGTCGCCGACGCCGGCGCCGACAGCCTATCGCTGATCAACACGCTGGTCGGCATGGCGATCGATGTGCGCCGCCGCCGGCCGGTGCTGGGCAACATCACCGGCGGCCTGTCGGGACCGGCGGTCAAGCCGATCGCGCTGCGGATGGTCTACCAGGTGGCGGCAGCGGTGGAGGTGCCGGTCGTCGGCATCGGCGGCATCAGCTCGCTGACCGACGCGCTGGAGTTCTTCATGGCCGGCGCGACGGCTATCCAGGTCGGTACAGCGAATTATGTCCACCCGAACGTGATGGCGTCGCTGGCGCGCGAGTTGCCGGCCTGGCTGGCCGATCAGGGCTACGACGACCTCTACCAGATCATCGGCATCGCCCAGCCGGAGGCGGTGCGAGTGGCGCGCTTCCCGCGCCTGGCCGCCCCGGCTGCCGACTGACGGTCACGGCCACGCACGGTGCTACCGGGTCGCTGCGGCCTCGCCGGTCGATTTGACGCCGGCCAACCACCTCCCACACAATGCGCGACACCGACCTCGGCCCCATCAGGCGGGCCGTTCGTGACGCGCGTGGAGGGATGCAAGTCGCGATGGCACGCTGGATGTACGCGCCAATCGCCGTTGGCATCGTGGCGGTGGTGGGCCGCTTTCTAGGCTGGCCGGACACGCTGATCTTCGTGATGGCGGCCGTTGCGCTAATCCCGATGGCCGGCCTGATCGGCCGGGCGACCGAGGAACTGGCACACCACGTCGGTCCGAAGTGGGGCGGCCTGCTCAACGCCACCTTCGGCAATGCTGCCGAACTGATCATCCTGATCTCGGCGCTGCGGGCCGGGCTGTTCACGCTGGCCAAGGCGTCGATCACCGGCTCGATCATCGGCAACCTGCTGCTGGTGCTGGGCGCGGCGATTCTGGTTGGTGGGCTGCGCAACGGCGTTCAGCGCTTCGACAGCCGCGAAGCCGGCCGCAACTCGGTAATGATGCTGCTGGCGACGGTCTCGCTGGTGCTGCCGGCCAGCGTCCAGGCCATCGTCGAAGGCACAACACCCAATCCGGCCCTGCTGGTCGAGGAGGTCAGCCTGGCCGTCGCCATCGTCCTGTTCCTGCTCTACCTCGCCTACATCATCTACGGTCTGATGGCCAAAGAGACCGCCACCGCCGACAGCGAGGTCGGTGCGGCGCTGGCCACCCACCACGCGCCGGCGGCGGCCGGCTGGACGCTGCCGGTGGCGGTCGGCGTGTTGCTGGCGGCGACGGCCGGCACGGTCATCTTCGCCGAGACGCTGGTCGGCACGGTCGAGGCGTTCACGCACCAGTTCGGCTGGTCGGAGTTCTTCGTCGGCGTCATCATCGTGCCGCTGGTCGGCAACGTCGCCGAGCACGTGTCGGCGATCCAGTTCGCCCGCGAGAACAAGATGGACATCGCCCAGGCGATCGCTGCCGGCTCATCGACGCAGGTGGCGCTGCTGGTCGCGCCGCTCGCGGTCTTCATCAGTCTGCTGTTCCACCCGATCGACCGGTCGATGAATCTATCGTTTCACCCGGTCGAGATCGTCGTCGTCGCCGCTGCGTCGCTCATCTTCAACTTCATCTCCTACGACGGCGAGTCGAGCTGGCTCGAGGGTCTGCAACTGCTGGGCCTGTACATCATCGCCGGTGCGGTCTTCTTCCTCCTGCCGGTCGCCAGCACGGTCGCTGGCCACTGAGGCCGGCGTGCCGATTCGCGGTAACTGTTCAGACTTGGGCGGGAAGCGGGTCGGAGAGGAGGCGGAGACACTCGGCGAAGGGGTTGAGGCCGCGCGCCCGCCAGGTGCCGAAGGCCGTCGCCAGCGGCATCTTGATCGCCGTCC
>JADLAZ010000071.1 GCA_020849725.1 Chloroflexota bacterium
GCGACACGCTGCGCAGCGCCCGCCTGACGCTCGGGCCGAAGGCCGAGGTCGTCGTGGCCGAGGTCGGCGCCGGCCGGGTGCTGCTGATCTGCCCGGGTGGCGACAAGGTGCTGGCCTGGAAGCTCGACAACGGCCAGCCGCGGGCGGCTGCCGTCGGCCCTGACGGCGCGCTCTACGTCGTCGACAGCGAGGGCACGTTGCTGCGGGTGCGGCTAGCGCAGGGCTGCTGACGTCACCCGGCCGGCCGCAGCGCGGCTGGCGGCACCAGCGCGCGCTGTGGCGCGCCGGGGGGGCGCCAGAAGAGGTCCAGGTAACCGTCACCACGCGGCCAGCGGCCGACCAGCGACACGGCATGCTCGCCTTCAGCCAGCGTCGCGCGGCCGCGCACGGTGCGCAGGCCGGGCGACGCCTGCTCGTCGACGACGGCCTGGCCGTCCAGGAGCAACGTCACCTGGCCGTCGGTCGCGATCTCGAACTCGTAGTCGCCGGCGCGCGACACGACCAGAGTGCCGGCCCACCGGCCGCTGAACTGCTCGCGCCGGACCATCTCGCGCAGGCGGTGAAAGGTGATGCTCGGGTCAATGCGCCCGCCCTGGACGGTCGCGGGTGGCGTCTCGCCGGCGACGACGACGCCCCGCAGACCGCCCGCCGGTGGCCGCCCGGCCGCCTGGTCCGCCGGTGACAGCGTGATCGTGTAGGCGATGGTTTCGTTCGGCACGCTGTGATGCGCGCGCACGTCAGCGGTTGGGTAGTAGGCGCGCAGCAGCGGCAGCCAGTCCTGATTGAAGGCCGGCACGTAGATGC
The DNA here is from genome assembly GCA_020849725.1 of Chloroflexota bacterium. The sequence continues at coordinate 805 of JADLAZ010000071.1, forward strand.
CGATCGCCTGCGCGCGCGGGGGCGCCGGCAGGGCGACGGTCGGATTCAGCAGATCGACGCGCTCGACGTGCGGCGCGAGGAAGCGCGTCGGACTGTGGTTCGCGTAGAGGCGCGGTGCTCCGGCGGTGAGGAGCAAGGCGTCTGGTTCGAGGGATTGAGCATAGCGCGCTTGCAGCGTGGCGGCGGCCCATGGGTAGCTGAGGCCATAGCCACTGATGTAGCGCAGCGCCTCCTGCCCGCCGGTGAGGCCGACGGCCAGCGCCAGCGCGCTGGCGACGATGGTCCCGGCGTGCGGGGTCAGGCGGATGCGGATGGCGCGACCGAGCGCGTCGATGAAGACAGCGGCGACGACCAGCGCCGGCAGCAGCGCCGGCAGCACGCGATGAAAACTCCCGGCATTGAATGTCAGCACCGTGCCGATCAGGAATGGCATGGCGAACCAGGCGACGACGATCAGGTACCGCAGGTCACGCGCGCGACTGGCCGCGTACACCAGACCGAGGAGGACCAGCGGTGCGAGGAGCGCCGGGACCAGCATGACGCCGGGGAACGGATGAAAGTCGTCCATGTCCCGCCGGTGTGTAAATGCCGCTAGCCCCGACGTCACCTGGCCCAGCAGGATGCGGGGCACGTCGCCGGGGCTGGCGCCGTGGCGGTTCGCGGCATTGGCCCAGGTGGCGGCGTCATACCAGATCAGGCGGGTCTCGGAGCGTCCGGTCAACTCGCGGGGGGAGTCGCGGATGGCGGCGATCAGCGGTGACAGCACGACCAGGCCGCCCACCCCCACCAGCGTCACCTCGCGCAGCCAGCCGCGCCAGGCGGCCGGTCGCTGCGCCAGCCGCCAGCCCACCACGACCGCTAGCACCGGCAACACCAGTCGTGACCCGGAGCTGAAGTAGAGCGCCAGACCGGCGGTCATGCCGGCGCCGGCGAGCCACAACGCACGCTGGCTGGTGATGCCGCGCCAGTAGCACCACAGACTGAGGCAGGCGAACAGTGGTCCCTGAATGACGTTGATCCCCAGGCGGCTGAAATGAATGAGCGGGACAGATATCGTCGTGAGCGCGGCGGCGATCAGCGCCGGGCGCTGGCCGAACAGATCACGCGTCAGAAGATAGATGGCCGGCACCATCGCCACGCCGGCCAGCGCCGAAATGAGGCGCAGCGCCGTCAGGTTCGGGCCGACCATCGCCACCGACCCGGCGAGCAGATGCATGTACAGCGCCGGATCGCCCCAGAACGCGACGCCGAACGGCAACGGTCCGTCGCCGCGCAGGATCGCCAGCGCCAGCTCGCCAAACTCGGTCTCGTCGCCGTGGATGCCGTTCGGCAAGTGTTCCAGGTTGGTCAGGCGCAGCCCGGCCGCCAGCAGCGTGAGGCCACCGATCGCCAGCCACGTGGTGGCGCGCGGCGAGGCGACCCAGCGCGGCAACCGGCTGTCCGGCAGCCGGCGCTGGAGCCACGCCAGCGGCGCCCGAAGCTGCTCATCCGGGAGGAAGAGCGTGATGAACGCCACCAGGCTGACGAGCCAGGCCAGCAGGGATGTCCAGAGGGCACGCTCACTCCGGGCCAGGCCCATCGCCACCGCCTGCCCGGCGATGATGACGGCCAGAGTTACAACCCGGCGTGACATGAGCCGGTGTGGGGCGCCCGCCATGACGTCGTCGGCGCCGGGCGCGAGTACCTGGGCCAGCACCAGCGTGATCGCGCTGGCCAGACAGAGCAGCCAGCCACGCGTCTCCTGCTGCTGCAGGAGCAGCGCCTGACCAGTGGCGGCCAGCGCCAACGCCACCAGCAGACAGAACGACGCTGCCTCCCGGCGCCACCCACCGGCACGTGATGCTGACTGCTCCGTCACACGACTCCGCTCCTGCCCACTCGCGTCACTCACCGTCGCGACCCGGTGGCGCAAGCGCGGTCACAACGGTGCGGCCGCGATTGTCCCGGGACACGACCAGCGTGTGATCGGGCCAGATGGCCTGGAGGTCCGCCAGTTGGCGCGCCTCGTCGTTAGTCTGCGCCACCCAGACCGCGCCTGGACATCCCCATCGTCGATTCAGCCACCGTCTGGGAGGTCCTTTCAGTGGGCGGCGGCCGGTCGTCGCGCCATGCGCCCAGTCGTCCGCTGCGTGTGCCTCAGTCTACTGTACGGTCATCGGGTGCTGTTCTTCACCTTGCGGCCCCAGCCGGTGGCCGGCGCTGGCGCCGCGTCTGCATTTGACGACCGCTCGCCCTGCCCCTGTCCTTGAGTTGACGCCGGCCGTCTCATAGACTCAGAGTGTTGACGCGGCAGGTGAGAGACAGACCCGTCAGCGGCGCGTACACGAAGACGAGGGTGCGCCAGCGCACCCTTGCGAACGACTGACCGGCGTGAGCCAGCGGCCCGACACGAAAGAGATGGACGACCGGCGATGACACATGTCTGACGAGCGAGCCGCGGATCGGTGGGCAACGCTGGGCCTGGCCGGTGCGCTGCTGGCCGCATTCGCCGGCATGGCGCTCACGCGCGTGCCCGAGCATGTGCCGATGTACACGGTCTCCTTTCAGGGTTGGCCGCGGCTGGGTTTCTACCTGGTGGCCGCGCTGTGCCTGGCCTGGACCGGCACGCACGTGGCGGCGTTCCGCTGGGATGACGCGCCGGCTGGCGGCGCCTGGTGGCGGACGCGCGGCGCGGCCTGGCTGCTCGGCTGGCTGGGTGTGGCGCTGGCGCTGGCGCTCTACAACTGGATCCAGTTGCGCCGTGATCTGGCCGATCCCGCGGGGCCGATGCTCTGGATCGCGTCGATGCTGATGGCCGTCGTGGCGGTGGCGCCGTCGCTGCGTGGCGATGTCGCTGGCGCCTGGCGCTCGATGGTCGGCGAGCGCCGCTGGCAGTGGCTGCTGCTGGGGGGCATCCTGGCGGTGGGCATCGTCGTGCGCTTCGCCAACCTCGCGGGCGTGCCGATGAACGTCCAGGCCGACGAGGGCGATCGCGCCGCCAGCGCCCTGAACATCATCGACGGCCTGGCCCCGCGCTCCTGGTTCGACGCCGGCTGGTACCACATCAACATGGTCTACTTCCGGCTGCTGGCCGGCACGTTCGGCCTGCTCGGCATCGGCGTGGCCGAGGGGCGCGTGCTGAGCGCGGTGTCGGGCACCATCTTCCTGCTGACGGTCGCCTGGATCGGCATCCGCCATTTCAACTGGCGGCTGGGCCTGATCGCCACCGCGCTGGCGGCGACTGGCGCGTTCGTCCTCCAGTTCAGTCGGACGATCATGGAGTCGGGCATCCTGGCGACACTGTGGGCGCTGTCGGTCGCCGGCTTCCTGGAGGGGGCGCGCACGCGCCGCGCCTGGCCCTACGCCCTGGCCGGACTGTGTGGTGGCCTGAGCCTGTACACCTATCCGTCGGCGCGGCTGTGGGCGCTCGGCGCGGTGCTGACCGTGGCCGCGCTGTGGCTGCACGGGCGTGGCCAGCGCTGGGCGATCGCGCGCGGCGCCACCATCGCCGCGATCGTGTCGCTGGTCGCCGTCCTGCCGTTCTTGGCGCACCTGGAGCGCGAGCCGAACCGGGCGACGATCCGCTACCAGGAGACGACCGTCCTGTCGCCGCTCAACCAGACGCGGCTGGAGTACACGCGGCCGAACATGCCGCTGCCGGAGCTGATGGCGATCCAGGTCGAGCGCTCGCTGGGAGTGTTCGACCGCTACCGCGACGGCAGCGGGTTCCTGCCGACCAGCCAGCCGCTGTTCCCGCTGCCCCTGGCGGCGCTGCTGCTCATCGGCGCCGTGTATGCGTTGCTGCGCAGCTTCGCCGACCCGCGCGCGGCCGTGCTTAGCCTCTGGTTCTGGCTCGGACTGAGCGGCGTGATCCTGACGGTCGAGACGCCGGCCGCGCAGCGCGCCGCTGGCCTGCTGATCACCCTGCCGCTGTTGCCAGCGCTGCTGCTGGACGAGATCGCCGGGCGCGTGCCGGCGGTGGCGCGCGTGCTCGGCGCCCTGCGACGCTCGCCCGCGGCGCCGTCGCCCGATGGCACGGCCATCACCCGCGCCACCGCCGTCGGCCTGGTGCTGATGGTGGTGGTCGCGACTGTCTGGCAGACAAACTTCTACTTCAACGTCTACGGCTCGATGACTGAACCGTGGTCCTACTCCTCGGACGAGGGCCGCCAGGTCGCCGCACTCGGCGAAGTCGGGCCGGTGTACTCGATGGAAGTCTCCGAGCATATGGTCATCTCCGGCTGGGTTCGCTTCATGGCGCGCGAGGCGCGCGCCAGCGCCATCCCCAACCCGGGTCAGCAACTGCCGGTGCTCGACATGGACGAGCCGCCGGTCAACCCGCCCGGCCCGCGATCGATCGTCCACGTGCCGAAGCCGGGCGACGGCGTCAGCTTCCTGCTCTATGGCGCGAACCAGACGGCCTACGCCAGCCTGGTCGAGGCGCTCTATCCCGGCGGGGCACTCCTGCCGCCGGTCGACGACCGCGTCGCCTATCAGGCGCCGCCCGAGGCGGTCGATCGCACGCGCGGCGTCACCGTCATCAATGGCGCCGGCGAGCCGCTGGGCACGGTCGACACGTTCGGTGTACTGCCGGCCGCGCTGGCGCTGCCGGGCCAGGTCGAGTGGCGGGCGGGCATCCGCATTACCCGCTCTGGGCGGCATCGGTTCGAGCTGGCCGCGCCGCAGGCAGCGACACTATTGATCGATGGCGTCACGGTGGCCGAGACCAGCGGCGGTCCGGTCCGACAGGATGTCGAGCTGGCGCGCGGCCTGCACTTCGTCCAGGTCAAGGCCGATGTGCAGTCGCGCGCAGACGCGATCACGCTGCGTCGCTCGCGCATGCTCGAGGCAGGGACCGGGACGGCCACGCTGCGCGCCTTCGAGCCGACGGCGACATACGCCTTGATGGATGCGCCCTGGGGCCTGCTCGGGAGGGCCATCCCACAGGGCGAGTCGGCGGCCTCGCCGCGGGTGCGCATGTTCCTGGACCTCACACTGTCGGCGGCGTTCATGCACAACATCGAGCCGCTGCCGCGACCGGGCCAGATCGTCTGGCGCGGCACGCTGCTGGCGCCGCGCTCTGGTGTCTACCGGATGGCCTTCGCCACCGACGCGCCGCTGCGCCTGGAGATCGATGGTCAGTCGATCGCCGTGCAGCAGGAGCGCGCCGAGACGTGGGACAAGGTCAAGGAAGGGACGCCGATCGAGCTGACGGCCGGGCCGCACCCGATCGTCGTGACGATGCAGATGCCCGAGGGTGGCCGGACGCTGATCCGTTGGGTCTGGGCGCCGCCATTGGCCGATGGCCGTCGCGATGTCGAAGGCGACTGGGCGATGGTGCCACCGATGGTGCTGCGGCCGGAGACGCCGGTCTGGCTGGGGTCACGGCCGTAGCACGGCTCAGGGCGCCGGCGGTAAGCTTGCGTCGGCGGCGAGCGAGCGCGGCTCAGGCGCCGGCCGCAAGCTCAACCCCCAACCCCAGACGCACAGCAGCCCGGCGACGACGACCGGCAGGAACAGCACCCCGTGCAGCGCCAGCGTCAACGGCGCGCCGGTCGTTTCGGGAACCCCGGCCAGCGTCAGCAGCGCCACCAGCGCCAGCTCGAACGCGCCCAGCCCGGCCGGCGCCAGCGGCAGCGACGTCGCCAGGTTGACCAGGCAGATGGCGATCACCCACCACCACAGCGGCAGGCTGACGCCGAACGCGGCCGCGACCACCAGATAGATCGTCGCGCCGGCCAGCCAGATGACGACCGACAGCAGGACGGCCAGCAGCGCCGCGCCCGGCGACAGCGACGCGGCCACGCCGCCCAGGCCGGCCTCGACGATGCCCAGCGCCCGCTTCCGCGCCGACGGCGGCACCACCGTCAACAGCCGGCGCGTCAGCCCCGTCAGGCGCGCACGCGCCGCCACGGCCAGCACCAGCACCGCCAGCAGCAGCCCGAACACGACGGCGCCGGCCAGGATGGCGGCGCGGACCCAATCGGCCGCCGGCAGCAAGGGCAGCAGCAGCGCCAGCAGCCCGACCACCGTCAGGCCGTCGAGGACGCGCTCGACGACGATCGTGCCGAGCAGCGTCGCCGGCCGTGCCCCGCTGAGCCGGCCGGTCGCCAGCGCGCGCGCCAGCTCGCCCACCCGCGCCGGCAGCAGGTTGTTGGCGGCGTAGCCGACCACCAGGCCGACGTACACCTGCCAGAGCGCGACCCGCGCCGCGCCGCCGATCAGTACCTTCCAGCGCACAGCGCGCAGCGCCAGGTCGACGAAGTAGAGCGCCATCGCCAGCAGCAACAGGCCGGCGTCGAGCCGCGCCAGCGCCAGCACGAAATCGTCCAACTGGACGTTGCGAAACGCGATCCCCACCAGCGCCAGGCTGATGACGGCCGTCAGCGCCAGGCGGACCGGCCGGGCGGCGAGATGGCTCATGCGCCGTGTGCCCGCCCGGCGACGATGGCCGCCATGTGGTAGCGGCTGATGACCTGGCTGAGCTGGCGATTGAACTGCCGCGAGCGCAATAGCCCCCAGCGATTGAGCAGGTAGCGCCCGACCGTGCGCAGCGTCATCAGCCCATAGATGATGCTGTTCTTCAGGTTGACCGACGACGCTTCAGCGAAGTAGCGCGTCGGCACGGCGATCTCGTCGATCTGGAAGCCGAAATAGACCGTCTGGGCGATGACTTCGGAGTCGAAGACGAAGTTGTCTGAGTTCAGCACGAACGGGATCGTCTCCAGCAGGCGCCGGCTGTAGGCGCGGAAGCCGGTGTGGTACTCCGACAGCAACAGGCCGAAGGCGGCATTCTCGGCGATCGTCAGGAAGCGGTTGGACAGATACTTCCAGACCGGCATGCCGCCGGCCAGCGTGCCGCCGCCGAGCAGCCGCGAGCCGAGCACCAGGTCGGCGCGCCCATCAACGATCGGCTGGATCAAATCTGGCACCAGCGTCGAGTCGTACTGGTAGTCGGGGTGGAGCATGACGACGATGTCGGCGCCCTGCGTCAACGCCTCGACATAGCACGTCTTCTGGTTGCCGCCGTAGCCGCGGTTCTGGACGTGGACGACCGGCTCGATGCCGAGCCGCCGGGCGACCTCGACGGTACCGTCCTGGCTGACATCGTCGACGAGGATGACGCGGTAGACGATGTCCCTCGGCAGATCGGCGTACGTGCGCTCCAGCGTTCGCGCCGCGTTGTAGGCCGGCATGACGACGATGACGCGCGGCGTGGTCGCCGGAACTGGCACGGCCATCGATTCTCTCCTGTGGGCCAGGACGGACAGCAACGGTGGCCACCTGCCGGATCTACGCCGGGCCTGGAAATCCGTCTGTCGGGCGCGCGGGCGCTAGCACAGGTATCGGCGCATCCGTATAGTTCGTTGAGAAGCTCGTGCGGCCGCGCGTCCGTCCGATGATTGTAGCGGAGCGCCCATGCGCCCGCAGCCGGCGTCCGACCGTGACGGGCATCGCCAGTGCAACGTGAAGGGGCCATGAAGCGCACGTTCTCTCCCCTGTCCGCCGGGCCGGCGGTGGCGATCGTTCTGATCGCCACCGCCGCCGCCATCGTCGCGCACCTGAGCCTCACCACGCGCGAGCAGGCACCGGCGCTCGGCCTGGCCTTCCTGGTGACGGGCCTCGTTGCCGCCTGGGCGATGGCGCGGCAGCCGATCGCGCCGGCTACACCGCTGCCCCGCTGGGTGGAAGCGGCGGCGCTGACGCTGATCCTGCTGGTGGCGGCCTACTTCCGGCTGACGCGACTGGCGACTGCGCCGGAGGGCGTCTGGTTCGACGAGGCGCAGAATGGCATCGTGGCGATGCGGATCCTCGAGGATCCGAGCTACCGGCCGGTCTTCGTTGCCGATCTGACGCAGTTGCCGGCACTGTTCTTCTACTTGCAGGCAGTGGCGATCCAACTGTTCGGCGCCAACATCTTCGCGCTGCGGCTGGTGGCGACGGTGCTGGGTCTGGCAGCGGTGGCCGGCGTCTATGTCCTGGCCCGCCTGCTGTTCGGCGTGCCGGTGGCGATCGCGGCTGGGTTGCTGCTGGCGAGCGAGCGGTGGCACGTCAATTTCAGCCGCTTTGCGATGAACGGCATCCTCGTGCCGGTGCTGACCATCGGCACAATGTACTTCGGTATCCGTGGACTGCGCAGCGGCCGTGGCCGCGATCTGGGTATGGCTGGGGTGTGCCTGGCGCTCGGTGCGTACTCCTATCCGGCGTTCTACGTGGTGCCGGTGCTGCTGGTGATCGTGTTCCTGGTCATGCTAGCCCACGAGCGGATGGCGCTGCTGCGCCGCACCGCCGCCGGCCTGGCCGTGTTGGGCGTGGTGGCGCTGCTGGTGCTGTCGCCGCTGATCGGCTTCGCCATCCGTGACACGCGCGCCTTCAGCGAGCGCACGCAGGCGACCTCGATCTTCAAGGGCAAGTCGCCGGCCGAGGCGCAAGCGGCCCTGCTGGCGAACATCCGGGATCACGCCTTGATGTTTCACATCGCGGGCGACCGCAATGGGCGGCACAATCTGCCCGGCGCGCCGATGGTCGACCCGATCACCGGCGCGCTGCTGGGGATCGGGCTGGTGGTGGCGCTGAGCCGGGTGCGGCGGCCGGATCACGCGCTGCTGGTCGCCTGGCTGGTGCTGGCGGTGCTGCCCGGCGTGCTGTCGTTGGACTTCGAAGCACCGCAGGCGTACCGGGGCATCGGCGCGACCGTGCCGGTAGCGCTGCTGGCGGCGCTCGTGCCCGGCTGGTTGCTGACGCGCGCCTGGGAGGCGCGGCCGCACTGGCGCGGCGCCCTGGCGGCGCTGCCGGCCGCGGCGGCGCTGGCGGTCGCCGTCGGCCTCAACTACGACACCTATTTCAACCGCCAGTTGACCGATCACGGCGCATGGTCATCGTACTCGACGCAAGAGACACTGATGGCGCGCTCGATCGCGACCCTGTCGCCGGAGACGCGGGTCTTCATCTCCGAAGCCACGCACAGCACGCCGACGCTGCGCTTCCTGCTGCACGACGGGCGCACCCTGGAGCGCTTTGATCCGGCGCAGCATCTGCCGATCCGTGGCGAGCAGCCGGTGGCGCTTTACCTGCTGCCAGAGCAGGACCGGCGCATGGATGACATCACGACCGCCTATCCGGGCGCGACGGTGACCGAGCATCGCGGGCCGACCGGCGGCGAGAGCATCTTGACTGCGGTCCAGATCGACCGCGAGCAGATCGCGGCCGTCAAAGGCGTGACGGCACACTACTATCCAGGTATCGTGACCGACCCTGGCGCCCAGTCGCCGGCGGTGCAGCGCACCGAGCCGGCGCTGGCGGCGACCTGGGAGGAGGGCGCACCGCTGGCGCTGCCGTTCACCGGCCGATGGCGGTCGACGCTGGCCTTGCCCCAGTTCGGCACGTATCGATTCCGGATCGAGGGGCCACCCGAGGCGATGCTGGCCATCGACGGCGCCGAGGTGACCCGCGCTGGGCAGGACGGCGTCGAACTGACGCTCGCTCAGGGCAACCACGCGCTGACGATGCAAGCGCCCATGGCCGCGCTGGCGCCGGTGCGCGTGCTGTGGCAGCCGCCCGGTGTCCGTGGCTGGCAGCCGCTGGCGCGCGAGGATCTCTTCGTCGCGCCGGTGACTGCCACCGGACTCCTCGGCAGCTATTTTACCAACCAGACCTGGTCCGGCCCGCCGGCGCTGCAGCGGATCGATTCGACCGTCGCCTTCCGCTTCCACACCGCACCGGTGCCGCGCCCGTGGACAGTCGAGTGGACCGGTCAGCTTGCCATCAGCACGCCCGGCAACTACCGCTTCGCGGTGCGGGCGCTCGACCCGGCGCAGCTGTCGCTCAACGACCGGGTGCTGATCGATTCTACACGGCCGAACGAGACGGTCGAGCGCCCGATCACGCTCACGGCCGGCCTGCACCGCATCAAGGTGCGCTACAAGGACGCCTCGGACTTCTCACACGTGGCGGTCTACTGGCAGCCGCCCGGCGGCGAGCGCGAGATCATCCCCAGCGAGCATCTCATCCCGACGACCGTGACCGACCCCAAGCTGCTGACGCTGCCGCCAGCCGTGCCACCATTGCCGGCCACCGCCGCCGCTGGCCCGCGCCAGGTCCAACCGGTGGCGACGGTGCTGGCGCCAACTGCTGGCCTGGATGGCGCCGAGAAGGCGTCGCCGCGCGGGGTAGCGCTCGACCCCGCCGGCAACCTGTACGTGGTCGATACCGCCAACCGGCTGGTGCGGAAGTTCGATCCAGCCGGCAAGCCGCTGTGGGCGGTCGGGCCGGGTCAGGGCGAGGCGGCGCTGGTCGAGCCGGTGGCGGTCGTCGTCGCCGGCAACGGCGAGGTCGTCGTACTCGACTCGAAGCAGGGCACGCTCCACCGCTACGACGCCGCCGGCAAGCCGCTGGGTCGGATCGGCGGTGAGGGCCGGTTCTTCCAGCCGCGCGGCTTTGATGTCGACGCAGCCGGCGATTTCTACCTGGCCGATACGGGCAACGGTCGCATCGCCGTCGTCAATGCCCAGGGCGTGGTGACGGCTAAGATCGGCGAGCAAGGGCTGGGCCAGGGCCAGATCAAGGAGCCGACCGACGTGGTGGTCGACCGCTACGGCAGTATCTTCATCGCCGACTCGGCAAACAAGAAGATCGTCGCCTACGCGGCCGACGGCAGCCTGCGTGCCGAGTGGCCGATCCCCAACTCATCCAGCGTCACCGGGCCACACCTGACATCGGACGGGCGCGGCGGTGTCTACGCAACCGACCCGGACCACGGCATGATCTGGCAGTACGGTCCCAGCGGCGAAGTGCTGGCCGAATTCGGCCCGCTGGAGGTCGATGGCGCCGAGGTGCGCCGGCCGATGGGTATCGAGCTGGCCGCGCCCGACACGCTTATCATCACCGATCTGGAGAGCCGCCGGGTCATCCAGGTCGCCCTGAAATCCTGACCTGCTGCCCCGACGCCGTGTTCCACAGCCGATGCGGCATCGGCTCGCGCGATCGCGTGATTCGGCGTATCATGGCCGGCGTCCCCGCCGACGCATGGGCCGATCCGGCTGGCCGGCGCGGCGCGGGCAGTGCGTGACTGAGGAGGAGTACCGGATGGCCTACACCCCGATCGTTGTCGCGGCGGATCACCTGACCGGCGTCGTCGCGGACCTGTTCCAGCGCGCCGGCATGCCGGCGGCCGACGCCGCTTTCATGGGTCGCTGCCTGGTCGATGCCGATCTGCGCGGCGTCCACTCGCACGGCACGCGCTATGTCGTCACCTACGTCAAGGCGCTGCGCTCCGGCGGCTACAATCCGACGCCCAACATCGCCGTCGTGAAGGAGAAGGGCGGATTGGTGCTGCTGGATGGCGACCGTGGCGCCGGCCACGTCATCGGCCACCAGGCGATGACGCTGGCGATCGCGCGGGCCAGGGAGTTCGGCATCGGCTCGGTATCGGTCCGGAACTCGACTCACTCCGGGGCCAAGGCCTTCTACACCCAGATGGCGGCCGATGCCGGCTGCGTCGGCTTCGCCAGCACCAATGCCGGCATCGCCATGGCCCCCTGGGGCGGTGTCGACAAGCTGGTGGCGCTCAATCCGCTGTCGTGGGCCGCGCCGACGAACAAGGGCTTCGCCGTCGATCTGGACATGGCCACCAGCGTCGTCGCCGGCAGCAAGCTCGGGCTGGCCAAGGAGCGGGGTGAGAAGATCCCCTTCGGCTGGGCGCTCGACGAGGCCGGCAACCCAACCGACGATCCCGACCAGGCCAGCATCCTGCTGCCGGTGGGCGGGGCGAAAGGCTACGGCATGGCCGTCTGCCTGGACATCATCACCGGCGTCCTCAGTGGCGGCCGCTTCGGCGCCGGCCTGGGCAGCCCCGGCACAGCCCAGATCTACCAGGCGATCGATATCGCGACGTTCATGCCGGTCGACGAGTTCAAAGCGCACATGGGCGAGCTGATCGACCAGTTGAAAAGCTCCCGTCTGGCGGCTGGCTCAACCGGCATCTTCCTGCCCGGTGAGATTGAGTACACCACCAAGCAAGAGCGGCTCATGTCCGGTATCCCGATGACACCCGTGGTCGTCGACGACATCAACGCCATGGCGGCGGAACTGGGCAGCGACCTGCGCGTCACGGCGCGCTGAGCCGGCACACACGTGTGGCCGGCGACTGACGTCGCGCCGGTGGGGCGCTGCGGCGCCACGAGGTCTGTCTGTGCGGACTGATGTTGGACCGGGGCAAACCCGCGGTGGCAGGTTCCGTAGTCGCCGACCTCTTCCGTGAGCATTCCAGAGAAGGAGGTTCCCCCAATGCGCGCAGCCGTGTTGTACGAACGAGGCGCGCCGCTCGTCGTCGAGGAGATCGAGCTGGCGCCGCCGGGACCGGGCGAGGTTCAGGTGAAGCTGGCGGCCTCCGGCGTCTGTCACTCGGACCTCCACCACTGGAAGCGGGAGATGGGCAGCGTGTTGCCGCTGGTGCTGGGCCACGAGGGCGCTGGCGTGGTCGAGGCGGTCGGGCCGGGTGTCACGCGCGTGCGGCCCGGCGATCCGGTCGTCATCGCCTTCGGCTCGCGCTGCGGCCAGTGCTGGTACTGCGTGCGCGGCATGGTCCACCTGTGCACACCGGCGACTCCGCCGGTGACCCACCTGCGCCGGGGCGATACGGCCATCCAGCAGTTCCTCAATGTCGGCTCATTTGCCGAGCGGACGATCGTGCCGGCGACGAACGTCGTGCCGCTGCCGCCGGAGATGCCACTCGACAGTGCCGCGCTGGTTGCTTGCGGCGTCGCCACCGGCGTCGGGGCGGTGCTGAACACGGCGCGCGTGCCGGCCGGCGCCGACGTGCTGGTGATCGGCGCGGGCGGCGTCGGACTGAATGTGATCCAGGGCGCGCGCATCGCCGGCGCGGCGCGCATCATCGCCGCCGACCGGCTGGCCAACAAGCTGGCGCTGGCGCGCGACTTTGGCGCAACCGACACGATCGACGCCACCCGCGAGGATGTTGTCGCCCGTGCCCAGGCGCTGACCGGCGGGAGAGGCGTCGACTACGCTTTCGAGGTCATCGGTCTGCCGGAGACGGTGCGCCTGGCCTACGACGCCACGCGCAAGGGCGGCGTCGCGGTGGTCGTCGGCGTTGGCGCGCCGGATGCCGACATGGCGCTGCCGGTATTGTCGCTGACGCGCACGGCGCGCTCGATCATCGGCTGCACCTACGGCTCGATCCAGCCGCAGGCCGATTTCCCGCGCCTGGTCGACCTCTACCGGCTCGGCAAGCTGCGCCTGGACGAGTTGATTAGCCGCCGCTTCACGCTCGATCAGATCAACGACGCCTTCCACGCGCTGGAAGCGGGCGAGGTCGCCCGCGGCGTCGTCGTCTACTAGCCGTGCGCTTCTTTCGCCGGCGACCGGATGTCGACCGGCTGGCGGCGCGTGGCGACGTGCCGGGCCTGGCGCGGGCGCTGACCGACGACGAGCCGGCCGTGCGCCAGGCGGCGGCGGCGGCGCTGGTCCGCTGCCCACCGGGGCCGGCCGCGCCGGCGCTGGCGCTGGCGCTGGCCGATCCGGACCCGACCGTGCGCGCGGCCGCCGGGGAGGCGCTCGGCCGGCTCGACGCCGCGCCGGCAGTGGCGGCGCTGCGGGCACAGTGGCGCGCCACACCCGACGAGGCGCCGCTGCTGCTAGCGGCGCTCGGCCGGCTGGCGGCCGACGGCGCGGCGTGGGCGACGCTGGTGGAGGCGGCATCCGCTCCGGACCCGGTCGTCCGTGTGGCGGCGGCGCGGGCGCTGGGGCGGCGGGGCGATGCGCGGTCGGTCGCGCCGCTGCTGGCTGCCCTGGCCGACGCCGACGCGCATGTGTCGGCGTCGGCCGTGACGGCGCTCGCGGCAGTCGGGCCGGAGCGCGCCCTGGCGCCGCTGACTGTCGTTCTGGCGGACGGCGCACCGCCGGCGCGGGCGCTGGCAGCCGAGGCACTGGGCGCGATGAGCGACGCCCGCGCGCTGACGCCGCTGGCGCGGGCGCTGGCCGACCCGGACCCGGCCGTGCGCGCGGCGGCGCTGGCGGCCATCGATCGGCTGCCGGAGCCGGGCCGCCAGATCGCGGCCCAGGCGAGCGCCGCGCTGGAGCCGGCGGCGCGCGAGCGGGCGGCGCAGCGGCTGCGACAGATCGCCGCACTGCCGCCGTTGCAGGGCGCGCTGGCCGCCCGCGACCACCCCGGCCTGCGCGCCGCCGCGGCACGGGCGATCGCTCGGTTGGGCGAGCCGGGTATCGTGGCGGCGCTCGCCGGCGCGCTGGCCGACCCGGAACCGGCCGTGCGCCAGGAGGCGGCCTGGCTGCTCGGCGTCAGCGGTCGGCCCGACGCGCTTGCCCCATTGCTGACGGCGCTGACCGGCGCGGCCGACCCGGCGCTGCGGGCGACGGCGGCGCGGGCACTCGGCCGGCTCGGCCAGCCGGCGGCCGCCCCGGCCCTGGAGGCCGCTCGCGCCGATCCCGACCCAGCGGTGGCCACCGCTGCCGCGCGCGCTCTAACCACGCTCACCGCCACGCCGGCCGGCGGCCAGCCCACGGCCAGCGATCTGCTCCAGATCGTCATCTTCCAGACGGACCCCGGCCCGGATGCCGAGCCAGCCGACCTCACGCCCATGCTCGACGAGATCGTACCGGCGGCGCTATCCGGCGCGACCGACATCCAGATCGTGACGATGGTGCCCGGCCAGCCGCTGCCGTCGTTCGACGAGGCGCTGCTGATCGTGCGGCGACAGTTCCGCACTGCCCCACCGGGCTACGCCTGGCAGCCGGTGACGTACACCGATGCCGCCGGCCGGGCCTGTTTGGTACTGCTGCTGCGACCGACAGCGTAAGGGCGCCAGGCACATGCTGGCCGGAGCCCTTGTTTGGCGCGGCGCCGCGGGCTAGACTGGCTGCACTGCCACGGCCGGACCATGGTGATGGTCTCGCCGCAGCGTGACCCGTTTGGCGACCGATGACGAGAGCCACCATGGAGCGAGGACAGCCACGGTGAGCTGCCCCGATAGAACCCACCCGATCTCAGAATCCGCTCGCAACGAGCAACTGGAGGACCAATGTCGGACACGATGCGCGTCTCGATCGGGCTGCCGGGCAACGCGACCGACGATCACCTGATCTACGCCAAGCAGATGGGCTGCGAGGGCGTCGTGCTGGCGACGCCAGCGCGGCTGACGGGTGACAAGCGGTGGGAGGCGGACGACCTGCGCGCGCTGCGGGCGTGGGTCGAGGGCCACGGCCTACGGATCGAGGCGCTCCAGAACGTGCCGCACTCGTTCTGGATGAATGCCCGGTTGGGTCGTCCGGGCCGGGACGAGGAGCTGGAGAACTTCCAGGCGACGGTGCGCAACATCGGTGCGGCCGGCATCCCTGTCCTGGGCTACAACTTCCGGCCGCAAGGGCTCTACCGCACCGGCAGCGTGCCCGGGCGCGGTGGCGCTCCGGTGACTGCCTTCGACATGGACAAGGCGCGTGACCTACCGCTGTCTTTCGGTGAGGAAATCAGCGCCGACCAGCTCTGGGAGGCGCACGGCTACTTCCTGAAGGCGGTGCTGCCGGTCGCCGAAGAGGCCGGCGTGCGACTGGCGCTGCACCCCGACGACCCGCCCGGCCCGACCATCGGCGGCGTTGCCCGCATCATGAGCAGTTACGACGGCTTCGTGCGCGCCGCCGAGCAGGCGGGTGGCAGCCCCGCCTGGGGTCTGCTGTTCTGTGCCGGCTGCTGGTCGGAGATGGGCGGCGAGGCGAACGTGCTGCGCGGCATCCGCCACTTCGGCTCGCGCAACCAGCTCGTCTACATCCACTTCCGCGACGTGCAGGGCACCGGTGATGTGTTCAACGAGTGCTTCATCGGCGAGGGCAACTTCAACGTCACGACCGTCATGCGCACGCTCAAGGAGGTCGGCTTCACCGGCTGCCTCATCGACGACCACGTGCCGCACATGGTCGGCGACGAGGGCTGGGCGCCGCGCGGCCGAGCCTACGCCACCGGCTACCTGATGGGCCTGCTGCGCGCCGTCAACGACCAGGGGTAGGCAAAGTCGGGAGGCCAGGAAGAACGATCGTCGGCTGCGTCACCCCGGCGAAAGCCGGGATAACGTAGCCGCCTCAGGTAGGGCTGACTGGATGCCGGCTTCCGCCGGCATGACGGATGCATTCGGGGCCGCCACCGGTGGTCGGCTGACCTCCTACGCCTTCTGGCGCTCCGGTCGGGCGGCGGCTTCCATCAGGCGCTGGATGCGGCCGACCATGGCGGCGGGATTGGGGTGGAGCCCCTCCAGCAGGAGGGCGCTGTCGTAGAGTTGCTCGATCAGCGGGTCGATCACCGAGGCGTCGGGCTGGTCGGTGATGAGCCGTGCCAGGTCGGCGATGAATTGGTGGCCCCGGTTGACTTCCATCAGGCGCGGTGGCACCGAGAAGTCGCGCTCCAGCAGGCGCTGCAGGCGGGCGGCCTCGGCGCTCTGGCTGCTCTCCGGCGACAGCAGCCGGGCCGGGCTGTCGTGCAGCACGTTCGAGGCCCGCACGCCGGTGACGCGCTCGCCCAACACGGACCTGGCGCGGTCGATCAGGCGCACGAAGTCGTCGTCACTGATGCGGGCGGCCGGCGCCTCGGCTGTGCCCGGCAGCGTCAGGTCGGGGTCGTCCAGGTTGCGCAGCGTCTTGCCATCGACCTCGCGCAGCCCGTTGAGCATGAACCCGTCAACCAGGTCGACCAGCAGCAGTGCCTCCAGACCGCGCGCTGCCAGCGCGTCCAGGTGCGGGCTGCGGCGGGCGCTGTCCAGGTCGGTCGCCAGCAGGTAGTAGATCTCCGTCTGGCCTTCGATCATACGGCCGGCGTAGGCGGCCAGGCTGGCGAGATCGTTGCCGCTGGTGCTGGTATGAAACCGCAGCAAGGGCAGCAGGTCGTCGCGTGCCTTGAAGTCGGTCGCGATGCCTTCCTTCAAGAACACGCCGAACTCTTGCCAGGCGATGGCGTAGCGCGCCGGCTCCTTCTCGGCCAGCTCGCTCAGGGTGCGCGTCAGCCGGCCGGTCAGCGTCGTCTTGATGCGCTGCAGCACCGGGCTGGACTGCACCATCTCGCGCGAGACGTTGAGCGGCAGGTCCTCGCTGTCGACGACACCCTCGACGAAGCGATAGTAGGCCGGCAGGAGGTCAGTCGCCTCCTCCTGGATCAGCACTTTGCGCGAGTAGAGGCGGATGCGGCCCTCGACGCGCCGCTCGATGAAGCCGCGCTCGCGCTTGGCCGGCACAAACAGGATCGTGTGCAGATCGACCGGCGCGTCGGTCGAGAGGTGGACGTGCAGCAGCGGTGCTTCGCTCTCGAAGGTCAACTGGCGGTAGAACTCGTCGTACTGGGCAGCCTCGACCTCGCGCGCTGGGTGGCGCCACAGCGCCGTCTGCTGGTTGGCCTGCTCGTCGCCGACCATGATGGGGAAGGCGACGAAGTCCGAGTGGCGCTTGACGATCTGGCGCAGCCGCCAGGCTGAGGCGAACTCGGCGGCGTCCTCCTTGAGCGTGAGGGTGATGGTCGTGCCGCGCCGCTCGCGCTCGGCCGGGCCGACGGTGAAACTGTCGCCGCCCTGGCTCTGCCACCGCGCCGCCTCGGCCCCCGGCTGGAAGGAGCGCGAGACAACCGTCACCTCGTCGGCGACGACGAAGGCTGAGTAGAAGCCGACGCCGAACTGACCGATGATGTTGCCGCGCTGGCCGGCCTCCAGCCGCTCCATCAGCGCCCGCGCGCCGGACTGGGCGATCGTGCCGAGGTTCTCGACCAGCTCATCATGAGTCATGCCGATGCCGGTATCGTCGATCGTGATCGTCCGCGCCGCCTCGTCGGTGCTGACGCGGATCTCCAGCGGCGCGTCGGCATCGAGCACGGCGTGGTTGGTCAGCATCTCGAACTGGAGGCGATGCAGGGCATCCGAGGCGTTCGACAGCAGCTCGCGCAGGAAAATCTCGCGGTCGGTGTAGAGCGAGTGCGCCAGGATCTGCAGCAGTTGCTTGACCTCGGCCCGGAATGGCACCTGCGCCGGCGGCGTCACTTCAGCCTCTGCCCCCATCACCCATCCTCCTCGCGGTCGTTAGCACTCCTGCCCACACAGTGCCAATGATAGCGAGCGGGCGCAGCCGGCGCCAGGGCCGGGAGGCGAATGGGCGCTAGTAGGAACGAGGGAGCAGCTGGGTCAGGGAAATGCAGGGTCCTCACCCCAACCCTCTCCTCTTTCCCCTCCTGGCCTCCTGGCCTCCTGGCCCGCCTACCGCACGTGGTTGTCGAAGCTGGTGAGGGCGCGCATGTAGTGGGCGCGCTCGAAGGCGGCCGGCTCGGCAACGTGGCGCTGGCTCATGCTGCCGCGCATCTGCTCGACGCTGTCGTACTCGTGGCTCTCCATCCACTCGCGCAAGTCGGATAGGATGTGCAAGAGCCGGCCGGGGCCGTGCCGCAGCAGCGCCGACGTGGTCATGGCGACACTGGCGCCGGCCATCAGCGCCTTCAGCACGTCCTCGGCGGTATGCACGCCAGTCGTCAGCGCCAGGTCGGCCTGGACCCGACCGTAGAGAATGGCGATCCAGCGCAGCGGCAGGCGCAACTCCTGGCTGCTGCTCAGCACCACACTCGGCACGACATCCAGATTGGTGAGGTCCAGATCGGGCTGGTAGAAGCGGTTGAACAGCACGAGCCCGTCGGCGCCGGCCTCGACGAAGCGCCGCGCCATGTTCGGCAGCGCCGTGAAGAAGGGGCTGAGCTTGAGAGCCAGCGGGATCGTGACCTGCGCCCGCACCTCACGCACCAGATCGACATAGCGGTCCTCGACCTCGGCACTGCCGAGGTAGGGATCGGTCGGCAAATAGTAGATATTCAACTCCAACGCGTCGGCGCCGGCCTGTTCGATGGCACGAGCGTAGTCCACCCAGGCGCCGGTGGTGACGCCGTTCAGGCTGCCGATGACGGGGATCGCGACGGCGGCCTTCACCCGTTGGATGTGGTCGAGGTAGACATCCGGCTCCAGGTTGTAGCTGTCCAGGTCGGGGAAGTAGCTGAGCGCTTCGGCGTAGGAGTGGGTGCCCCGGCTCAGGAAATGGTCGAGCTGGTGGCTTTCGTGGGTGATCTGCTCCTCGAACAGCGAGTGCAGCACGACCGCCGCCGCGCCCGAGTCCTCAAATTGCCGCACCGCGTCGACCCGCTTCATCAGTGGCGAGGCGGAGGCGATGAGGGGCGTGCGCAGCGGCAACCCCAGGTAGGTCGTGGACAGGTCGATCATCTCGCTCCTCCTCCACAGTCACCGGCACGCCGGCCGGTCGGCGTTACGGCTTCTGGTGCAGCGCGGCCAGCTGCTGGTAGAGCGCCCACCGCTGGCTGGCGTCCGCCTGGGCGGCCTGCAGCAGCGTCTCAGCCGCTGCCGGGTCGCTCTGCTGGAGCATCCGGTAGCGAGTCTCGTTGTAGATGTACTGCGACAGCGGGACCGAGGGGTCCTTCGAGTCGATCGTCAACGGGTTTTCGCCGGCCGCGGCGCGCGCCGGATGGTAGCGGTAGAGTGGCCAGTGACCGGATTGGACGGCCAGCTTCTGCTGCTCCAGCCCCTTGCGCATGTCGATGCCATGGGCGATGCAGTGCGAGTAGGCGATGATCAGCGACGGGCCGTCGTAGGCGTCCGCCTCCTGGAAGGCTTGCAACGTCTGCACGTCGCCGGCGCCCATCGCCACGCGCGCCACGTAGACGTTGCCGTAGACCATGGCGATCAGGCCCAGGTCCTTCTTGGCCATGTTCTTGCCGCGGGCGGCGAATTTGGCGACGGCGGCGCGCGGTGTCGCCTTGCTGGCCTGGCCACCGGTGTTCGAGTAGACCTCGGTGTCCAGCACCAGCACGTTGACGTTGCGGCCGGAGGCGAGCACGTGGTCCAGGCCGCCGAAGCCGATGTCGTAGGCCCAGCCGTCGCCGCCGACGATCCAGACGCTGCGCCGCACCAGCACGTCGGCCAGCGACAGCAGCGCGCTGTGGGTGAAACTGAGCGCCGGATCCTGCTCGATAGCCGCCGCCAGTCGCTGTTTCAGCACGGCTACCCGCTCGCGCTGGGCGGCGATGCCGGCCTCGGTCGCCTGGTCGGCCTCGACCAGCGCCTGCACCAGCTCGTCGCCGATAGTGGGCGTGCAGGTGTTGAGCAACGCCGTGGCCTGCGTCAGCTGCTGGTCGATCGTGAGACGCATGCCCAGGCCGAATTCGGCGTTGTCCTCGAACAGCGAGTTGGCCCAGGCCGGGCCGCGGCCGGCGCCGTTGACCGTCCACGGCGTGGTTGGCAGGTTGCCGCCGTAGATCGAGGAGCAGCCGGTGGCATTGGCGATGACGCTGCGATCGCCGAACAGCCGCGACAGCAACGACAGGTACGGCGTCTCGCCGCAGCCGGAGCAGGCGCCGGAGAATTCGAACAGCGGCGGCAACAACTGACTGTTCTTGATGTTGCCCAGGCTCATGGCGGCTCGATCGACCTCGGGCAGCGTCAGGAAGAAGTCCCAATTGACTGCTTCGCGCTCGCGCAGCGGCGCCTGCGGCGCCATATTGATCGCCCGCCGGCCGACCTGGCGCTTGTCCTTGACCGGGCAGGCCTCGATGCACAGCCCGCAGCCGGTGCAGTCCTCAGGCGCGACCTGAAGTGTGTAGCGCGCGCCGGGGAACTCCCTGAACTTGGCCTCGGTGCTGACGAAAGTCGCTGGCGCGCCGGCCAGCGCCTCGGCCGGGTAGACGGCGTGGCGGATGACCGAGTGGGGGCAGACGAAGACGCACTTGCCGCACTGGATGCACAGGTCCGGCTCCCAGACCGGGATCTCCAGCGCCAGGTTGCGCTTCTCCCAGCGAGCGGTGCCGGTCGGGTAGGTGCCGTCGGACGGCAGGGCGCTGACCGGCAGCGAGTCGCCCTCGTAGGCGATCATCGGGCCGAGGACGCGCTGGACGAAGGTCGGCGCCTCGGCCGGCACCGGCGCCAACCGCCGCGGCCCGTGGCCGTTCGTGGCGGGCGCGGCCAGGCGCGGTGCGAGGTCGACCTCGTGCAGATTAGCCAGGGTCTGGTCGACAGCGGCGAAGTTGCGCTGCACGACGGCCTGGCCGCGCTTGCCGTAGGTCTTCTCGATGCTGCGCTTGATCTGGGCGATGGCCTCGTCACGTGGCAGCACGCCGCTGATGGCGAAGAAGCACGTCTGCATGACGGTGTTGATGCGCGCGCCCATGCCGGTCGCCTGCGCGACTGACTGCGCGTCGATGACGAACAGGCGCAGGTGGCGCTCGGCGATCGTCTGGCGCACCTCGACCGGCAGGTGGCGCCAGATCTCATCCGGGCCATAGCTGGTGTTGAGCAGGAAGATCGCGCCCGGCGCGGCGCTCTTGAGCACGTCGACCCGCTCGAGGAAGGCGAACTGGTGGCAGGCGACCAGGTTGGCCGATGAGATGAGATACGGCGCGCGGATCGGGCGGGGACCGAACCGCAGGTGCGAGATCGTCATCGAGCCGGCTTTCTTCGAGTCGTAGACGAAGTAGCCCTGGGCCTCGTTGTCGGTCTCCTCGCCGATGATCTTGATCGAGTTCTTGTTCGCCCCCACGGTGCCGTCGGAGCCGAGGCCCCAGAAGACGCAGCGCACCGTGTCGTCGGCCTCGATCGAGAAGGCCGGGTCGTAGGTCAGGCTGGTGTGGCTAACGTCGTCGACGATGCCGATGGTGAAATGATGGCGCGGCGCCGGCGCGGTCAGCGCGTCGAAGACGCCCTTGACCATCGCCGGGGTGAACTCCTTCGACGCCAGGCCGTAGCGCCCGCCGACGACGCGCGGCTGCGGCCCCGCCCACAGCCCGAGCGCGGCGCCCTCGGCCAGCGCGGCGACGATGTCGAGATAGAGCGGCTCGCCGGCACTGCCCGGCTCTTTGGTGCGGTCCAGCACGGCGATGGTGCGCGTGCTGGCCGGCAGCGCCTTCAGGAACGCCTCGATGGCGAAGGGGCGGAAGAGCCGAACGGTGATGACGCCGACCTTCTCGCCGCGCGCGGCCAGCACGGCCGCCGTCTCGCGGGCCGTCTCGGCACCGGAGCCCATCAGCACCAGCACCCGCTCGGCATCGGGCGCGCCGGCGTAGTCGAACAGGTGGTAGCGGCGGCCGGTCAGCGCAGCGAAGCGGTCCATCGTCCGCTGGACGATACCGGGACCGGCCTGGTAGGAGAGATTGACACTCTCGCGGGCCTGGAAGTAGACGTCCGGGTTCTGCGCCGTTCCGCGCAGGACCGGGCTCTCCGGCGTCAGCGCCCGCAGGCGATGCGAGCGCACCAACTCCTCGTCGATCATCGCCAGCAGGTCGTCGTTGGTCAGCGGCGCGATCTTGTTGATCTCGTGCGAGGTCCGGAACCCGTCGAAGAAGTGGACGAACGGCACGCACGCCTGCAGGGTGGCCGAGTGCGCGACGAGGGCCAGGTCCTGCGCCTCCTGGACCGACCCGGAGGCCAGTATGGCCCAGCCGGTCGAGCGGGTGGCCATGACGTCCGAGTGATCGCCGAAGATCGACAGCCCCTGCGCGGCCAGTGCGCGGGCGGCGACATGGAAGACGACTGGTGTCAGCTCGCCGGCGATCTTGTACATGTTCGGGATCATCAACAGCAGGCCCTGGGAGGCGGTAAAGGTCGTCGCCAGCGCGCCGGTCTGGAGCGCGCCATGAATCGCGCCGGCGGCGCCGCCCTCCGACTGCATCTCAACCACCGTGGGCACGTTGCCCCACAGGTTGGGCTTGCCGGCCGCCGCCCAGGCGTCAGACAGCTCGCCCATCCCGGTCGACGGCGTGATCGGATAGATAGCGATGACTTCGCTCAGCCGGTAGGCAATGCTGGCAGCGGCCTCACTGCCCTCGATCGTCACTTTCTGGCGGGGCGTGATTGCCGCACCGGTGGCCAATTCCGTGGCCGGGCCGCTCGCTACCGCGACGCTATCGTTCCCCATGGTCTCCTCTCCCGCTGGTGTGCCGGCGTTGGCGTCCATCCGAGTCTAGGCGGTGGGGCATATCAAATGCGTTACGGTGGCCGGGGGTGGGTTGCAGGACTGTTGCAGGTAACTGTTCAGACTTGGGCGGGAAGCGGGTCGGAGAGGAGGCGGAGACACTCGGCGAAGGGGTTGAGGCCGCGCGCCCGCCAGGTGCCGAAGGCCGTCGCCAGCGGCATCTTGATCGCCGTCCC
>JADLAZ010000072.1 GCA_020849725.1 Chloroflexota bacterium
GCACTAGTGCCAACCAGAAGCTGGACAGCGGCGTGTGCTGCAAGACGTCGTACCAGGGGCTTTGCGGCGAGGTCAGCAGCGCGGCCGTGTAGGCGCCGATGACGTAGAAGGCGGCGTAGCCCACATCAAGCAGGCCGGCGAAGCCGACGACGATGTTCAGGCCGAGCGCCAGAATGATGTAGAACAGGATCGGTACGACCGTGCTGATGCCGAGATTGTACTGCTGCAGGTTGAGCGCATCGGCGACGAACGGGTAGACGACCGCCAGCGCCAGCACGCCGGCAAAGATCAGGATCTGCTTGCGGCGCGCGGCCTGCGCCAGCGCCGTGGTCGCCGGCGCCGGTGTCGTCGCGGTGCTCATGCGCTGCTCCTCACATCCCGAGCCGGCGCGCGGCTAGACCTTCTCGGTCGTTGCGGTGCCGGTCAGGCCCGACGGCTTGAAGACCAGGATCACGATCAGGATACTGAAGATGACGACCTGGGTCCAGCGCGAGTCGAGCAAGATATCGCTGAACGCGCCCAGGATGCCGATCAGGAAGGCGCCCAGCACCGCGCCGCCGATGTTGCCGATGCCACCCAGCACGGCGGCCGTGAACGCCTGCAGGCCGGCGCGAAAGCCGATCTGCCAGGAGGTGTAGTTGCTGTAGAGGCCGAAGAGCAGGCCCGCTGCGCCGGCCAGCGCGCCGCCGAGCAGGAAGGTCAGCGTGATCGTCAGGTTGATGTCGATGCCCATCAGCGACGCCGCCTCACGGTCCTGGGCCGTGGCGCGCATGGCCTTGCCCAGGCGCGTGCTGCTGACGAAGCGCTGCAAGCCGACCATCAATGGGATCGTCAGCAGCAGGACGATCACGTCCTTGGTGGAGAGGCCAATCGTCGTCTGAATGCCGAGGATGTCGCGAAAGATGTTCTGCGCGGGCAGCAGGTCCGGAAAGTCACGCGGATTAGCCCCCAGCCAGGCCAGCCCGACATTCTGGAGAATGAACGAGGCGCCGATGGCCGAGATGAGCGCCGCCAGGCGCGGCGCGCTGCGCAAGCGCCGGTAGGCCAGACGCTCGATGCTGGCATTGAGCACGGCGCAGATGACCATGGCCACCAGCACCGCCGCCAGCATCACCAGCACCAGCTGGGCAGCTGGCCACTGCCGGCTGGCGCCCAGCCCGAGCAGGATCGACAGCGATACGGCCGAGCCGAGCATAAAGATCTCGCCGTGAGCGAAGTTGATCAGCTCGATGATGCCGTAGACCAGGGTGTAGCCGAGCGCGATCAGCGCGATCAGCGACCCGTTCGTGATGCCGATGACGAGGGTGTCGAGAATGATCTCGGGTGAGCTCAGGAGGAGCCTGATATCCATCGGTGGCGCGGCCCCCTTACCCTATCCAGCGACGGCGGCGGGCAGAGAAGACCCCTGCCCGCCGCGCGGTGTAGCCCGGATGCTGGGTTGAGCCTACTTAGGCGCCTCGAGCGACACCTGGTAGACCCACTCGAGCTTGCCGTTGTTCATCTTGGCCTGGCTGCCGCTCATGCCGGTGTTGGTCGTGTCGCCGTTGTCGTCGAACGACCACTTGCCCAGCGCGCCTTCGAAGTCCTTGGTCTGCATGATCGCGTCGCGGATGGCGGCGCGGTCCTTCTTGGCCGCTTTGGCGATGCCGGCCAGGACGGCCTTGGCCGCCTCGTACGTGTAAACCGCGTAGGCCTCCGGCTCGAGGTTGTTGTACTCCTTCTTGTAGGCGTCGTAGAACTCCTTGCCCTTGCCTTTCAACTCCTTGGGCGGCAGGCCGCCGAAGGTGGCATAGGTGCCGACGCCGGCATCGGCGGCGCCCTTCAGGAAGTCCTCGTCGAAGATGCCGTCCGGCCCCATCATGATCGCGGTCGGGCCGAGCGCGGCGCGGATGTCCTTCCACAACTTGGCGGCGTTGTTGCCGGTGATGCCGCCGAAGTAGACCATGTCGGCGCCCGAGGCCTTGATCTTGTTGGCCAGCGCGCGGTAGTCCTGGGCCTTCTCGTCGATGCCCTCGCGGCCGACGACCTCGACGCCGATCTTCTTGGCCGTGTCGGCGAAGACGTTGGCGATGCCCTTGCCGTAGAGCTGCTGGTCGTCCAGCACATAGGCTTTCTTGGCATTCAACTGCTTGGCCCAGGCCGCCCCGACGGCGCCCTGCAGGTCGTCAGCTGGCACGACGCGGGCGTAGTTGCGCTTGCCATTCGGGTAGTAGACCTGTGGCTCGTTGGCTTCGCCCTTGCCGGGCTTGGTCAGACCGGGATAGGTGTTGGCCGGGCTGATCATCAGCATGTTGGCCTGATTGAGGATCGGGATCGAGATCTTGGCCGCGCCGGAGTTGAACGTACCGATGTAGGCCATCACGTCCGGATTGTCGACCGCCTTCTGGGCGTTGGCGCGCTCGACGTTGCCGTCCCAGTTGCCGTTGTTGGCGGCCGAGCTGTCGTCCCAGTCGAGGTACTCAATGGTGAAGTTGCCGACCTTGTTGCCGGCCTCCTTCAGCACCATCTTGATGGCGTTCGTGGCCGAGTCGGTCTGGCCCTTGTTGGTGCCCTGACGCGGGAAGCTGCTGACGATAATGATCTTGTCACCGCCGGCCGCGGCGGCCGGTTTGGTCGCCGCGGCGGCCGGGGCGGTGGTGGGGGCGGCCGCCGCCGGCTTCGTTGGCTCGGCCGGCTTGGCCGCCGGCGCCGCCGTCGGGGCCGCGGCCGGCGCGGTCGTTGGGGCGACGGCGGCCGGCTTGGTCGGCTCGGCCGCCTTGGGCGCCGCCGTCGGGCTGGCCGGCGTGCCACCGCAGGCCGCCAGCAGCGCCGCCACCGCGCCGCCACCGATCACCAGTGTTCCTCGCCGGCCCAGCGGTCGCCGCAGCCAGGTCTTGACGCCAACGGTCGTGTCGTCCACCGTGAAACCTCCTGATATATGCCTAGAACCATCAGCAAAGCCGCGCAACAGATGACTGTTGCTGCGTACCCCCCTGGGCGATCTACTAACGCGCGAGTTTAGCACGCCGGATGTGCCACGTCTAGCCCTATGTCAAACTACTGGAATGGCGCCAAGAGACCAGACCGCCAGCGTCTTTGTCGGGAAGCGCCCCAGTTCCAGGGCGCTTGCATCTTGATTACGGCTGACGCCTCACCAAGCGCCCAAGAATGCCCGTCAACCGGGGCAGTATCTCATTGAGTCCTCCACGATCCCGCACTCGGACCAGAGCGTGGAGCCCCCGCCAGGTCAGGACATGACGAAGCAGCGATACTCGGAGGTGGTCGCCCCATCACGGCGCCCTCTATACCGACGCGCGCATGGGAATAGCATACTTCGTATTGCGTAGCGTAGGGGCGGTTCGCGAACCGCCCCTACGGTGGCCTGGGCATCCCGTCTGGACGTCGGTTTAGTCAGACGGCCGCCGCGCGCTGCGCCCGCAGCTCAGTCACACTGTCGGGACGCTCCTTGAAAGTTCCGA
>JADLAZ010000073.1 GCA_020849725.1 Chloroflexota bacterium
CGCCGCCAGCAGCAGCGCCGTGACCTTCAGCAGCGCCACCGCGAACGGCAGCGCCACCGCCGGCGCCGACTACACCGGCCACGCCAGCACCGCGCGCAGCATTCCCGCGGGCCAGACCACGTTGACGATCGCCGTGCCGGTGCTCGGCGACACCCTCGACGAGCCGAACGAGAGCTTCGCGCTGAACCTGACGGGCATCGCCAACGCGACGCCGGGCACGCTGTCCGCCACCGGCACCATCAACGACGACGACGCCGCGCCGACGCTGTCGATCGACAATGGCGGCTGCACGGTGACCGAGGGCCATTCCGGATCCGTCAACTGCAACTTCGTCGCGCGCCTGTCGGCCGCGAGCAGCGTCGCGGTGACCTTCAACAGCGCCACCGCGAATGGCAGCGCCAGCGCCGGCGCGGACTACACCGGCCACGCCAGCACGGCGCGCAGCATTCCCGCAGGCCAGACCACACTGACGATCGCCGTGCCGGTGCAGGGCGACACGCTCGACGAGGACAACGAGACCTTCGCGCTGAACCTCAACGGCATCGCCAACGCCACGCCGGGTTCGCTGTCCGCGACCGGCACCATCAGCGACGACGACGCGACGCCGACGCTGTCCATCGACAATGGCGGCTGCTCGGTCACCGAGGGGAATTCCGGGTCGGTGAACTGCAGCTTCGTCGCGCGGCTGTCGGCGGTGTCCGGGCGCGCCGTCAGCTTCACCACCGGCACGGCGAACGGCACGGCGACCGCCGGCAGCGACTACACCGGCCACAGCGCGATCACGCGCACGCTCGCGGCCGGCAACCAGACGCTGACGGTGCTGGTGCCGGTGCTCGGCGACACCGCGGACGAGCCGAACGAGACCTTCACGCTGAACCTGACGGCGGTCAGCAACGCCACGCCGGGCACCCTGTCGGGCACCGGCACGATCATCGACGACGACGAGCCCGTCACACCCGGCACGCTGCGCCTGCGCGACGCCACGCTGCTGGTCGGCGAGAACTCCGGCAGCGTGCAGATCGTGGTCGAGCGCGTCGGCGGCAGCAGCGGGGCGGCGAGCGTGCAGTACGCCACCGCCAATGGCAGCGCCATCGCCGGCCTAGACTACGGCGCAGCCAGCGGCACGCTGAATTGGGCCGCGGGCGACGCCGGCGCGAAGACGATCACGCTATCGATCCTCTTCGACCCCGCCGTCGAGCCCCAGGAGAGCTTCACGCTGAACCTGAGCCAGGCCAGCGGTGCCAGCCTCGGCAGCCCGGCGACGACCACGGTGACGATCGTCGACGGCGCCCAGATGCTGCACGCGAATGGGTTCGAGTGATTGCGTCGGCGCGAACTGGCGAGACGCAAGGAGTGCAAGTCCCCGCCAGCGAGAGGAGTGGCGATCCACGCTGTCCCCGAGTCCTGCATGGCGCACCGTGAGGTATTTCGTGAAGTGTGGACAGGGGCATCCACGGGTCGGCCATTGAGCCGCGGAAGAAGCCTGATTCCGGGCGCCGACGCTGTTCATTCGGCGGAAGGCAGTACGCGGCGACGCGCTCATTGCGGGTGTGGCGACGTTCCGGCGAGGTCCTGGAACCTGGCGCGTGGAGAAGCGCTTCGTGCGGGAGCCGGGAGAGCTCCGGTGTGTCCGCTGGCCGTGAGGCCGGCGGACCGTGTCGGGAAGGCGACGAGCCGAAGCCGATGATGCACACGCCGGAGCGGTCGGACGGTTGCGCAGTGGCGATGAAGGGTCCGCCACTTCCCCCGGAGTCGCGGGGGTGCTGCGGACCGGACTCGATGTGGCGTGCCTTCAACTTCTCGTCCCGGGTCGGCGTGACCTTGTGCGCCTTCAACTCGATTTGCTGCTGTTGGGATTCGTCGGGACAGGCGCTCGCGTCGATCGCGGGTTCGGTGCCGAGCGAGCAGAGAGTGCGAGGCGTCCGCGCCCCGCGCTTCAGCGCGCCAGCAATTCCAGCGCCGCCGCCTTGATCGTCGCGTCCGAGGGCAGCACCAGGTTGGCGGCGCCGGCCAGCGGGGTGTAGGTGTCGGTGCCGCAGACGCGCGCGGTCGGCTTGTCGCCGCAGCCGCCCTCGACCAGCGCGGTGATCACGCCCTCGCCGGGGCCGGCGCTCTTGCGGCCTTCGTCGACGACGAGGATGCGCGCGCACTGGCGGCCGTGCGTGGCGATGGCGGCGTCGTTGAGCGGCTGCAGCCAGCGCAGGTCCATCACGCGGGTCTTGATGCCGCGCTCGGCCTCCAGTTGCTTCGCCACGCGCAGCGACATCGGGATCGCGTTGCCGTAGCCGACGATCAAGAGGTCGGTGTTGTTCTCGCCGTACAGGCGCGGCTCGCCGAGGGCGATCGCCTGGTCCGGCGCGGGGTAGGCGAAGGACCACGCACCGTCGCCCGCGCATCGAGACGCTGGAGCACGTGATGGCGCCGCTGGCGCCGTACACGCCGGACAGGGTCGCGGCCGAGGCCGCGCGCGCGCCGTCGCCGGAAGCCCGCGTCAAGGCGTTC
>JADLAZ010000074.1 GCA_020849725.1 Chloroflexota bacterium
ACGGTCGGCGTCTCCGTCGCCGTGGGCGTGACGGTGGGGGTCTCGGTCGGGGTGCCAGTGGGGGTGTCTGTCGGCGTCGCAGTGGCCGTGTCCGTCGGGGTCCCCGTCGGCGTGTCGGTCGGCGTGCTGGTGGGCGTCTCCGTCGCCGTGGGCGTGACGGTCGGCGTCTCCGTTGGGGTGGCGGTGGGGGTCTCGGTCGGGGTGGCGGTCGGGGTGGCGGTGGGAGTGTCGGTCGGTGTCGCTGTGGGCGTCTCGGTCGCGGTCGGTGTCTCCGTCGGGGTGTCGGTCGGGGTGGGGGTCGCCGTTGGGGTGGCGGTATCCGTCGGGGTAGCCGTTGCCGTCGGAGTCTCCGTCGGGGTGCTGGTGGGGGTGTCCGTCGGGGTCACCGTCGGGGTGTCGGTGGGCGTCGCGGTCGCCGTGTCCGTCGGCGTGACGGTCGGGGTGTCCGTCGGCGTCGCGGTCGCCGTGTCGGTCGGGGTCGCCGTCGGGGTGTCGGTGGGCGTGCTGGTGGGCGTCTCCGTTGGGGTCACCGTCGGGGTGTCCGTCGGCGTCGCGGTCGGCGTGTCGGTCGCCGTTGGCGTGACGGTCGGCGTGTCCGTTGGCGTAGCGGTGGGGGTCTCGGTCGGCGTCGCCGTGGGCGTCTCCGTTGGGGTCGCCGTCGGCGTGTCAGTGGGTGTTGGCGTCGGGGTGTCCGTCGGGGTGGCGGTGGCAGTGGAGGTGGCTGTCGGCGTGATCGCGGCGCTGTAGCCGAACTGGATGTCGACCCTGGGCGGATCCGCACTGAACGTCGACGTATTCATGTCCAGCACGCCCGTCAGCGTGAAACCGGTGGTGAAATCGTAGCCAGTGATGTGCCAGGTCTGGGTCGAGTTAGAGACGCCGGCAAAATCGGGACCTGGCGCCGGGAGCGTGATGCCATCGAGCGTGACGTCCTGGAGTTTGACGGTGGCGGCGGCGGTGCCGAGCGTGATCGAGAGCTGGAGGTAGTTGAGATTCGCCAATGCCGCCCGGGCGGTAGTCTGGTTGCCACCGAAGCGCGCCGTGGCGAGGTCCTGGACGAAGTTCCGGTTCTCCAATTCGCAATCGATGCCATCGAACGGCGAGCTCGAGACCGTATCGACCTGAATGAGCAGGCGACCATCCCCAAGGTTCCAATCCGGCTCATAGATGAAGGTGACCGTGTGGGGCGCATCGATGTTCCAGAGGCCCTGGCAGTCGCCGGTCTTGAGCGTATTGAGATTGACGGCGCCCGTCCAGAAATTGACCGTGCCCCGGGTCGTCGTGGTCGTGCCGACGTCCGGGATGCCGAAGTAGATGTCATCCGAGCTGGTGTCGAACCCCAACGAGCGATAGCGCACCGCGCCGTAGAGCGTGCTGGGCAGCGTGCCGGTGCCGACGATTGGCGTGCCGGTACCGGCGGTGACGCTGGACTGGAAGCCGGCAATGGCCAGGGCGCAGATGACGATAGCCACCAGCACCCGTGACACCACCCGCTGGCGCCGAACGGTGGCCTGCCATGACATCGTCCGTCGTCGCATTCGTCACTCCCTTATCGCTCTGTGCCGGATCTCGCCTCGAGTCGCCAGGACACGCAGCGCCCATCGCCACACCGGGCGACCGGCAACCTCACTCGAGAAACGCGATACCAGCCGCTCGGTCACGGGCGCAGGCGCCACGCGGCCGATCGTAGACCTGGACGACGATTGCTGCCATGGTACCGAGTAGCCCTTTGGTCCTGTCTCACCAGGCGACTGACACGGCCGGCGGCCTCTGCTATGCTGGCAGTCGGCGTCGGTGACGGTGGATGAGGAGGGTGGATCATGGCGGAACTGACGGGCAAAGTTGCGTTCGTGACTGGCGCCGGCTCGGGCATCGGCCGGGCGGCGGCGGTGGCGCTGGCCCAGGCGGGCGCCGACGTGGCGCTGATCGGTCGGACGGAAGCGGCGCTGGCCGACGTCGCTGCCGAGATCACTAAGCTGGGGCGACGCGCGCTGGCGCTGCCGCTGAGCGTCAACGACGATGATGCTGTCGAGGCGGCCGTGGCCCAGGCGGTCGCGACGTTCGGGCGCATTGACATCCTGGTCAACAATGCCGGCACGAACACGCCCAAGCGCCGGTTGCTCGACACCAGCCCCGACGATTGGCGGCTCGTCATCGACGTGAACCTGACCGGCGCCTACTTGTGCTGTCGCGCCATCCTGCCGATCATGCGCCAGCAGGGTGAGGGCACGATCGTCAACATTGCCTCAGTCGCGGCCAAGAACGCCAGCCTGCTCGGCGGCGCGCATTACAGCGCCTCCAAGGCCGCTGTCCTGTCGCTCACCCAATCGATCAACCTGGAGCAGCGACCGCACAATATCCGCGCCACCGCCATCTCGCCGGGCGAGACGGCGACGCCGATCCTGGACCGTCGCGCCGTGCCGCCGACCTCCGAGGAGCGCGCTCGCATGCTGCAGCCCGAGGACGTCGCGGCGGCAGTCGTCTTCGCCGCGTCGCTGCCGCAGCGCGCTTGCATCGAAGACATCCTGATCCGGCCGACCTACCTGCGCGACCCGATGGGCTGAGACGACCGGGCACATCTCCGTGAAATGGGGACGGCGTGACACCTCCAGCGACGACAGTTGACGACGTGATCGACCGGATGGCCGGCATCGCGCCCGGCTCGCCGCTGGCAGCGCTGCGCGCGGCCCGGCCTGAGGTCGTGCGCGCAGCACAGGCCAGCTACCAGACACTGCTCGAACCGGCGGAGCCGGCCGGCGTCAGCCTGATCGAGCGGGCGCTGATCGCGCTGCGGGTGGCGGCGCTGACACCGAGCGCCATCGCCACGGCCTGGTATCAGGACCGGGCGCATGCTCTCGGCGCGGACCCGGCCACCATCGCGGCCGTCGCACGGGGTGGGGATGTGCCGGGGCTACCGCTGCGCCTGGCGGCCATCCTGCGCCACACCGACCGGCTCACCCAGGCGCCCGGCACGGCCACGCCGGATGATCTGGCCGCCCTGACCGCGGCCGGCCTGACCCCGGCCGACATCGTGACGATCGCCCAACTGATCGCCTTCATGAGCTTTCAGGTGCGTGTCGTGGCCGGGCTGCGCGCGCTGGCGGAGGATGCATGAGCCACCCAACTCGCTTCACGCTCGCCGCGCTGCGCTGGCTGCCCTGGCTGCCGACTGTCGACGACACTGGCGCCACGCCAGAGCAGGCCGCGCTCGTCGCCGCGGTCGCGCCCTCACCCGACTCGCGCGCCTACTACGCGCTGCTCGCGCACGACGCACCGGTGCTGCGCGAGCGAACGGCGCTGTTCAACGCCATCATGTACGGGCCAGGCGGCCTGCGCCGCGCCGACCGCGAGCTGGCAACGGTGGCCGCCTCGCGCGTCAACGGATGCATCTACTGCGCCTCCGTCCACGCCCGCCGCTACGCGCAACTGACGCGGGACGAGGCGCTGGTGCAACGCCTCCTCGACGAGGGCGTCGACACGCCGCTGCCCGCTCGCGAGCAGGCACTGGTCGACTATGCCGTGGCGCTCACCCGCGAGCCGCACGCCGTCACGTCCGCCGATCTGGCCCCGCTGCGCGACGCTGGCCTGTCCGACGGCGACATCTTCGATGCGGCGCTGGCTGCGGCCATGTTCGGCTGGGCCAACCGGCTGATGCAGACGCTGGGCGAGCCAGCCCTGCCCGACCCGGCGGCGTAGTTCTCACACGGGTCGATCGCAGCCGGATTAGCCCCTCGCCCCTTTATCAAGGGGGACAGGCTGTAGTCGCCGCAGTCTGCTCCCCTGATACGGGGTCGTTAGGGGTTCGGTTCGTCGAACTGGCGTCACCGCCCTCTGTCGGGCATACTACGGTCGTCAGGGGCACGGCGCAGCCCGTGACACGGGGTCATCCCCGCCCGTCGCCGCCCGGCGACGACACCCTCCCCGGGTGCGATCTTCCCCCACCCTCCTGGCCAGCGGCCGGGCCGGCGCCGCGGACCGCCCCGCATCCTCTCGGCCAGAACCCAACCCACAACTGAATAGAACGCCGGCCGCCGCGGTCAGCAGTCTGCTGACGGGCGGCCGGCGCGTTGTCGGACCGGGTCAGCGCGCGCCGGCCGCGACCGCCGCCGTCTGCAGCGCCAGCAGCGTGTCGATTCCGGCCGCTGCCAGGCGCAGCAACTCGTCCATCGCTGCCCGGCCGAACGGGCCGTGTTCGGCTGTGCCCTGCACCTCGACATACTCGCCGGCGCCGGTCATGACGATGTTGAAGTCGACCTCGGCGGCCGAGTCCTCGACGTAGGGCAGGTCGAGGCGCGGCTCGCCATCGATGATGCCGACGCTGACGGCGGCGACCTGCCGCACCAGCGGCTCGCCCGTCAGCACCCCGGCCGACCGCAACCGGGCCAGCGCCAGCGCCAGCGCCACGTAGCCGGCAGTGATGGCGGCGGTGCGCGTGCCACCATCGGCCTGCAGCACGTCGGCGTCGATCGTCAGTGTGCGCTCGCCGAGCCGGCTCAGGTCGACCGTCTGGCGCAGCGAGCGCCCGATGAGGCGCTGGATCTCCTGGGTGCGCCCCTTGACGCCGCGCGTCTCGCGCGGAATGCGCTGCGGGCTGGAGCGTGGCAGCATGCCGTACTCGGCGGTGATCCAACCCTGGCCTTTGCCTTTGAGGAACGGCGGCACCGACTCCTCGACCGTCGCCGTCACCAGCACCTGCGTCTGCCCCTGGCGGATCAGCGCCGAGCCTTCGGCGAAGGGTGCGAAGTGCGGAATGATCTCGACCGGGCGCAACTGGTCCGGCCGCCGCCCGTCGGCGCGCATGGGTCTCCTCCGTTCCGTCGCGCCCGGACCAACCGCCGGGCGCCAGGAGGGTATAGGGGCAAAGCGCGGTCCGGTCAAGCCAGGGACAGGACCCGCGGTGGCGCCGGCCGCGCAAACGAGCGCCCCGGGCGATGGCCCGGGGCGCTAACGGGATGCTCCCATTCAGTTGTCTGCTCCAGCCTGCCGGTGACGCCAGCTATGCCCCTGGGAATGCACCGCGATCACCGGGACCAATTCAGGAATGAGGGCCGGGGCGCGCACCGGATACGGGCACCATGGGAGATGTTCGACCGTGGAACCGTGGACCGGACGGGTTGAGCCGTGGTGCGCGCCCGCCTCGACCGGAAAACCGTGGAAACCGGAACCAATGGACGCTGCGGGACTGGGACCGGAACATAGCTGGCGTCGACCCGAGAAACCTACCGGCGCTCCTGTGCTCTTGGCCCGCGTCTGGCATCACTATCGCCAGGGGGCGTCGCCTCGTCGATCAGGACAGGTTCTCCGCCCGCACTCCGCCCATTCAAGCGTTACATTTCAAGCGGGTGACGAGCTGGAACGCCGGGTCCGCGTGCGACTTCACATCGCTTGCCTGGTCGGTGGTCCACCTCCTTCCTGTTTCCACTCACAACCTACACCCGCTCTGGAGCGCGTGCCACTGAGCACAGCCCAGGCGACTCGCCGGCGCTCGCCATAATGGGCGCGAGCAAGAGGTGCGCCGGTGACGCTGCCCGCCTTTCCCTTCGATGGCCAACCCTACGCCCTGACGATGGGCACGCGGTTCCTGGCCACCGAGCGCCTGATCGAGATCGATCCGGCACGCTATCAGGCCGAGATCGCGCTCAAGGCGGCCATCCTGACAATCGACTCCGATTATTATGTCCAGCAACCACCGGCGACTGCGGCGATGGCCTGGGAGACGCTGGCGCTGCTGCTGCCGACCATGGCGCGACACTTCCCCGACGCCTGCGCCCTCGTCGTGAAGGGCGCCCGCTGGCGCTGGGTCAATCACCTGCTGGGCCAGGAGACGGTCTTCACACTCGGCGACCCGACCAGCCTACCCCGGCCACCGCTTGACTGGCTTGGCCGGCAGGTGCAAGAGGACCTGCTGCTGCTCGACGGCACGGCCGACGGCACGCCGCTGGTGGCCGGCCACCTGTGCTTCGCCGCCGGCTGGTGTCTGGACGACACGCTGGGGCGGTCGTTCCTGGCCATTCATGGCCCGGTGCCATCGTTTCAGGAGCGCATCGGCCGGTCGGCCGACCTGCTGATGCAGCGGCTCAAGCCGGGCCGGCCGGTCGAGCGCATCAACTGGAGCCTCACCCTCACCGACCAGCTCGACCGCTCGCCGCGGGCGACCAGCGACCTGGCGCCGCTGGCGGCGGCCGTTGTGGCCACCAATGCCGGCCAGCGCGTCTACTTGCGCCTGGAGCGGCAGACGCTGTCGCGCCTGCCGGCAACGCGCGCGGTGCTGTTCACGATCCACACCACGCTCGCGCCGCTCGACACGGTGCTGACCGACGCCGACCGGCTGGCGCGCTTCGCGATCACCATCCGCTCGCTGCCGCCGGCAACGGCCGCCTACAAGGGCATTCTCCCCTACCAGGCCGCGCTGACCGCCTATCTCGAAGAGCGGGGCCGCGCGCTGGCTGCCGGAGCTTGACGCCCGCCGCTCGCGCCGGAACAATGGTGCATCGCCGTTTCTGGTATCGACACGGCGTCCCGCGTCGACGATCGGTCAGGTTCAGCCGCCCCATCAGTCAGGAGGCCACGATGTCGCACCCTCTGTCGCGCCGCCGTTTGCTCGCCTACCTCGGCGCGTCGCTGCCGCTGCTGGCGGCCTGCGGCGCGCCTGCCGCCAGCCCGACCTCCGCGCCGAAGGCGGCGGAGCCGACCAAACCGGCCGCCGCGCCGACCACCGCGCCAGCGGCCGCGCCGACGATGGCTCCCACCACCGCTCCCGCCGCGGCCGCAACCAAGCCAGCCGAACCGACCAAACCGGCCGCTGCCGCGACCACCGCGCCGGCTGCCGCGGCCACGACCGCGCCGGGCGCGGCGGCCGGCGCCGTCAAGATCGGTGTGTCGTTCGCCCTCAGTGGGCCGGCCGCCGTCTATGGCGCGGTGCAGAAGAACGGCGTGCAACTGGCCGAGGAGGAACTCGCCAAGGGCGGCATTGCCGGCATGAAGCTGCAACTGGTGATCGACGATGACGCTGGCACACCGGAGCAGGGCATCAACGTCTTCAAGAAGTTGATCAATCAGGACAAGGTGGCGGCTATCATCGGACCAACACTCAGCAACGTCGCCCAGTCGGCCGACCCCGAGGCGCAGCGCGCCGGCGTGCCGGTGCTGGGCGTCTCGAACACCGCGCCGAAGGGCATCACCGACATTGGTGACTTCATCTTCCGCAACTCGCTGACCGAAGCGCAAGTGATCCCGCAGACGGTCAAGGCAGCCAAGACCAAGCTGAACCTGAAGAAGGTCGCTATCCTGTACTCGGACAACGACGCCTTCACCAAGGCCGGCTACGACGTGTTCAAGGCGGCCGCCGACGCCGAGGGATTGCAGATCACGACGACACAGACCTTCGCCACCAAGGACACCGACTTCAACGCTCAGCTCACCGCCGCCAAGCAGACGAGTCCGGACGCTCTGTTCGTATCGGCGCTGGCAGCCGAGGCCAGCGGCCTGATCACCCAGGCGCGGGCGCTGGGCATCACTGTGCCGATCGTCGGTGGCAACGGGTTGAACACGCCGGCGATCATCAAGAATGCCGGCAAGGACGCCGAGGGCGTGATCGTCGGTGCGGCCTGGAACCAGGCCAGCAGCAACCCGAAGAGCGTCGACTTCATCAAAGCCTACAAAGCCAAGTTCAACGCCGACCCGGACCAGTTCGCCGCCCAGGCCTACACCGGCGTCTACATCTATGCCGAGGCGCTGAAGATCGCCAAGAGTGGCGAGCGCGCCGACATCCGCAGGGCGCTGACGACGATCAAAGACTTCGACACGGTGCTGGGCAAATTCTCCTTCACCAAGGACCGCGACGCCGATCACCCGGCCGTCATCCAGATCGTCAAGGACGGCCAGTTCGCTGTCTTCGCCTGACGACGCGGTGATGAGTGATGCGCTCGGGGGGAGATGTGGCGCAGCAGTTGGTCAATGGCCTGTTTCTGGGCAGCCTGTACGCGCTGTTCGCCGTTGGCTACACGCTCATCTTCGGCGTACTCGACATCTTGAACCTGGCCCACCAGGCGGTATTCATGCTGGGGGCCGTCATCGCATTGCTGCTGGTGTTCTATTTGGATATGTCGATCGGGCCGGCGCTGCTGCTGGCAATGGTGGCCACGGGCCTGATCGGCTGGCTGCTCGACCGGCTGGCGTTCGTGCCGCTGCGCCGCCGGCCGGACACGCAGTTCAGCGGCATGATCAGCAGCATCGCCATGGGGCTGATGTTCGTCGCCATCGGCCAGAGCCTCTTCGATCGTGGCCTGCTGTCACCCAACCCGGCCCGCTTTCCGGCCGGGACGATGCCGAGTGGCGCGCTGGAGATCGGTGGCGTGGTCGTGTCGTCGACGCGGCTGCTGATCGTCGCCGTCGCCATCGTCATGATGGCTGGCCTGACGGTGATGCTGCGCTCGACACGGCTGGGCCGGGCGATCCGGGCGGTGGCCGAGAACCAGCGCGCGGCGCGCCTGCTCGGCATCAACGTCGACCGCGTCATTGGCCAGAGTTTCCTGATCTCGTCGGCGCTGGGCGGCGCGGCCGGCGTGCTGTACGCGCTGGCGGTCAACGCCGTCACCTACGACATGGGCCAGGCGCTGGAGCTGAAGGGGCTGGCGGTGATCATCCTCGGCGGCATGGGCAGCGTGCCGGGCGCCGTGCTGGGCGGTTTCCTGCTGGGTCTGGCCGAGGTCAGCACCTTCATGATCGACAGCCTGGGCATCCTGCCGTTCCAGCTCAGCCGCTGGCGCGACGCCGTCGCCTTCACGCTGCTGTTCGCGCTGCTCGTGGTGCGGCCGGCGGGACTGCTGGGCCGGCGCGCGGCACGCGAGGCGTAGCCGTGGACGATTTCCTGGCCGCCTACGGCAGCGTCCTGCTGTTCATCGGCATCAACGCCATCCTGGCGCTGAGCATGTACGCGACGCTGGTCTGCGGGCAACTGTCGCTGGCCAACGCTGCCTTCATGGGGATGGGGGCCTACACGGCGGCGCTGCTGACGCTGCGGCTCGACGCGCCGTTCGCGCTGGCGCTGCTGGCCGGTGGCGCGCTGGCGGCGCTGGTGGCCGTGCCGCTGGGTCTGCCGGTGCTACGGCTGCGCGGCGTCTTCCTGGCGATCGCCACCATCGGCTTCGGCGAGGTGCTGCGCGTCGTGCTGATCAACGCGACCGACCTGACCGGCGGCGCGAGCGGGCTGGCGCGGATCCCGGTCAAGACCGAGGGCTGGCAGGTGGCGCTGGCGCTGGCGCTGCTCGGCTACGGCTTCTGGCGGCTGCGCGGCTCACGGCTCGGCTACGCTTTCGAGGCGATCCGCCAGGACGAGAGCGCCGCCCGGACGATGGGCATCGACATCGCCCGTCACAAGCTGGCGGCGTTCGTCGCCAGCGCCTTCATCGCCGGCGTGGCCGGCGGCTTCTTCGCCCACGTCAGCAACGCCATCGCGCCGCGCGACTTCGGCTTCACGCGCGCGGTCGACATCCTCGTCTACGCCATCGTCGGCGGCTCGACTGTGTTCGCCGGGCCGATGCTGGGCGCGGCGCTGCTGACGGCGCTGCCGGAGGTGCTGCGCCAGCTCAAGACGATCGGCATCGAGCCGGGCGCGGCGACGGTGTTTGTCAACGGCCTGGTGCTGCTGCTGGTGATCCTGTTCCTGCCGAACGGGCTGACCGGGCGGCGCCGCGCGCGCCGGTCGCCGCCGGCCGCCCCCACCCCGCGCGAGGTCGCCGATGAGCCAGTTGCGGCTAGATGACGTCAGCCGCCACTTCGGCGGCGTGCGGGCGGTGGATGGTGTCAGCTTCACCATCGAGCCGGGGCACATCCACGGCCTGATCGGCCCGAACGGCGCCGGCAAGACGACGCTGATCAACGTGCTGTCCGGTCTGGTCGCGCCGACGCGGGGCACGATCACCTACGGCGGGCAGCGCATTGACGGGCTGTCGCCGCACCGCATCGCCGCGCTCGGCATCACCCGCACCTACCAGAGCATCCGCGTCTTCCCGGCGATGACGGCGCTGGAGAATGTCCTGGTCGGCCAGCACGTCGTGACGCGCGCGCTGTTCTGGCAGCGGCTCGTCTACGCGCCGGCCGAGCGGCGCGAGGCGGCGGTGGCGCGGGCGGCGGCGCGGGCGCTGCTGGCGCAGGTCGGCCTGGCCGCGCGCGCCGACGTACCGGCCGGCGCGCTGGCGTACGGCGAGCAGCGCCGGCTGGAGATCGCCCGCGCACTGGGCAGCCGACCGTCGCTGCTGCTGCTGGACGAGCCAGCGGCGGGCATGAACAGCGTCGAGATCGCGCAACTGGGCGACATCATCCGCTCGCTGACGGCCGCCGGCCGGACGATCCTGCTGGTGGAGCACAACATGGCGCTGGTGATGCGCATCTGCGACCGACTGACCGTCCTGAACTTCGGCCGGCTGCTGGCCGATGGCGAGCCGGCGACGATCGCCCGCGACCCGACCGTCGTCGCCGCCTACCTGGGCACGGATGAGTCGGCCTCGGCGTGAGGCCACGGCGCGGTGCGGGCCGCCGACGACGGGATGGGCGCCAATGCTGGAGGTGATCGATCTGCGGGTGGCCTACGGCCACATCGAGGCGGTGCGCGGTATCTCGTTCGCGGTGGCAAAGGGCCAGATCGTTAGCCTGGTGGGGGCCAACGGCGCGGGCAAGAGCACAACGCTGGCGGCCATCTCGGGACTGGTGCGGCCGAGGGCCGGGCGCATCGTCTTCGACGGCCACGACCTGACCCGGCTCGGCAACGACGATATCGTCCGGCTCGGCGTGGTGCAGGTGGCCGAGGGCCGAGCGATCCTCGGCGGCATGACCGTGACAGAGAACCTGGAGTTGGGCGGCTACCACCGGCGCGACCGGACGGCGCTGCGCCAGGAGATGGCGACGCTGATGGAGCGCTTCCCGATCCTGGGGCAGCGCCGCGACGCGCCAGCCGGCAGCCTGTCGGGCGGCGAGCAGCAGCAACTTGCTATCGCCCGTGGCCTGCTGGCCCGCCCGCGGCTGTTCCTGCTCGACGAACCGAGCATGGGGCTGGCGCCGCAACTGGTGGCCGAGATCTTCCGCATCATTCAGGAGATCCATGCCGCCGGCACGACCATCCTGCTGGTCGAGCAGAACGCGCGCCGGGCACTGGCCATCTCCGACCGCGCCTGCGTGCTGGAGACGGGGCGGATCGTGCTGGCCGGGCCGGGGCCGGCGCTGCTCGACGATCAGACGATGCTGGACGCCTATCTGGGCAGCGGCCTGCGCGGCACGGGGTAGGGTGTGCCAGCTCCCGGCGGCCTTGCCAGCGACCACGCCGGTCGGTAGGATCGACCGGCGGGCCCATAGCTCAAGGGCAGAGCAGGGAACTCATAATTCCGAGGTTGCAGGTTCGAATCCTGCTGGGCCCACGCCCTTTTTCCGCGTTCGATGCCCGCGTCTGTAGCCATGTTTGTAGCCATTGGCGTCCGCGGCGTCCGCCGGCGGCGCCAGGACGCGGTCCATCGCCACCGCCGCGCGCTGCCGGGCGGCCGCTCCCAGGTGCAGGTAGCGATTGGCGGTCATGCTGATCTGGGCGTGGCCGAGGATGACCATGATCGTCGGTAGGTCGACGCCCTGCTCGTAGAGCAGGCTGCCGGCCGAGTGGCGCAGGTCGTGCCAGCGGAGGTCCGGCAGGCCCTGCCGGGCCAGGAGCCGGTCGAAATCTCGGGTCAGGTTGCGCGCCGCCCAGGGCGTGCCGATCGTCGTCGGGAAGACCAGGCCCTGCTCGCGCCAGCGCACGCCGGCCAGCCGCCGGGCCTCGGCCTGCCGCGCGCGATGGGCGCGCAGCGCCGTCGCGATGACCGACGGGAGGGGGAGGTCGCCATAGGCGCGAACTTAAGGGCAGTGAGCGGTGAGAACAACATCAAGCGGCGACCTCCTGGGGGAGAGCGACGCGGCCGGGATGGGCGGCGAGCCAATCGCGGACGGTGGCCGCCTGCTGGGGTCGC
>JADLAZ010000075.1 GCA_020849725.1 Chloroflexota bacterium
GAATACCGATCTCGCGCGTGCGCTCGGTGACCGACACCAGCATGATGTTCATGATGCCGATGCCGCCGACCAGCAGCGAGATGCCCGCCACCGCCCCCAGGAAGAGCGTGATCAGCGTCGTGATCTGGCTGGCTGACTCCAGCAGGTCGGCCTGGTTGAAGAAGCGGAAGTCGTCCGGCTCGCCCGTTGACAGCCGGTGCCGCTCGCGCAGCACCTCGGTCGCCTGGTTCTGGGCCAGGACGGTGCTCTCCTCGTCGACGGCCTGAATGGCGATCATAGAGACGACGCGGCCAGTCGTGGTGGCGCCCTGGGCGCGGTTGCCAGCCAGTCGCTGGAAGGCGGTCGTGATCGGGACAAACGCCTGCTCGTCGATCGAGCCGAAGCCACCACCACCCTTAGCCGCCAGCACGCCGATCACCTGGAAAGGCTGCCGATTGACGCTGACGCGCTGGCCGATCGGGTCGCCGTCTGGGAAGAGCGTCGTCGCCAGGTTGGCGCCCAGCACAACGACGCTGCTGGCGCTGGCGACGTGGCCGTCGCTGATGAACTCACCCGCCGCAACGGTGGCGTTGTGGACAGCCAGATAGGCGGGCGTGACGCCGACGCCCTGAGCGTTGGTATTGCCGGAGCCGGCCTGGAGCTGATAGCGGCCATTCTGCTCCGGCGACACGGCGGTGGCAGCCGGCACGGCCCCACTGGCGGCCATGGCCTGGGCGTCCTCGTAGGTCAGGGTCTGGCCGCTGCCGGCGCCCTGATTGACGCCGCCGACGTTCTGCGCGCCGGGGAAGATCATCACCAGGTTGCTGCCGTTGCGCTGGATCTGCTCGCGCACGCCGGCCTGCATGCCCTGGCCGATAGCCAGCAGGGCGATGACAGCGGCCACACCGATGATGATGCCGAGCATGGTCAGGATGCTGCGCAACTTGGTCGCCAGCAGACTGGCGATGGCGACCCGCCCGCCCTCAAGCAGGCTCATGCCGGTGGCGTCGACGGCGGTGGCGGCTGGTGCCGGCAGCGGTCGGGGCGCCACGCGCTGGGTCTGGATGACGTCACTCATGCCAGCGCCTCCTCGGCGAGCGCGCCAACCTGGGCCACCATCGGCGCCAGCACTGGCTCATCACGCTCGATCTGGCCATCACGCACGCGCAGGATGCGGCGGGTATGCGCGGCGATGTCGGGCTCATGGGTCACGAAGATGATGGTCATGCCCTGGTCGCGGTTCAGCCGCTGGAAGATGGCCATGATCTCGGTGCTGCTGCGGCTGTCCAGGTTGCCGGTCGGCTCATCGGCCAGGATGATGGCCGGGCGCGTCGCCAGCGCGCGGGCGATCGCCACCCGCTGCTGCTGGCCGCCGGACAGCTCCTTCGACTTGTGGTGGACGCGGTCGGCCAGCCCGACGGCGGCCAGGGCCACCAGTGCCCGCTGCCGCCGCTCACCGGCCGGGACGCCGGCGTACAGCAGCGGCAGCTCGACGTTGGCGAGCGCGTCCATGCGCGGCAGCAGGTTGAACGACTGGAAGACGAAGCCGATCTTGCGGTTGCGCACGGCGGCCAACTGGTTGGCGCTCATCTGCCTGGTCTCCAGGCCATCCAGGCGGTAGGAGCCGCTGGTCGGCACGTCCAGGCAGCCGAGGACATTCATCAGCGTCGACTTGCCGGAGCCGGATGGCCCCATGATCGCCACCAGTTCGCCGGCGTCAATCCGAAAGGACACCCCGGCCAGTGCTTGGACGACGATGTCGCCCATCGTGTAGATCTTGGTCAGATCGGTTGCCTCGATCATCGGTCCGGCGCTCCTCACTGGCGACGTGATGAGTGATGCGACTCATCACTCATCACCCGCTAGGGTTTGACGGCGAAGTTGCCGAGGCCGCCCGGCTTGGTCTGGGCGCCGGGTCTGGTCGTGGTGGTCTGGCTGCCAGTGGCGGCGCCGCTGACGAGGACGTCGCCCTCAGCCAGGCCGTTGACGACTTCGCTGGTGCTGTCGCCGACCAGGCCGATGGTGACCGGGGTGGCGAACTGGGCCCCTTTGAAGAGGACATTGACCGACCGCTGCTGGCCCTGGCCCTGGATCAGGCGGTTGGGCACGGCCAGCACGTCCGCCTTGCTGGCGACGATGATGGCGACGGTGGCGGTCATGCCGGTCTTGACGTCGAGCCGGGCCTCGCCGTCGAGCGCCATCGTTGCGACGTAGGAGACGACGTTCGAGGTCACCGTCGCCTTGGGCGAGACGGCGATCACCCGGCCGGGGATGGTCTGGTTGGTGAGCGCCATGAAGGTGGCGCGCGCGCGCTGGCCGGGCTTCACCTTGGCGACGTCGGCCTCGGCGATGTTCATGTCGATCGACAGCGTCGAGTCGTCGATCAGCGTCACCTGGCCGCTGCTGGTGGTGGTGCTGGTGCTGCTGGAGCTGCTGCCGGTGGCCAGTTGACCGGGCATGGCGTTGACGGCCGCGACGACGCCGGCGAAGGGCGCCGTCAGCGTGGCCCTGGTCAGGTTGGCGCGGGCCTGGACCTGGGCGACCTCGGCCTGCTTGACGGCCGCCAGCGCTGACGCTACGTCGGCGGCCTTCGCCCCGGCCTTGAGATCGCTGAGCGCGGCCTGGGAACTAGCGAGGCTGGCCTGGGCCTGGGTGACGTCGCCTGGATCGGCCGGGCGCTGGAGCTTCTCCAGGCTGGCCCGCGCCTGCTCGACGGCAGCCTGGGCCTGGGTGATGTC
Source organism: Chloroflexota bacterium (assembly GCA_020849725.1). Next base: position 2,718 of record JADLAZ010000075.1, read on the forward strand.
GGCGGCCTTGGCCGGCGCGCGCAGCTTGTCGAGACTGGCGCGGGCCTGCTCGACGGCGGCCTGGGCCTGGATGATGTCGGCCTCCTTGGCCGGCGCCCGCAGCTTCTCCAGGCTGGCGCGGGCCTGCTCGGCGGTGGCCTCAGCCGTGGCCAGCTCGGCGGCGCTCGGCCCGGCCTTGACCGTGTCCAGGTTGGCTGCCGCCGCCTGGACCTGGCTCGCCGCCGTCTGCAGGCCGATGATCTCCTGCTTCTTGGCGTCCTCGTAGGCGAGCTGCTTCTGCTCCAGTGCCTGCTCGGCGTTGGTCATCGCCCGCTCGGCCGCCTCGAAGTCGCTCTTGTACTGGCGGCGCTTGGCATCGGTGAGGTTGTTGCAGCGCCGGTTCGCGTCCGGGCAGCTCTCGATGGCCGGGTCCTTGCCGGTGCGGTCGGCGGCGTCCCACATCAGTTTGGCTGCGCCGTAGCGGGACTGCGCGGTGCGCAGGTCGTTGGCGGCCGCTTCGACGGCGATGCGGGCCTGCTCCTTGGACAGCGCGAGCTGGCTCTCCTGCTTGGCGCGGCTGTCCCGGGCCTGGCTGAGTTGCTGGACAGCGGCGTCGAGGTCGGCCGGCTTCGGCCCGGCGCGCACTTCGGCCAGCTTGGCCTCGGCGCTGCGCAGCGACGCCTCGGCGCTGGCCAGGTCCTGCGGCGTGGTCGTGCCAGCGACGGTCGCCGCCAGCTTGGCCTCGGCGCTGCGCAGCGACGCCTCGGCGCTGGCCAGGTCCTGCGGCGTGGTCGTGCCGGCGACGGTCGCCGCCAGCCTGGCCTCGGCGCTGCGCAAGGCGGCCTGGGCGTTGGCGATATCCTGGGGTGTGGTCGTGCCCTGCACGGTCTGCTGGTAGCTGGCCTCCGAGGCGGCGACAGCGGCTTCGGCTTGCTTGAGTTCCTTGTCGGTGGCGCCGGCCTTCGTCTGCTCGAACTTGGCCTGGGCGCTGGCGAGGTTGGCTTCGGCCTGTTGCAGGGCCAGCTGCAGGTCGGCCGGGTCGGCCTTCAGCAGCGGCTGGCCGGCGGTGACGCGATCGCCCGTCTTGACCAGCACCTCGCGGATCAGGCTGCCGCTGTCGAGCGCGAGGCTCAGGTCGCCAGCCGCCTTCACCGCGCCGGAGGCGTTGATCGTCGCCTCGACCGTGCCGCGCTGGACGGTCGTCGTCTGGCCCGTCGCCGGAGCTTGGGCGGCGGCCGGCAGGCCGCAGGCGGTGAGCGGCAGCAGTCCCGCGATCAGTAGTCCCAGCCAGGCCGCGCGCGTGGGTCGCTTCGCCATGGTCCTCGCCTCCTCGTCCATCCCGCCGGCCAGCCACGGCTGACCGGCGCATCCCAAGCGATTGTACGCCCCCGCGCGCCCGGCAGTTCCCCCACCGGCGGCGCGTGGCGAAGCCTGGCTGAATCATTCCCGGCGGGCGTAACGGGAGCGTCAGCAGTCAGTTAACGCAGCGTAACCAGGCGGTGGGGGCTGGGCTGGGTGGCGATTCTGGTACTATCATGACGGAGAGCGACCGAGGCGGCGGTCAGTGTCGACGCGGCTCGGGAGGCGCACGCGATAGCAAGGAGAGACCCATGCTTGACTCCGCGGACCTGGCGCTGTTTCGCGAGCAACTCCACGCCGAGCAGGCGCGGCTGACGCGCTCGATCCGCGCCCTGGAAAGTGAGGTCGAGCAGTTGGCGGCGTCAGAGGATGAGGAAGGTGGCGGCGCCGGCAATGACCCGGCCGACGTCGGCACCGATGTCTACGAGCAGGAGCGGGCGCTGACACTGGAGCGCAACGAGATGCGCTTGCTGCACGCGGTCGAGGAGGCGCTGGCGCGCATCGACGCCGGCACGTACGGCGCCTGCGCCCGCTGCGGCCGGCCGATCGGCATGGAGCGGCTGGAGGCGTTGCCGCACGCGGCGCTGTGCATCACCTGCCAGGCCGAGGTCGAGCGCCACCCGCCGCGGCCGGCGGCCCGCCGCCACTAGCGCCGCGTGAGCGCGCCGCCGGATCACGCCTTCACGGTGGCGCCGACGACCGCCGGCGGCCGGCTCGACCAGGCGGTCGTGGCGGCGCTGGGCGATCTGACGCGCGCCCATGTCCAGCGTCTGATCGAGCGCGGCCTGGTGACCGTCAACGGCGCGTCGGCCAAAGCCGGCCACAAGCTGCGCGCTGGCGATCAGGTGGCGGTGCGCGTGCCGCCGCCGGTCCCGACGACGCTGCGGCCGCAGCCGTTGCCGCTGGCGGTCGTCTACGAGGACGCGGCGGTGCTGGTGATCGACAAGCCGGCCGGGCTGGTCGTTCACCCGGCGCCGGGGCACCCGGACGGCACGCTGGCCAACGCCATCCTGGCCCATGCGCCGGAGGTGGCGATGAACGGCAGCCAGCGACCGGGCATCGTCCACCGGCTGGACAAAGACACCTCCGGCCTGCTCGTCGTCGCCAGGACCGATGCCGCGCGCCAGGCCCTGGTAGCGCAGTTCGCGGCCCGTGAGGTACTCAAGGAATATGTCGCGCTGGTGGTCGGCCATCCGCCCGACACAGCGACGGTCGACGCGCCCATCGGCCGCGACCCGCGCCGGCGCCAGCGGATGGCGGTCGTGTCCGGCGGCCGGCCGGCCCGCACCGAAGTGGCGGTGCTGGAGCGACTGCCCGGCCATGCGCTCGTGCGCGCGCGCATCGCCACCGGCCGCACCCATCAGATCCGCGTCCACCTGGCGGCGCTGGGGCACCCGGTCGTCGGGGACGCAGTGTATGGGCATGGTGGCGCGCTGGTGCTCCCACCCGGCGCCAACCGCCCGCTGCGCCGGGTGGCCGTGCCACGGCAGTTCCTGCACGCCGCCCGGCTCGCCTTCCGCCTGCCCGACAGTGGCGCGTGGCGAGCGTTCGACAGCCCGCTGCCGCCGGACCTGACGGCGGTGCTGGACGCGCTGCGCGGGACTGGGGACGGTGAGTGATGAGGAGATCTCGCTCAGCATGAGGGAGAGGCGGCCGGAGGCGCCGCTTGGCCCGCCGCCGTGGGGCGATGGCGAGGCCCACAGCGGTCCGCGCTGCCCCTGCTCCCGGCGCGCCGTGGCCCTAGGCCGGCGGTGTGAGCGAGGCGCGCATTGCCACCAGCAGCGGGCGCATGGTCGCCTCCGTGGCCGCCTTGTAGCCGAGCAGGAAGCCCTGGACGCGGAAGTCGCCGATGCGCCGGTCCGGCTGGCGGTAGACGGCCTCGCCGCGCGAGCCGAGCGCAGTGGTGAAGGCGATGCCGGTCGCCCACGGCGCCGGCGGCTGGGCCAGGATGTCGCGCTCGTCAACTGGCCGGCCGTAGAGGCGGGCCAGCGCATCGCGCGCCCGGTTGCGCAGGTCCTCGCCGGTGTTGCCGAACTCGTCGCCGTCCGCGCGGTAGCTGTCGACGGCCGCGACCGTGGCCCGGTCCTGGCTGATGAAGACGGTCAGGTCCGGGCCGAGCGACTCGACGTGGAGCAGGTCGGCCGGATAGCGCACGCGCCAGCCCTGGGTTGGGTGCGTGTAGTCGGTGAGGCCGGGGGATGGCGGTTGGTGGCTGACCGGCGGGAGCGAGGGCACCGCCAGTGGGGCGATGCTCGGCAGGTGGGTCGCCGTGAGCGCTGGCGTGGGGCTGGCCGGGGGGACGGTCGGGGAGGTGGTCGGCGCCGCGGTCGGGGGTGGCGTGGGCGTGACGGTGGCCGTCGGCTGGGTCGCCGGCGTGGGCACCAGCGGCGCTGGCGGGGATGCGGTCGGCAATGGCGGCAGCGTACTCGTGGCCGGCACGGTCGGGCTGGGGCCGGGCGTGAGGGTCGCACACGCCGCCAGCAGGCTGCCCAGCGCCGCCAGCATCGTCCGCCGTGTCAGTTGGCTCCTGATCATGCCTCTCCCTCCACCGATCGCGCCCGGTCGCCGCACCAGTGTAGCCGACTGGCAGGCATCCGCCGCCCCCGTTGCCGCCTTCGCCTCCTGGCCCTCCCGGCCCCGGCCCGCTAGAATGGCCACGAGCGTGAGGGGGAATCGCCACATGCCGTCCGTTCGCTACCCGACCCGCGAGGCGCGCCGCTACGATGTCATCTCCTTCGGTGAGGCGATGGTGCGCCTGACACCGCCCGACTACCAGCGCCTGGAGCTGGCGCACTCGCTCGACATGGCGCCCGGTGGGGCCGAGCTCAACACCGTCGTCACCCTCAGCCGGCTGGGGCGACCGGCCGCCTGGGTGTCGGCGCTGCCGGACAACCCACTCGGCCGCTTCATCACCAACCAGGCCCGCCTGCACGGCGTCGACACCAGCCACGTCGTCTGGCCGGCAGTCGGCAAGTGCGGCGTCTACTTCCTGGAGATGGGCGCGCCACCGCGCCCGCCGACCATCCTCTACGACCGGCAGGACACCGCCATCGCGCTGCTGCCGCCCGACGCCATCGACTGGCCGGCGCTGGCCGCCCAGACGCGCGTGCTGCACACGACCGGCATCACGCCGGCGCTCAGCGCCAACGCCCGCGCCCACACCGCCGCCGCCATGGCCGCCGCCCGCGCCACCGGCGGCCGGGTCACCTTCGATGTCAACTACCGCGCCCGCCTCTGGTCGCCGGCCGAGGCGCGGGCCGCGCTGGAGCCGCTGCTGCACGGCATCGACGTGCTGTTCAGCTCGCTCGACGACCTGCGGACGATCTTCGGCTTCAGCGGCGAGCCAGCCGAGATCGCCGCCGCCGCCCGCGAGCGCTTCGACGCCGGCATCGTCTGCACCGGCCTGCGCGGCAGCGCCACCGACCGCCGCAGCCTGGTGCTGGCCGATCGCCCCTACGAGTCGGCTCCGACGCACTTCACGCCGGTCGACCCGCTCGGGGCCGGCGACGCCTACGCCGGCGGCTTCCTCTCCGGCTGGCTCGACGGCGACCTGGAGCGGGCCATCGCGCTGGGCGACGCGCTGGCGGCGATCAAGCACACCATGCCCGGCGACTTCCTGACGATCGCGCCGGACGAGGTCGAGCGCTACCTCGCCGCCGGCTCCTCGAAAGTACAACGCTAACGGACCGCGCTAACGAACAGCGCTAGGAGACATCACGTGCAAGAGACGATGGCCGACGTGCTGGCCCGGTTTGTCAGCTACATCCAGGAGGGCGACTACCTCGATGGCGATGTCCTGACGCTCTACCTGGCCGTCGATCCCGCCAACCCCGCCAACCAGGCGGCCATGCCGGCCTGGCGCATCGACGCCCGCAACGCCCTGGCGGAGATCGAGCAGCAGACCGGACCGGCCGACCGCTCCGCGCGCTGGGCGCGCTGGACCGCGGCCCGTGACCGGGTCGAGGCCTACCTGGCCGACGCCTACCGCCCGGCCGGCAAGACGCTGGCGCTGTTCGCCACCGACGCCGGCCTGCTCGACTATCACCTGCCGGTGACGCTGCCCAGCCGGGGCTACTACGGCCTGGCCCAGATCAAGCACCTGCTGTGGGCGGCCGACGAGTACCAGGAGTACGATGTCGTCCTGTTCGCCCAGGACCAGGTGCGCTACACCAGCGTCTTCCTCGGCCGCGCCACCGACGACCTGCTGGTGCAGGAGGACCAATCGGGCATCCGGGCCGAGCGCAAGAGCGGCCACGAGGCCAACTACGCCCAGCGCCAGGACGAGCTCGACCGGCGCTTCCTGCGTCAGGTCGCCACTGAGATCGATCGCTACGTGCTCGACCATGCCGGCATCGAGCGGCTCGTCTTCGGCGGCAACGCGCGCTACGCGCACGCCGTGCGGCGGCTGCTGCACCCGCGCGTCGCCGATCTGGTCGTCGGCGTCGTGCCGCTGGCGTTCGACAGCCCGGCCCAGCAGATCGCCCAGGTGACGCGCGACCTGGCCGAGGAGATCGAGCGCCAGGCCGACCTCGATCTGGTGGCGCAGGTGCTGGACCAGGCCGGGCGCGGCGCGCGCGGCGCGGTCGGGGCCGCCGCCGTGGAGCGGGCGCTCGACCTGCAGGCGGTCCGGACGCTGGTGCTGCCCTACCCGATCCCGACCGAGACGGCCGACAGTCTGTTCGTCAAGGCGGTGCGCTCGAGCAGCGCGCTCAGCTTCGTCTACGGCGCGGCAGCCGACCAACTGCGGGCAGCCGGCGGCGTCGGCGCGTTGCTCTACTACACGGTGCCAGATCCAACCTGAGCCGGGCGCCAGCGGGCCGTGGCTATCGCGGCCGCCGCCATCGCGGCCCGACAACCCACCACCCCAACCGCCGCCACCGGCCGGGACGACCCGTTCGTACCCCTCGGGTCGTCCCGAAATCTGGGATGAATCTGGCGCCCTCACGGCTGCCGGCTCAGAAGCGGTGGCCCCATGCGACCGGCAGCGCGTACTCCTCGCCCCAGTCGGCATCGCCATCGGCGAAGCGCTCGTAGCGGAAGGGATGCAGGTCGACCGAGCGCGCCCGGCCGTCGACGATCATCTCGGCCAGGCCCAGCCCGAAGGCCGGACTCTTCTTGAAGCCGGTGCCGGACAGGCCGGCCGCCAGGTAGAAGCCGGCGACACCCGGCGCCGGCCCGACGATCGCGCGCGTGTCCGGCGACATGTCGTACAGACCGGCCGTGCCGCGCACGTAGGGCTGGCCAGCCATGGCCGGCAGCCGCCGCCCGAGGTGCGCCATCACCCGCGCCGGGAAGTCCGGGTCGTTCTCCTCGCGGTAGCGGCCCGGATCGGCGCGCGACGTGTCGGCCAGACCGACACCGCCGAGCGTCAGATCGTCGGCGTGCGGCCGGGTGTAGAGGCCGCTGGCCAGGTCGATCAGAACGAGGTGACCACGGGCGAGTGCGGCCGGCCGCCGGAAGAGCGCCCACTGCGACCGCACCGGCTCGATCGGTAGCGCCACGCCGGCCAGCGCCGCGACGCGGTCGCTCCAGCAGCCGGCGGCGCAGACGACGACCGGCGCATCCACCGGCCCGGCCGGCGTGTCGACCCCCACGACGTGCCCGCCGGCGACGCGGATGGCGGTGACGGGCGTGCGCTCGCGCACCGTCGCGCCACGCGCCCCGGCGGCGGCCAGGAAGGCGCGCGTCGTCGCCACCGGATCGGCGTAGCCGCTGCCCGGCTCGTAGGCGGCCAGCGCCACACCGTCGGCGGCGATGCCCGGTTGGAGGTCGCGCAGCTCGTCCGGGGACGCCACCCGCGTGCTCACGCCGAGCGCCTGGTGCATGGCGACCGTGCGCCGCAGCCGGTCGGCGTTGGCCGGCCCGACGAGCATGGCGAAGCCGGTGCGCTGGAAGCCACAGTCGGCGTCCCACCCGCCGACCACGTCGCCCCAGTGGTGGAAGTAGGCCAGCGAGGCCAGCGCTAGCCGCGTCTCCGGCGCGTTGGTGTAGTGCATCCGCACCAGCGCGCCGCTGCGGCCGGTGCTGGCGCCAGCGATCGCGCCCTGCTCCAGCACCGTCACCGCCCGCAGCCCGGCCCGCGCCAGGTGAAAGGCGATGCTCGCCCCCATCACACCCGCACCGATGACGATCGCGTCAGCCGTGCTCATGCCGTCTCCAAGGAGGGGTCAGGGCGGACAGGAGGAACGGCGGGGAGGATTTCACCCCCTCTCCCACCGCCCTGGGAGAGGGGGTGAGCGCCAATCTCCGGCCCTCCTTCGCCTCCTCGGCCTTCTACCGAATGGGCTGCAAGTTGACGATGTACTCCTGGTCGCCGTAGACGACGCGGCCGACATTCGGCGTGATGAACTCGCAGCCCAGCCCTTCGATCTCGACGCCGGTCATGACGACGCCAGTGGTGAACGTGGTGGTGACGCTGGTCGGCACCATCGTCGGCAGGGCACGGTTCTGGGTCTGCCCCTTGGGGATGACGCTGAGGACGCGGAAGCGCGCGGCGCGCATGCTCATGCGGCAAGACTCCTGGCCGGCTGATGACGGACGGCGACGCGGCGGCCGAGCCGGCTGGCTGGATGATACGCCCGCGCGTGGCGGCCAGGCAAGCGACCGCGTAGCCATCACCACCCGGCCAGCGGCGTCCCAGGCGATCTACGCCCGCCCGGGCGCAGCGGCCAGCCACTGGCTGGTGACGACCGGGCGCAGCGTCACCGGGCGGTTGAGCAGCAGGGCCAGCGCGGCCGCCAGTGGCGTGCCAGCGCGGGTGGCGCAGCGGCGGCGGGCATGCTCGGTCGGAACCCCCAGCACCAGCGTCAGGCCCGGCGCGTCCGCGGCCGGTGGGTCAGCGGCCAGCAGGGCGGCGGCGCGCACCCAGCCGTCACGATCGGCGCGGTCGAGTGCGTCAGTCGCCTGTGCCACCGCCGCCGCCCAGAGTTGCGGGCTGGGCAGCCGGCTGCCCGGCGGCAGAAAGACCGGCGCGAGTGCCGCACTGCCGGTCGTTGTTTTCAGAGCATCATCTCGATGTTCATCTGACAACACCTGTTCGGCTGTCTGTTGTGATCTGGATCTTGTGTCTGTGGGCACGGTAGATCCCCCGCTGCCGGAGCGATAGAGGGGGTCTGTCGGCGCGAAAGAGGGGTGAGGGGCGGCTGGGGGGTCTGTCGTGGGGACAGAGGGGGGTGACACCGGCTGACCAGGTGCGGCCGCCGCGTCGTCGAGGACATTGAGCGAGTAGCGCTTCTCCTCGAAGCCGCGCAGCCGGACGCCGCAGTGCGGGCAGAGCCGGGGCACGACGCGCACGGAGTAGCAGCGCTGCTCTCCGTTGACGAGCCGCTGGCGGCGCTCCTCCTGCTCCAGCGCCTCGGGCGGCACCGGGCGGCCGCAGGCGCGACAGCAGAAGGCGCTCAGCAGCGTGCGGCGGGCTTCAGCCTTGGCCAGCCCGGCCAGCACCTGACGCGGCGTCTTCAGCCCGCAACCGCGGTCCAACTGGCGGCCGTCGCGGGTGGTGATGCCATGCAGGAACTGGCTGATGGAGATGACATCGCCGGTCTTCTTGAAGCCGAAGGTGCGGCGGAAGGCGTAGAGCGTCACCCGCAGCTCGTCGTCGTCCATGTCGGCCAGCTGGTGGTCGAAGAACTCGTCCGGGCAGGGCGTGTAGCGGATCGGATTGTAGCCGCGGAAGCCCGCGCTGGCGGGCGTCGCGTCGGGATCAGCCGCGATCTGGCCGACCACCAGGGCTGTGCCGTCCGTTCGGTCCCGCTCCCGCATCCGCCATCACCCGATCTACGCACACCGGCCTCTATGTCATCGTAGCACACACCACCATGACGCACCAACCCGCCCCGTGGTCGCAGTGCAACATCAGCACAGACGCGCGCATCAGCCATGGCCATCTGTTGCGAATTGGCAACGACAAGGTTCCTGGCCCAGTGCCAGGTGAGGGGATGGCGTGGGGCAGCGCCGGCCGCGACACTGGGGATTGCGAGAGCGCAACGGTCGCCAGTGCGCCGCCGCCTGGCGCCTGAGGTGGTCGGGTGTGACGGGGACGAGGAGCGCCGCTGGCGTGCGCCGGGTAACGCCCTCACGCTGAACCTCGCCCGGAGGGAGCGGGGTCGGCCGGCGTCTGCCGCCAGCTGCCCCGCCCACGGCATCGAGGCGAGAGTGGAGGTGAGATCAGTCGCTCGGTGGCGCGTCGGTGGCCGGCGCCGCGGCGGGCGGCAGGTGCTGATCGAGATAGAAGGTCTCGAAGTAGAGCGGGCGGCCGAGCTGCGGGCTGGGCCGGCGCAGCCACTCCCCTAGCAGGAACAGGTAGCCACGCGCCTGCCGCGGCGTGCGCACGACGTCGAGCGCGCGCAGGTCGTCGACGAGCTTCGTCAGCGTGTTCTTGCTCACCGGCGTCGCCCGCGCCATCAGCACCTCGGCGGTAGCGTAGACCGGCAAGTAGCCCTGGGTGTGCCAGGCCAGCGCCTCGGCCGGCGCATCGGCCTCGCCGCGGCAGACGTGCCGTCGCAGCCAGTAGTAGAGCTTCTGCGAGTCGGCGCTCCAGCGGTAGAAGAGCGGACCGTCAATCAGCCGCCGGTCGAGGAGGTCCCTGTCCATCGCTCACTCCCCTTCCGGCATGGTGCGACTGGTCGGCGAGTGGCACGGCATCGGGCGAGACGCCGGGTGGGGGTGCGCGGCGGCGGACGCAGTCCACCCACATGCCGGGTGGTGATGGCCAGTGGCGTGGCGCGCCGATCGCGGTCGATACGGTCCACGGGGTCTGCCGGTGTCAGCCACAGCCGAACGATTGTCCCAGATTCTGCGACGAGTGACCAGGCCCGTGGGCGACCGTGGCCGGCATCATCGGGCCGGGATGGCCCGCGGCGGTGCGCGGCCCGGCGGCCGGCTCAGCGCGCCTCGCGGGCGACGCGGCTGAGGACGGCGTCCAGCTTGGAGGCGAAGCGGCCGCGATCGCGGGCCGAGAAGGCGGCCGGGCCGCCGGACAGCTCGCCCAGGTCGCGCAAGTAGCGGTGGAGGTCGCGGGCGGCCAGCGCGTCGCCGATGCTGTCGAGCGAGAACTCGCCGCCGCGGAAGTCGAGGCAGCGCGCGCCGGCCTCCAGCACCCGCGCCGCCAGCGGGATGTCGGCGGTCAACACGACGTCGCCCGCGCTGGCATGCTCGGCGATCCAGTCGTCGGCGGCATTCGGGTCGCCGCCGACGCGCATCAGCGCCACACCGTCAGGCACGCGCATGAGTCCGTTGGCGACCAGCGTCACCGGCAACCGGTAGCGGGCGGCGGCGCGGTAGATCTGGTCCTTGACTGGGCAGGCATCGGCGTCGACGTAGATCATCGCGCGCTGGTCGGGGTGAAGCGGGGCGTCACCCGGCGGGCTCGTTCTGGGCGTGCAGCGGCCGCTCGCCGCGAGCGACGCGCAACACCTCATCGAGCGCGACGGACACCAGCAGCCGGTTGGCGGCCAGCGTCTCTGACGCGCAGTGCGAGCTGGCCAGCACTCTCGGGTGGTCGATCAGGGTGCGGTCGACCGGCGGCTCCCGGTCGAAGACGTCCAGCGCCGCGCCGCCGACCTGGCCGCTGTCGAGCGCGGCCGCCAGATCCGGCTCGTGTATGAGCGGGCCGCGGGCGGTGTTGACGATCAGCACACCGCGCTTGCAGCCGGCCAGGCTGGCGGCGTTGATCATGTGCCGCGTCTCCGGCAGCAGCGGCGCGTGCAAGGTGATGACATCAGCCTGGGCCAGCGCGTCAGCCAGCGGCAGGTAGCTGACGCCGACGCCGGCCGCCCAGGCGGCATCCTCGTAGACATCGTGGGCGACGACGCGCATGCCGAAGCCTTGCGCTCGTGCCGTTACCTCGCGCCCGATGCGGCCGGTGCCGATGACCGCCAGCGTCGCGCCGGCCAGCTCCAGGCCGGAGACGCGCTCCCAGGCGCCGGCGCGCGTCTGGTTGACGATGCGCACGTAGTCGCGGGCCAGCGCCAGGACCAGCAGCAAGGCGTAGTCGGCCACGGCGCGGTGGTTGCCGGGCGCGACACAGGCCCACACGCCAAGCCGGCTGGCGGCGGCCAGGTCGATCGAGTCGACGCCCACACCGACGCGGGCGATGATCTTGAGCGCCGGGGCAGCCGCCTCCAGCACCCGCGCCGTGTAGCGGTCGGGCATAGCGACCGCGGCGACGCAGCCGGGCAGCAGCGCCAGCAGATCGTCCTCGCTGTGCGGCGTGCCCAGCTTGGGCGACAGCACGAGATCCAGCCCGGCGGCGCGCAGCCGGTCGGCATACTCGTCCTGCACCAGCAGCACATTCTTCGACGTGACCAGCACGCGGCCCATCGGAGCCTCCAGTAGCCAGTAGCCAGTAGCCAGTAGCCAGTTCGCCGCTGGCGCCGGTCGGCGGCCCCCGGCGTCGTCTACTGTAGCACTGGTGGGGGGCGGCGTCACTCGGCTGCGCTGACTGGCAGGCGCTGAACATGGGGAAGGGGTAGCCACGTAGGCTACCCCTTCCCTACTGGTCACTGACGACTGGCTACTATGTGATGTGTGCCCCGCGCGTGTTGACGTAGACGGCGTAGATCGACTGGCTGGCCGTCATCATCAGCCGGTTGCGCTTCGGGCCGCCGAAGACGAGGTTCGAGGTCGTCTCGGGCAGGCGAATCTGGCCGATGCGCTGGCCCTCCGGTGTGAAGCAGTGGACGCCGTCGAACGGGTAGCCGATCCAGCCGGCCGAGGCCCAGATGTTGCCGTCGACATCGGCGCGCACCGCGTCCGGCCCGACCTTGGTACCATCGATGACCATGTTGGTGAACTGGCGATTGTTGGCGAGACGGCCATCATCGAGGAGGTCGAAGACGCGGATGTCGCCCGCGCCGGCGCCAGTGTCGACGATGTACAGCTTCTTGTAGTCATGCGAGAAGCACAGGCCGTTGGGCGCCTTCAGCTCATCGGTCGCGCGGTCGATGCGGCCGGAGGGGTCGATGCGGTAGACGGAGTTCGGATGGTAGAGTTCGCCGAAGTTGCCCTCGTACTGGCCGACGGCGGCGGTGCCATAGGGCGGATCGGTGAAGTAGATCGCGCCATTCGGATGGACGACGGCGTCGTTGGGTGAGTTGAACGGCTTGCCCTCGAAGGTGTCGGCCAGCACCGTCGTCGAGCCATCGTGCTCGAAGCGGACGACGCGACGGTTGCCGTGCTGCATCGAGATCTGGCGGCCTTGCCAGTCATAGGTGTTGCCGTTGCTGTTGCCGGACGGATTGCGGAAGACGGAGACGTGGCCGTCGTCCTCCAGCCGGCGCAACTGGATGTTGTTGGGGATGTCGCTCCACAGAAAGAAGCGGCCCTGGCCATTCCAGGCCGGGCCTTCAAACCACAACCCGCCGTTGAACAGGCGCTGAATGGCGGAGTTGCCCTGGTTCTTGAAGCGCGGGTCGAGCGAGATGATGTCCGGGTCCGGATAGTGCACTGGCGGCGCATCGGGGCCGTAATCGCGGTTGGCCTGTGCGCCGGCGACGCCGGTGGTGGCCAGCGCGGCCGCGCCGGCCAGCCCGGCCGCGCGCAGCAGCGATCGGCGGTTCAGGCCCAGGCGCTCGATCCGGGACTGTCGGTCCTCTGCCATCGTTGTGGTCCTCCTCCCCTTCCTCGGGGTCTCATCCCCAGGGCAGACCCGATGGTCTGCCGTCCGGCCGTCGTCGCCCCTGGTCACGACGCGACCCACCCACCCGCCATCGGACCGCACCCGCGGTGGTCGCCCGTCTCGGCGAACCCGACCACGCGGCGGCCGCCGGCTCGTCCGGCCTCACCCAGCCTCCTTTCTGCGGTGCTGTCGTCACCGAGCGGTAACCCTGGCCAGGCAGGGTAGCCCGAGGGTCGGACACCGACGGTCGTCGGGTAGTCCCATCGGCTGCGCTCGTGTAACCTCGCCACGATAGATGATCCAGCGCCGGCTGGCAATAGATGTGAGTCAACTGTCGTCAACAAGAGAGACGGCAGGTCCGTCAGGGTGGCTCTCGTCGCTGCCTGATCGTCGGTCCTCAGTGAGGCTGGGAGCCCTGGGCGATCGTCACGTCCGTCACTGCCGTCATGCCGGCGAAAGCCGAAGCTCAGCGGTTTCCCCAAGGGCGCGCCGGCCGCTGCCTGCCCCCTGGACCCGGCGCGCACCAGTAGTCAGGTGGACGGAGTGGACGATGTCGCCTACCATCAGGCGCGACCATCCACTGGTCCACCGACCATACGGGCGCTTCGCGAAGCGCCCCTACCCACGGGCGACTGCGATGCACCTGGACCTGGACGAGGCGGCGGTGGCGCGTCTGCTGCGCGTCGACGAGGTGATCCCGGTCATGGCGCGGGCGCTGGCCGACCTGTCCGCCGGCCGGGTGGCGCAGCCGGTGCGGTCGGTCGTGCCGGTGGCCGACCACGGCGGCTACCTGTTCGTCATGCCGGCCTATGCCGGTGCGCTGGGCGTCAAGCTGGTGACGCTCTACCCGGCCAACCGGGACGTGCCGACGCATCACGCCGCGATCGTGCTGTTCGACCCGGCGACGGGCGCGCCGCTGGTGAGCATGGACGGTCGGCTGATCACCGAGGTGCGCACGGCGGCCGTGTCGGCGGTAGCGACCGACCATCTGGCGCGCCGCGGCGCACGGGTGCTGGCGCTGCTGGGCGCGGGCGTGCAGGCGCACAGCCACCTGGCGGCGCTGCGGCTGGTGCGCCACTTCGACGCGGTGCGGGTGTGGAGTCCGCGCCGCGCCACCGCCTTTGCCCGCGAGCACGGCATCGTGGCGGCGCCCTCGGCCGAGGCGGCGGTACGCGGCGCCGATGTGGTCGTAACGGCGACGACCTCGACCACGCCGGTGCTGACCGGCACGTGGCTGGCGCCGGGGGCACACATCAACGCCGTCGGCGCGCCACGGCCCGACTGGCGCGAGCTGGACGACGAGGTGCTGCGCCGCTCGACGCTGTTCGTCGACGCGCGCGCGGCGGCGCTGGCCGAGTCGGGTGACGTGCGCGCCGCCCCAGCCATTGCCGCCGAGCTGGGTGAGGTGATCGTCGGCACGACCGCCGGTCGCCGGTCGGACGACGAGATCACGCTGTTCAAGTCGCTCGGCCAGGCGGTCGAGGATGTGGCGACGGCGGCGCTGGTGTATGAGAAGTGGGCCAGTGAGCGAGTGGGCCAGTGAGCGAGGCGGCGCGCGCCAGGGTCAGCCGGCTGCTGGTGGTTCGAGGAAACGGTGCATGATCAGCAGATCGACCTCGCCCAGGTCGCGGTGCCGGAAGGCGCGTGGCACGCGGCCGACGATGGTGAAGCCGAGCCGCTGCCAGAGCCGGACCGCGCTCGCATTCGTGCTGACGACGGCGTTGAACTGCATCGCCGTGTAGCCCTGGCGCGCTGCCGCGGCCAGCGCCGCCTCGCCCATCGCCTGGCCGACACCGCGCCCGCGCGCCGCCGAGTCGACCATGAAGGCGGCGTTGGCGACGTGCGCCCCTGGCCCCGGCTGGTTCGGCTTGATGATGAACGTGCCGACGACGCGGTCGCCGTCGATGGCGATGAACGGCTGGGCCGGTGAGCCGAACCAGGCGGTGTAGGCGTCGACCTCCGCCATGGCCGGGTCGAAGGTGTAGGTGTCGCCGGCGGCGATGACGGCGTGGAAGATTGGCCAGATAGCGGGCCAGTCGGCGGCGGTAGCGGCGCGGATGCGGGGCGTCACGTCGTGGCTCCTGGCGCGGCGGCGGTGGGCGCGCGGCCGGCGGCGCGAGCGGACGAGCCAGCCGCCATTGGCGTGTTGCGGGCGCCATTGTAGCCCGCTCGGTGTCGCTGGCGGACCGTGCTCTGCGGTTCGCGCGGCTCGCGTCGTCAGCCCATCGCCGCGGAGGCTGGCCGGTCGAGATCGACCGCCACCGGCAGCGCCGTCTCGCGCCAGGACGACAGGTCGCCGCCATAGCCGGGTTGGTACTTGCCGAACACCAGGTCGCGAGCCAGCCGATCTTCGGCCGGGTCGGCGACCAGCCGCCCCCGGCCGGCGTAGACGGTTCCGCCGAGGCGAACGATCACCGCCGGCGCCCGCCGCAGGTTGCGCACCCAGTCGGCGCGGTCGCGGTCGCCCGCCAGCAGATAGAGCGTGTCGCCGTAGCGGGCGAACCAGATCTCGACCGTGTGGGGCCGGCCGGTCACCCGCCCACTGGTCGTGAGATAGCCGACGGCGTCATCGGTCATCAGGCATCATGCCCCCATCACCGTCTGCCAGCCGAGCAGGCCCAGTTCGACTTCGTAGGGCGTGCCCTTGTGCTCGGGATGGTACTCGAAGCGGGCGCGCTCGAAGTACTGGACGGTGTATGCCTTGCCGTCAGCCGGGTTGACCTCGCGGAACTCCTCGGAGATGGGATAACCGAACTGGGCCAGCCCGCCGTAGCGCTCCCAGTAGAGGCGGAAGCCACCGAAGAGCGTGTGGCTGGTAGCGGCGAAGAAGCGACGCTCCGGTGTGTCGGGCAAGTCGCGCAGGCGGCGGAAGGGCGGCTCCTCCTCGCGGCCGGCCGTCACCTGGCGGCCGAGCAGGCCGAGCTGCGTCTCGTGCGGCGTGCCTTTGTGCTCGGGGTGATACTCGAAGCGGGCGCGCTCGAAGTATTGGACGGTGTACTCCTTGCCGTCGGCTGGGTTGATCTCTTTGAACTCCTCCGTCAGCGGGTAGCCATAGATGGCCAGTCCGCCATTGCGCTCCCAGTAGCTCTTGAATCCGAACAGAAGATTATGTCCAGTTTCGTTGAAGTACTGGCCCTGTCCAGCCGGCACGGCCAGTGGTGCGACGCGACCGGTCGGCCGCTCGACGATGACGCGCAGCGTCACCGGCGCGCTGCCGCCCAGCGCTAGCACTAGCCGGTCGCCCTCGACGCGGGGAGTGCCGCCGGCGTCCTCGGGGCGCACCCGGCTCGGCGGCGCGCCCAACAGCGCGGCGGTGTCGAGCCGCACCTCGGCTGGGCGGGTGGCGGTCAATGTCAGGCGGCTGCCGGTGCGGGTGACGACCAGCAGCGCGCTCGTCTCGGTGGCGACGCTCATCTCCGGCAGGCGCTGCGGCCCGGCCGTCACCAGCAGGCTCGGCCCGCGCGCGACGAAGGCCAGGTCGGCGCTGCTGCTGGTCAGGTCGAGGCTGCTGACGCGCCAGCCGCCGGCCGCCGCCAGCGCCCGGGCCGCCAGGAAGGCCGGCTTGGGCGAGCCGTCGCCGCGCAGCGCCCCGAAGGCGTTCTCGTACGGATTCGCCCCCTGGTCGAAGTCGTAGAGCATCCACTTCAGACCGCCAGTGTAGCCGCGCCGCGCCAACTCCAGCCAAACCGCCGTCTCGTGCGCCGCCGTCTGGTCCTCGTCGACGTGCTGACCGGCGCGCGTCTGGTTCGAGTAGCCGAACTCCTCCAGCAGCAGCGGCGCGCTCGGGAAGGCACGCTGCACGCTGGCCAGCGCGGCGAAGACGCCCCGCCACTGCCCGCCACCGGGCGTTGGGAAGCGGTGGAACGACTGCACCTGCAAGCGCGTGTTGGCCGGCTGCACCGCCAGTACGACGTTGTTGTAGCCCGTCGTCACCAGCGCGCCGGGATCAGCCGCCCGGATCGCCTCCACCTGCGGCGCCAGCCAGATCAGCATCGTGTCGCTGAGCGCCGCCAGGAACGGCTGCCAGGGAGCCGCCTCCGGCGCAGTGGCGAAGTCGCCGCTGCTGCGCTCGGGCCGGTCGTTGGCCCAGTCGGCGGCGGCGTCGAGGTAGGCCCGGAAGGCCGCCACCGCGTTGGCCCAGACGTAGGCGTCGTCATCGGAGAAGCGCGCTGGCGTCAGCGCCCGGCCATCGGCGCTGGCTCGCCATGCGCGCGCCTCCGCGCGCGTCAGTCGCGCGCCGATCTTTGCCACCAGCCCGTGATCGAGCAGCGGCACCGGCTGGCCGGCCGGGTAGAGGGCGGTGCCGAAAGTGCCGAACTGCGGCTCATTCTTCAGGTCATAGGCCAGGATGACCCCACGGCCGGCGTAGCGGCGGGCGAGTTGGCCGGCGCGCGCCGTCAGCACCGGCACTCGGTTCTCACCGTCATCGGCCAGTGTCAGGATGACCCGCAGCCCGCGCGCATCGGCCTGGTCCAGCACCCAGTCAAGCCGCTCGAAGCGATTGGCGGCCAGGTCGGCGCTCAGCGGCGCCTGGACGAAGATGCGCGCCACCGTGTAACCGCCGGCGCGCATGCGGTCCAGGTCGGCGGCGATGCGCTGCCGGTCGAACCAGGCCGGCTCCCACATCTGCCAGGCCTGGTCGGCCGGCCCCTGGTAGTTGATGCCGTAGACGAACAGGCGCTGCCCGCCGGCCACCTCCAGCCACGGCCCGCCGGCAGCGACCCGCACCCGCGCCGTCGCCGCGCCGACCGGCGCGGGGCCCGCGCCGGTCGGCGGCAGCAGCGTCAGCGTCAGCAGGAGAATCACGAGTCGCGCGCACCGCGTCATGGTCGCCTCCGTGCCGTGGTCGCGTGGCAACGGTCGTGCCATGCGACTGGTCAGTGCCGCCGGTGGTCGCAGGCCGACCGGTCCTGACCCATTGTCACAACGTCCCGATGGCGATCAGGTCGCTGGGGCATCCGGGCGGCGTGCCCGCTCCAGCTCGGCGCGCAGGTGCGCGACCTCGGCCTCGGCGGCGCAGCGGGCGTCGTCGGCTTCACGGCGAGCCGCGGCCGTCTGCTCCGGGGTGAGCAGCCACTCGCCGTCGGCCGTCTGTGCTTGCAGGAGCGCTCCACGCACGACCAGGAACAGCTCCAGGACATCGCTCCACAGGCGGCCATCGGCATCGGTTGGCCAGGACACGAAGCGGCCGCGGGCGTCGCGCCGGTAGCCGCCTAGCAGCGCGGGGCCATTGCGCTGGGGTGTGAACAGGGCGTACTCGCGCACTCCGAGGACGTCGTACGCCTGGCGCTTGTCCTGCCGGTCGCGCGTGCGGCTAGCCGGCGACACGACCTCCAGCACGAAAGGGGGGAAATCGTTGCCCTTCGTCGTGTCGAAGCTCTCGCGCGAGTGGTCCTCGACGAAGGCGACGAACACGTCCGGCGCGAGCACTTTCTTGCGTGATGCCGTCGGCCAGCGGTACAGGATCGGCATCATGCTGGCGACGTACCAGGGCCGGCCGCGCTCGCGGGCATAGATGCGCAGACTGTGAGCGAAGCTGCTGGCCGACCAGAACTGCAGATCGCCCATCACCATCCAGGGCGCCTCCTCGGTATCGTCCTCCAGCATCACCATGAACAGGTCGATCGCTCGCTCGCGGGTGAGCTTCGGCCGTGCCGTGGGTTGGGCTGTGCGCTGAGCCATGGCCACCTCCGCTGCCGCGCTGGATGGAGGAACATCGCTGGTCGGGCCGGTGAGGGGAGTCTACCAGACGCGTCCCGGCCCCGGCGCGACCTCATGGCGCATCGGCCAGCCGATCGAGGGTCGCCTCCAGCTCTTTCAGCGCCGCGCCGTAGCCGGCCCAGTCGCCGCGCTGCAGCGCCGCCTGCGCCTGGCGGAACTGCTCGCGCGCCTGCTGGGCCAGCCGGCTGGCCTCGGCGGCGTCGGGTGCGGCGGCCGGCGGGCCGGTGGCCGGTGGCGCCGTGCCGCTGGGTGCCGGCGCGCTACTGGGTGCGACCTGCGTCAGCCGCGCCAGCGCCGTGGCCAGGTCGGGCGCCATCGCCACCCGCTCGCTGGAGGCGACGATGACGCGGGTCAACTCGGGCAGGCGGCTGCTCTCGGCCTGCAGGTAGAGCGGCTGGACGTAGAGGAGCGTGTCGCGCACCGGCACCACCAGCAGGTTGCCGCGCACCACTTGCGAGCCGCGCTGGTTCCAGAGCGACAGTTGCGCGCTGATCTCCGGGTCCTGATTGATGCGCGCGTCGATCTGTTGCGGGCCGAACAGGAGCCGGTCCTTGGGGAAGGTGTACAGGCGCAGCGTGCCGTAGGCGGCGCCATCGCTGCGCCCGGCCAGCCAGGCGACCATGTTGCCCTTGCCCTGCGGCGTGAACGGGCGGATCAGCATGAACTCCGGGTCGGCGCCGGCCGCGTCGGTCAGGTCCATCACCACATAGTAGGCGGCCATCGGCTGTGGTGACTGGCGCGTGCCGTCAAGCGCCGGGACGGCCCAGGCGTCCTCGCGATTGTAGAAGAGCTGCGGGTCCTGCATGTGGTAGGTGGCGAACACCTGCGACTGCACGTTGAAGAGGTCCTCCGGGTAGCGAAAGTGGGCCACCAGCCCGGCCGGCGCCTCGGCCAGCGGCCGGAACAGCTCTGGGTAGAGCGCCCGGTAGGCGCGCAGGATCGGCTCGGCCTCGTCGACGACGTAGCCGGTGACGGCGCCGTCATAGGCGTCGACGGCGAACTTGACCGGGTTGCGCACGTAGTTGACCCGGCCCAGCTCGCCGATGGCCGGTGTGGCGTAGGGGAAGCGGTCGGTCGTGACGTAGGCATCCTGCAGCCAGATCAGCCGGCCGCCGACGATCGTCAGGTACGGGTCGCGGTCCAGCTTCAGGAAGGGCGCCAGCTGGCGAATGCGGTCTTGCACATTGCGATGATAGAGGGCGCGCGTCTCATCGGTGAAGGTGCGGCTGAAGATGATATTCGGGTCCCCGAACGCGGTCGCCAGCAGCAGCCGCTTCAGCGGCGAGTCGAGGAGGACGCCGTCGGCGCCGGTGTAGGTGTAGGTGGCGTTGGCGTCGCCCTGGGGGAAGTCAAACTCCGGTCCTTCGCCCGGCCGCGGCGGCACGGTGCGCACGAAGATGTAGGCGTCGGTCTGCTCGCCGAAGTAGATGCGCGGCTGCGCCAGCGTCAGCTCCGGCACACCCACCGGCGGCACATTCTGCAGGAAGTAAGCCGGCAACCCCTCGCGCGTCTGCTCGTTGACCGGGCTGGCGACGGCGCCGAAGCCGTGGGTGTAGACGAGGTGGCGGTTCTGCCACGTCTGCGCCTGGGTGGCGAGTTGGTCCTGGTCCAGCTCACGCGCGGCCAACATCACCTGGCGCTGGCGGCCGTCGATGCGGTAGCGATCGACGTCGACATCGACGAAGCTGTAGTAGAGCCGCAGTTCCTGGGTCTGGCCGTAGGCCGCCAGCAGCGGGGCGACATCCCACAGCCGCAGGTTGCCGATGGTGTTGCTGCTGGCGCGCACATCGTCGGCCGTCAGCATGGCCCGGCCAGTCAGCGGGCGATCCTCGATTGTCTCCAGGCCGAAGGCGAGCCGGGTCATGCGGATGTTGCTGGCCAGATAGGGCGTCTCCAGCGTCAGCTCGTTCGGTCGCACAACCAGATTCTGGACGACACTCGGGTAGAGCTGGACGAGCAGCAGCGCTGCCACCGGCCAGGCGGCGACCGAGATGGCCAGGACCAGCCAGCGGCGGGTGAGCAAGAAGATAGCCAGCCCCACTGCCGCCGCCAGCGTGATGCCGGTCAGCACCCGCAGCGCCGGCAGGGTGGCGGTGACGTCGGCATGGCCGGCGCCGACGACGGCGCCGCGCCGAGCGTAGACGAGTGCATAGGTATCCAGCCAGGCGCCGGCGGCGAACGTCAGCAGCAGGCCGATGCCGAGTACGGCCAGGTGCGTCCACAGCGAGCGGGGCAGCCGCACCTGGCCCTGACGCAGCGAGCTGCCGGTCTGGAGCACGGTGACGGCCACCACCGCCGCGCCGACGATCACCAGCAGCTCCACCAGCCAGCCGCGCGCCGCGTTCAGCAGCGGCAGCCAGAAGACGTAGAAGCCGGCATCCAGCCCGAACAGCGGGTCGTCGACACCGAAGTCCGGCGCATGCAGCGCCAGCAGCAGCGCCTCCCAGCGCGGCGCGGCTGTCAGTCCGAGCAGGACGGCGATGGCGAGCGTCGCGCCCGTGAGCAGCAGGCGCAGTTGGGCCGGCGGCAGCGGTGGCAGTTGGCCGCGATAGCGGTCGCGCGGGCCGGCGTGGCGAACCGCCAGCACCAGGTTGGCGGCCGCAACGAGGCCGGCGACGGCGGCCGCACCCAGGCCGAGCACCAGCGGCGCGCCAGTGCGCAGCCAGAGCAGGCGCGCGACTCCCAGGCTGTCGAACCAGAGCCAGGTCGCCCAAAAATCCGCCGTCAGCACCAGTAGCGCATAGCCAAGTGCTAGCGCGCCCATGACAAGCAGCAAGCGGCGCATGGTAGACTCCCCGCACGCGGACCATGATCGGCCCGCGCGGATCATAACTGCTGACGGGGTGTTGGATGCTGGGGATTCCCTCATCCTCTCCCAGAGGGTGAGGGCACTCCACTCAGCACTCGTCTTGCGCCCGGTCCCGACCCCCCAACCCCAGGATTGCCCACGATGAATCCGGACCAATCGCCACCCGTGCGCGTCCTGTCGCTGGCCAGTGGCAGCAGCGGCAACGCGCTGCTGATCGACGCCGGCCATACCCGCCTGCTGATCGACGCCGGCATCTCCGCCCGCCGCATCGAGCAGGGCCTGGCCCGGC
>JADLAZ010000076.1 GCA_020849725.1 Chloroflexota bacterium
GTACCCAGATGGCCAAGTGCGAGCTTTCCGGCAAGAAGCGGTCGTTCGGCCACAACGTGAGCCATGCCAAGAACCGGACGAACCGGGACTGGCTGCCGAATGTCCACAAGAAGCGCGTGATGCTGGATGGGCAGGTCGAGCGCATCTACGTGTCAGCTCGTGCGCTGCGCACCCTGTACAAGGATGCCCGCATGGCCGCGCGCCAGGGCTAGCCAGCGCCGGCGCTCAGGCCATCACACTGCCAATGACGACCCGCCGCCGGTGCGCGGCGGGTTTGTTGTGTCCGGCGCCGGAGGCCACGCGCGCCGCTACGGCGCACTCGTCGGCGCCAGCGCGCGCAGTCGCGACAGGCGCTCGGCGGCTGCCGCCAGCGTCTCTGGACGCTTTGGAAAGGCAAACCGGACCTTGCTGCGCCCGAACTGCTTGCGATGGTAGAACGAGGTGCCGGGCACGGCGGCCACGCCGACCTCCTCGATCATCCGGCGCACGAACGCGACATCATCGCCCAGCCCAAAGTCGCTGATGTCGGTCATCATGTAGTACGCGCCGGCGGGATGATAGACACGGAAGCCTGCCTCAGTCAGGATGGCGCTCATGCTGGCGCGCTTTTCGGTGTAGCTCCGCAACAACTCGTCATAATAGCTGGCGGGGAGGTCGAGCGCGGTGACGGCGGCCGCCTGCAGCGGCGCTGGCGCACCGACGGTCAGGAAGTCGTGGACTTTGCGGATGGCAGTCGTGATCTCCGGCGCCGCGATGAGATAGCCGATCCGCCAGCCGGTGACTGAGTACGTCTTGCTCAGGCCGGAGATGGTGATGGTGCGCTCGAACATGCCCGGCATCGTCGCCAGCGAGATGTGCTTCAGCCCATCGTAGACCATGTGCTCGTAGATCTCGTCGGTGATGGCCACGACGTTCCACTGCCGGCACAGTTCGGCGATCAGATCGAGTTCGTCGCGCGAGTAGACCTTGCCGGTCGGGTTGTGGGGCGTGTTGATGATGATAGCGCGCGTGCGCGCATTAAAGGCGGCGCGCAACTCGTCCGGGTCGATCGACCAGTCTGGCTCGTGCAAGGTTACGTAGCGAGGCGCTGCGCCGGTCAGGACGGTGTCCGGGCCGTAGTTCTCGTAAAATGGTTCAAAGACGATCACTTCGTCGCCAGGATCGACGACGGCCATGATCGCCGCCATCATGCTCTCGGTCGCGCCGCAGGCGACGGTGATGTGGCGCTCGGGGTCAAGGTCCAACTCAACACAGCGCCGGTACTTGGCAGCGATGGCGTCGCGCAGCGGCTTGGCGCCCCAGGTAATGGCGTACTGGTTGATGTCGGCCTGGATGGCGGTGCAGGCCGCGTCCTTCAGCGCCAGCGGCGCGGGGAAATCGGGAAATCCCTGCGCCAGGTTGATGCCCTGATGGAGTTGGCACAGTCGAGTCATCTCGCGGATGACCGACTCGGTGAACAGACCTGGCTTGGTGGCGATGCGTGGCTGCATCTGGCAGTCCTCTCCGCCGCGGCATGGTCGCGGTCTCGCCGCTAGCTTACACCATCGGTGCGCGGGAGGCGGCAGCTGGGTGCGCGCTGGGGCGTCCCTCCTGGGCGCGGCGCCCCGAGCGTGAGCTGGCTGGCCGGCGACAGCGAACAGAGGTAGAGTGCGCCCATGGGCCGGTCAACGCGACCAGCAACGCACCGAGGCGCCATGGCTATCGACTCCGACGGCGACACCACCCACCAGGCCGAGGGCGAGCGCATCCGCGCCGAGTATGCCGGTCGTCGACACGATCATCGCCTGGTGGCGCGCTACCAGTTCAGCATGCCCGGCCACCTCCTCCTGGTGCAGCAGCGCGAGCGGGCGCTTCTCGACTTGCTGCGGCGCTGCGGCTTTGCTGAGCGTCTCGGGGCGGCCGACGCCCTCGATGTCGGCTGCGGCAGCGGCGGCACGTTGCTAGACCTGGTGCGCTACGGCGCGCGGCCCGACCGACTCCATGGCGTCGACCTGGTGGCCGCTGACGTCGACCTGGCTCGGTCGCGGCTGCCCCACGCCGATCTGCGCTGCGCCGACGCCGCGGCACTGCCCTTCGCCGACGCCAGCTTCGACCTCGTGACCCAGGTGCTGGTCCTGAGTACGATCCTGGACCCGGTAGTGCGGGAGCGCGTTGCCGCTGAAATGCTGAGGGTGGTGCGGCCAGACGGCCTCATCGTCTCCTATGACCTGCGCTGGCCCAGTCCCGGCAATGCTGGCGTGCGCCCGATTCGCCGCGCCGATCTGCGCCGCCTGTTCCCCAGCACGACCATCGCCGCCCGGTCGCTGACGCTAGCGCCGCCCATCAGCCGGCGGCTGGCGCGGCGGGCCTGGTGGCTGGCGGCGCTGCTGTCCGGCCTACCTCTGCTGCACAGCCACCTGCTCGCTGGAATTCGCCCGCTGCTCGCACCACCGCCACCTGGCCCGGCGTCAAGCCACGCTGGAGAACCGGCGCGCTGACAGGAAGTCGATCGGGTGCCGCGACGTCTCGTCAATGGCAAGGTCGGCCATGATCTCGCCGACCACGCCGGCGAACTTGAAGCCGTGCCCGGAGAAACCGCAGGCGTAGGCAATCTGCGGATAGGTCGGGTGACGGTCGATGACGAAGTGATGGTCGGGCGTGAGCGTGTACAGGCAGGTGAGCGTGTGCAAGACCCTGCCGGCTGCGCCCGGCATCATCTGGTCCAGAACCTGGCGCAGCGCCGCGATGTCGCCGTCCGACACCGTGCGGCGCGCCGTCTCCGGCGTGCAGACCTCGCCGGCGTCGTGCCGACCGATCTTGACGCCCTGACCGGGCAGCAGGGGCATGCCGTAATAGTCGCCGATCGGCAGCCGCATACCGAAGATCGGACAATGCTCCGGCCAGAAGCGCTCCGGGTCGGTGGGCGCGAAGTGGACATTGACCATGCGCGTCACGGTCAGCGGAATGCCCAGGTCACTCAGGACCGAGCCGGACCACGGCCCGGCGGTGATGATCAGGCGCTCGGCGCGATAGGCGCCCGCGCCGGTCGTGACCTGGACGCCAGCGCCGTCAGCGGCCCAACCGTGAGCCGGCTCGTGGAAGCGCAAGTCCGCACCATGTCGCACCGCCAGGTCGCGGTGCGCGCGCCCGGCGGCTTCGGGCGCCAGGATGCCGGAGTTCGGCTGAAAGACCGTCACCATGCCGTCTGGCACTCGAAAGGCGGGGAAGCGCCGTTCGGTCTCGGCCGGCGACAGTACCTCGCACGGCACGCCCCAGGCGCGACCGCTGGCCAGCACGCCCTGAATCGATTCGTGGTCGGCCGGACCGATCGCCACTCCCCCGGTGACCCGCAGGAGCGGCTGACCCGACTCGACCTCCAGCTCGCGCCACAGCGCGTAGGCGCGCTGGATTAGCGGCATGTACTGCGGGCTTTCCGAGTACGCTTCGCGAATGATGCGCGTGCGGCCGTGTGACGAGCCGTTGGCGTGGCCCGGCCCGAACGCCTCCAGGCCAAGCACGCGCTGGCCGCGCCGGGCCAGGTGGTAAGCGGCGGCGCTGCCCATGCCGCCCAGCCCCAGGACGATCGCATCGTACTGCTCGCTCATGCTCGCCACCTCCAGCGTTCTGCCCGCGCCGCGCCGCGATGACAGCGCGTAGGTTGCCCCCGAGCCAACCGGCATGGCTGGGTGTCTAGCGCCGCGTGATCTGAGCGCGCACCCAGGCGAGCCGGCGTTCCGCCTCAGCGCGCGTTGTTGGCGTGAGACGCGGCACGCCCCGGCTCTCGACAGTGAAGCTGGCGCTGACCGCGGCCATCGCGGCGGCCTCCGCCACCGGTACACCCCGGCCCAGGCCGACGAGAAAACCGCCACCGTAGGCGTTGCCGGCCCCGGTCGTATCGATCACGGACACAGGCATTGCCGGCACGTGCCAGGTCGCCCCGTCGCTGCGTCCGACGAGTGAGCCGTGCGCTCCCATGCGGATAGCCACCAGCGGCGCACCCCAACGGAGCATGGTCGCCAGCGCCGTCGGCGCATCGGGAGCGCCGGTCATCTGGCAGGCCAGCTCGTCATCAGGGCAGACTAGATCGGCCAGCGGCAGCGCAACGCGCAGCCCTCCGGGTGGACTGCGATCGACCAACCAGGAAGGTTCCCAGACGAGGCGCAGCGCCGGCGCCGCCGTCCGCAGCCGTGCCAGCAGATCGGGCGCTTCCTCGGGCGCCGGGCTCCAGTAGAGGTGCGCGCCACGGGCGCTGAGGTAGTCGGCCGGGATGAGATCGAACGGCGGCGAGTCGCGAATGAAGGCGTCGGCGCTGCTGCGGAAGACGATCGACCGCCGGCCATCGGCCTCGATCAGTTGCCAGGCTCGCGGCATCGCCCGGCCGGCGCGGCATTCGATGCCGCGCTGATCGACGGCCATCTCGGTCAGCGCCGTGGCGTGATGCGCGGGAAATGCCTCGCCGACAACGGCGACAACGCCGAGGCGATCGCTCCAGACGCGCATGCCGGCCAGCGCATGCACCGACGCGCCGCCAAGCGCATCCATTACCGTGCGCCCATCCCATAGCACGATGTCGTCGATCACCACATTGCCAAAGGCGAAATAGTCGAGTGTCATCACTACCTTGGTACCAGCGCCGGCCGCTGGCGTCAACCCACGGCGACCGTCGTGGCGCCGTGTCGCCCCAAAGCTTGCTTGACAATTCCGTGACCGGGGTTAGAATGAGTCCAAACTGATTAGACGAGCACACGACCTATGACTACTGTATTGCACGCATTCGATGTTGTGCTATGGCGCGGGTCATTCCCGTCGCTAGGACATTGGTCGCCGTATCGTCATTCGGTTCGGAGCGATGGTTGTTCTCACAGCAGCGGCTGATGCGAGCCGTGGGAGGCGATGCCACATGGTCGTGGATGCGAGCCTGTCGTCGGTGTCTCGTCGTCGATTCCTGGGTGGCATGGGACTGGTGGCCGGCATGACCGCGCTGGCGGCGTGCGGTGCGCCGGGTGCGGGAGAAAAGCCGGCGGCGCCGGCGGCCAAGCCGACTGAGGCGCCGAAGCCGGCCGCTACGACGGCACCGGCGGCCGCGCCGACCACGGCCCCGGCCGGGGCGCCGACAGCAGCCGGCAAACCGTCTGAGCCGACCAAGCCCGCTGCGGCGGCGCCGACGACCGCGCCGGCGGCCGCTGCCAAACCGACGCCAGACCTGACGATCATTACCGGTAAGTTCAACATCTGGTTCGCGGCCAACTGGAACATCGTCACCGACGAGGCCGTCGGCAACGTGTTTGTCGAGTGGGGCAAGCAGAACAACATTCCAGTCGAGTGGCAGTCGATCCCCGGCTCACCGCTGATCCTGCAGAAGGAGTCGGCGGCGGTCGCGGCCGGCCAGCCGCCGGAGGTCGACAACAACAATCGTGTCTACTGGTACAGCCAGGGTGAGATGGCTGATGTCAAGGCGCTGGTGACAAAGTACAAGGACACGGCCGGCGGCATGTTCCCGATCGCCATCAGCTCCCAGACGATGTCGGACGGCGCCGTCGTCGGCGCGCCCTACGCCGTCGACTGCTGGCCGGTCCACTGGCGCATGGATCTCATTGGCGCCAAGACGGGTGGCAAGCCCTTCGCGACCTGGGACGAGGTGCTGTCGCTCGGCCCGTCGATCCAGACTCCGCCGCGCAACAACTTGCTGGCCTTCTGCCTCGGCCACGAGGGCGACCACGTCAACAGCATCATGAGTCTGCTGTGGTCGTACGGCGGGCGGCTGGCCAAGGAGAACGGGGAGCCGGACATCATCAACCCAGCGAACAAGGCCGGCATCGAGATGATCGTCAAGCTGTGGGAGGCCAAGCTGATCCTGCCCGACAGCTTTGCCCAGACGGTCACGTCGTGGAACAACGAGAGCTACCAGAAGGGCCGTGCCCTGGCGACCAACAACCCGGCGACGATCATGGGCTGGCTGCTGGTCAACGACAAGGAGCTGGCCGACAAGACCGGCCTGGCGCCGACACCGAAGGGACCCGGCGGCTCGTTCGCCGAGGGCGCGGCGATTGGCTTCAACTACTTCAAGAAGGCCAAACTGGCGGAAAAGGCGCCGTCGGCGCTCGAGTACCTGCTGCAGCCGGCGAACTTGCTCAAGATCAGCAAGTCGGTCGAAGGTCGGTTCGTGCCGGTCTACCGCGACCACGCCAAGGGCGACTTCTGGGAGAAGAGCAAGTTCGCCGAGATGAAGAACATCGCCGAGACCGGGCGCATCCGCGAGTACCCGGCCGGGCCGCAGCCGTGGATGGCCGAGATCACCGACGCCAAGTATACGCTGTCGGACATGATGAACAAGATCATCAACGAGAAGATGGCGATCGAGGCGGCCCAGGACTGGGCGCAAAAAGACCTGATGGCCTCGCACGCCAAGTTCGCCAAGAAGTAGGCGAGCCTAGCCGTCCACAGTCGCCGGTGGCCGCTTCCTGGCCGCCGGCGATGGAGGGTTCCCCGTGGCAGAGGCGCAAGCGACTTACAGCGAACCCGTGAATCCTGTCCGCACCACGGCCGCGCGCCGCTGGCTCGGCAGGGACTGGGCGCTGGGCTGGCTGCTAGTCGGGCCGGTCTTCCTGATCGTCGTGGCGTTGCTGGTGTATCCGTTCTTCGACGCGATCGCGCTCAGCTTTCAGGACCGCTTCATCGGCAAGCCTGGCACCTGGGTCGGGCTGCAGAACTATATCGACTTCTTCACGAACCCGAACTCGCTCTTCCTGCGCGCGGCCTGGAACACGCTGGTGTTCACCGGCGGCGCCATCGCCGGCAAGTTCATCATCGGCATGGCCATGGCCTGCACCCTCAACCAGGACTTGCCGCTGCGCAACATCTGGCGCGGGCTGATGTTCCTGCCCTGGGCGGTGCCGGCCGTCGTCACTGCCTACGCCTGGCGCTTCCTGTTCGACACGTCCGGCCCGATCAACGGCATGATCGCCCAGTTCCAATTGCGCGACGACTACATCTACTTCTTCAACGATGCCCGCATGGCCATGTTTGCGTTGCTGGTCGTTGTCATCTGGTCCGGCACGCCATTCTGGACGATGAATTTCCTGGCCGGCATGCAGGCCATCTCCAACGAGTTGTACGAGGCGGCCGAGATCGACGGCGCCGGCGTCCTGCAGCGCTTCCGCTACATCACGCTGCCGGGCCTGAAGCATGTGATGCTGGTGACGGCGCTCCTGTCGACGATCTGGACATCGGCCAACCTCACCCAGATCTTCGTCCTCACCGGCGGAGGACCGAACTACGCGACGACGACGCTGCCGCTGCTGTCCTACATGGTGGCCATACCGGGCACGCAGCTTGGCGCGGGCGCGGCCATTTCGATGATGATGATGCCGGCCTACATCATCCTGGTCTACTTCCTCACGCGCGAGATGCTGCGGCAGGAGTAACGACATGGCGACGGCAACCGAGACTCGACGCATCGGACGCGTCCGCGGCTCGACCCGCACGGGCCGGCGCTCGATCAGCACTGGCTGGCGGGTGCTGACCTTCGTGGCGCTGATCGTGTTTCTGCTGTGGACGGTGGTGCCGTTCTTCTGGATGTTCCTGGCCTCAGTGAAGACCAACAAGGAAATCTACCAGGAGTTCACGCTCCTGCCGCGAGTCTGGACGTTCGAGCATTACGTCAGCCTGTTCTCGGCCACCGGCACCGGCCGCAGCCGTGCCTCCGCTAATTTTAGCCGCTGGCTGCTCAACAGCGGCATGGTAGCGGTGGTCGTGACCCTGCTGTCGATCGTGCTGGGCGCGCTGGCGGCCTACGCGATCACGCGGCTGCGGTTCACCGGCCGTGCCTTCCTGGCCCGCGGCCTGATCTTCACCTACCTGATCCCTGGCTCGCTGCTGTTCATCCCGCTGTTCACTATCGTCGCGCGCGTCGATCTGGTCGACACGCTGCAATCGTTGATGCTGGTCTACCCAACCTTCACGCTGCCGTTCTGCACCTGGATGATGACGAGCTACTTCCGCAGCATCCCGATTGAGCTGGAGGAGGCGGCGCTGATCGATGGCTCCAGCCGACTGGGGGTGCTGTTCCGCATCGTCCTGCCGCTCTCGGCGCCGGCCGTGGCGGTTGTGGCGCTGTTCGCCTTCACGCAGTCGTGGAACGAGTTTCTTTACGCACTCGTGTTCACCAACTCGCTGGCAACCCGCACTGTCACCGTCGGGTTGACACAGATGCTGGGCGAAGACGTCTTCTTCTGGGGCCAGATGATGGCCGGCGCGCTGATCACGGCGCTGCCACCGGTGATCATGTACACCGTCGCCCAGCGCCTCGTCATCAGCGGCCTGGCCGCCGGCGGCGTCAAGGGCTGATGCAGGATGAGCCACCGCGCCGGTGACGGCTGGCGCGAGTGGCGCATAGGCAGCCAAGTGGCTGGCCCACCGAACCAGGCTATACCGAAGCGCGCATTGGAATAGCATCTTCGTATTGCGTAGCGTAGGGGCGGTTCGCGAACCGCCCCTACGGTGGCCTGGGTATCCCGTCTGGGCTTCGGTTTAGTCGCGGACCCGGCGGTCCGGCGCGAACTGCCCGCTTGAGCGTGGCGATGCCGCTCGCGCCGTCGGGCGCTGATCGGCCGCGCGGCGGCGATTGAAGCAGTCAGCGCAAAAGACCGGCCGAGCTGGATCTGGCCGAAACGGCACCTGGGCCGCCCGACCGCACTGCGAGCAGACGACCTCATGATGTGGCTGGTGACGTGGTGTGGCCGGCCGCGGCGCGGCGGCGACCGGCTGCGGGGCCTGTCGAGCGGAGGCCGCGGGTCGCGCCGGACGTGGAGCGGGCGGTGGCGTGGCGAGTGCCGCCAGCTGTGACGCAGCCGCTGGTGGCCCACCTGCCGGCGTGAGCGACATCGGTGGGCGCGGCCGGGCAGCGCTGGCCGTGGGCAGCGGCGCGGTCGCCAGCGCGGTCTCGGCGCCCCGCCAGGGTCGGCGTGGGATGCGCCGGCCGAGTCCCTGCTCCAGTTGCCGCCACTTTGGGCCATCCTCCGGCCCCAGCAGCGTGATCGCCCGGCCCTGGCGTCCCATCCGGCCGGTGCGCCCGACGCGATGCGTCAGCAACTCTGGCGACTCCGGCAACTCTGCATTGACGACCAGGTCGACCTGCGAAATGTCCAGGCCACGCGCGGCGACGTTGGTCGCCAGCAGGATCTGCGTCCGCCCAGCCCGAAAGTCCTCCATGACGCGGTCGCGGGCGTTCTGCGACAAGTTGCCCTGCAGCGCGCCAACCGGGTAACCGTCGGCTTCCAGCCGCTTGGCCAGCTTCTTCACGCCGTGCTTGGTGCGGCCGAAGACGATGATCGCGCCCTCGCCCCGGTGATCGAGTAGGTCGCGCAGCGCCGGTACCTTGTCGCTGTCGATCAGATCGTAGGCGATGTGCTCTATCGGCGCCGCGTCCTCCGGGTCGGGGTCGATAATGACGCGCAGCGGGTCGCGCAGGTGTGCCCGGGCGGTCTGGTCGACCCAGGTCGGCACGGTCGCCGAGAACAGCGCCGTCTGACGGGTCGCGGGCGTGCGCCGCAGGATGCGCTCGACATCGGGCGCAAAGCCGCGATCGAGCATCTCGTCCGCCTCGTCCAGCACCAGGAAGCGGACATGATCGAGGTCGAGCGCGCGCTGATTGAGCAAGTCGAGAACGCGGCCAGGCGTGCCGACGACGATCGCCGGTCCACGGCGCAGTGCCGCGATCTGCGGTCCGATGGACCTTCCGCCGAAGATCAACTCGGTGGTCACCCGGCGGTCGGCGCCCACCTCACTCAAGACGCCACCGACCTGCACGGCTAGCTCACGCGTCGGTGTCAGCACCAGCGCCTGGACCCGTCGCTGCGTCGGATCGACGCTCTGCACGGCCGGGATACCGAAGGCCAGTGTCTTGCCCGAGCCGGTGCGCGCCTGGCCTATGACGTCGCGGCCGGCTAATAGCGCCGGCAGGGCGCGCGCCTGCACCGGCGTCGGAGTTTCGATACCCATGCGGGCAAGCGCCTGCATCGTTGCCGGATGCAGCGACAGCTCGGAGAACGAGGCCACGGCGGCGCTTGCCGCTGCGGTCAAGGAAGAAAACACAGTGTCACCCTGTTCGGCGCAGCGGCAGACAGCACGATGCGGGAACCGACCGAGCCGGCTAGTACGGCTCGACGACCCCCGCGCTGCGCGAAACCCAAGGGTGCATTGGCGTACTACTGCGCGGCGGTCCCGCGCACTCCTGCTGCGGGAGTATACCGGGTGCGCGGGCCGGCGGCACGGCGGCGGTTGCGCGGGACTGACGCGCCGGGGATACTGCGGCGTGGGCCGACCGGCCCGGCCTGACGGCGGCCGCGCCTGGCGGCATGAGTAGAGAGGGAGCGACGCGCGTGAAGATTGAGCAGAAGCTGGCGGACATGGGCATCACGCTGCCGAACACGCCGACGAACCCGGCGTCGACGATCCTGTCGTACCGGCGCTCGGGCAACACCGTGTACCTGTCCGGGCACGGCCCCCAGAAAGACGGGAAGGTCCAGTACATCGGCAAACTTGGCCGCGACTACGATGTCGAGGCGGGGCGCGAGGCGGCGAAGTTGACGATGATCAACTTGCTCGACTCGCTCAAGAAGTGCATCGGGGACCTGGACAAGGTGACGCAGGTCGTCAAGCTGCTAGGCATGGTCAACTCGACCGAGGATTTCACCAACCAGCCGGCGGTCATCAACGGCGCAACGCAGTTGCTGATCGACCTGTACGGCGACGCCGGCCGCCACGCCCGCTCTGCGGTCGGCATGGCGCAACTGCCGGGTGGCATGGCCGTCGAGATCGAGATGATCGTCGAGGTCGCGGACTAGCCCTCCGGTCAGAGATAGTCGGCGATGCGGCGCTCGCCACCCAGGTGACAGGCGTCGATCGCCGCGAAGAGCATGGCCATCGTCGATAGATTGTCGTCGATGGCCGTCTCGGCTGGTCGGCCGGTGTCGAGCGCGTCGAGGTACTCCCTCCAGAGGAGATCCTGCCCGGCCTGCGGGTCGGTGACGGCCATCAGGTCTTCACGTAGGCCGGCGACATGGACCTGATCGGCGCCCCGGCGCGCGATGGTAAGCCGCGGCCAGACCATCGTCAGTGTGCCCGTCTCGCCCTCGGCGCGGATGTCGCCGTACCAGGAGGTCAGGTCACCGGCACTGATGCAATTGGCTTCATAGACGACCGGCACGCCGCCGGCCATGGTGAAGATAAGGCTGGCCGCCACATCACCGGCAAAGTCGCTCCAGTCCCAGTTCCAACTGCGGCCGGTGACTGCGGTGGCATCGCGGCCAAGCAGCGCCCGCAGCAGGTCGAAATGGTGAATGCTCATCTCCACCAACAGCGGATCGGCCATCCGGTGCCGGAAGCGGCTGGCGCCCCAGCGGAACAGCGGCGCGCGGTAGTGCAGCGTCACGTGATTGAGCCGGCCGATGGCGCCGTCCGTCAGCGCGGCGTGAAATCGCCGCACCCAAAGATGGTAGCGCCCCTTTTGCGCGATCGTCAGCGAGCCGGGGCCGCGGCGGGCGGCGGCGGCGATGCGCCGGGTGGCGTCGAGGCTGTCGGCGACCGGCTTTTCGCTGAGGACGTGCAGGCCGGCTGACAGCGCCGGTACGATGACCGCCTCGTGTGCGGCCGGTGGCACGACACACAGCAGCAGGTCGGCTGGCATCGTGTCGAGCGCGGCCGCCAGCGTTGTGAAGCAGGCGCGCTCTGGTAGCCCGGCACGCGTGGCGGCCGCAGCCAGCGCGGCTGGGTCACTATCGACGAGCGCGACGTACGCCGCGCGGTCGGCCGTGCCGAGCACCGTCGGCAGCCACCAGGCGCCGTAGCCGCCGACGCCGACTTGTATAACGCGCCGCACCGGCAGCCTCCTGGCGTCCACGTCCGATAGGCACCGCCCGATCTGGCATCGCGTTGGCGGCAGAGTCGGCGGCGGTGGACGCCGCCCGCGCACAGGCTACCATGCCTTGCACGACCCGTGAACGCGGACGCAGGCGGTGATGCAGTGCTGTGTAGCCACGGTTAGGGCACGACCGCCGCCAACAGTGCAGATGGCTGGTACGTGTATTGCGCGCTGTGGCATGCCGAAGTCGCGGGCCCATTGGGATAGAATGCCACTGGGCCGCCAGGCGCGGCGCCACACGACCGATGGTGCTGGCGCGATGCGGCGTGCTGCCGGCGCGCAGCGACAAAGGGAGCACTCTATGTCCGAGACCCAGGGCACGCTGCCGCTGTCGACGGAGCGATCACAGGCACTGTTCGCGGAGGCGCAGCGGTACCTGCCCGGTGGAGTGGACAGTCCGGTACGGGCGTTCCGGGCGGTCGGCGGCCAGCCGCTCTTCATCGCCCGTGGCGATGGCGCGTACATCGAGGACGCCGACGGCAACCGGTACATTGACTACGTCGGCAGTTGGGGGCCGCTGATCCTTGGCCATGCCCAGCCAGATGTGGTCGCGGCCGTTCAGGCGGCGGCGGCGCGCGGCACGACCTACGGCGCGCCGACGGCACTGGAAACCGACCTGGCGCGTCTCATCGTCGATGCCTTCCTGGCGATGGACATGGTGCGCTTCGTCAGCAGTGGCACTGAGGCGGCCATGAGCGCGCTGCGGCTGGCGAGGGCTTTCACCGGCCGGCGGTTGGTCGTCAAGTTCGACGGTCACTACCACGGCCACTCGGATTTCCTCCTGGTCAAGGCCGGGTCCGGCCCGCTGACCCTGGGTGTGCCAGACAGCGCGGGTGTGCCGTCAGCAGTGACGGCGCAGACACTGTCGCTGCCGTTCAACGACCTGGACGCTGTGCGTCAGGCATTTCGGTCGCATCCGGACGAGATCGCCGCAGTCATCCTGGAGCCGGTGGCCGGCAACATGGGCGTCGTGGCGCCGGTAGCCGGCTACCTGGCCGAGTTGCGGCAGATTACCGCCGCGCATGGCACGCTGCTCGTCTTCGACGAGGTCATGACCGGCTTCCGGGTCGGCTGGGGCGGCGCGCAGGTGACCGAGGGCATTGCACCGGACCTGACCTGCCTGAGCAAGATCGTGGGTGGTGGACTGCCAGCCGGCGCCTACGGCGGCCGGCGTGACATCATGCAGCTCATCGCGCCGCTTGGACCCGTCTATCAAGCCGGCACGCTATCCGGCAACCCGCTGGCGATGGCGGCCGGCGCGACGACGCTGCGACTGCTGGCGCGACCCGGCGTCTACGAGGCGCTGGAGGCGGCCAGCGCGCGGCTGCACGAAGGTCTGCTAGGGGCGGCGAGGGCGGCTGGCGTGTCCGTCACTGGCGGCCGGGTCGGCTCGATGCAGACACTCTTCTTCACCGACCAGCCCGTCACGGATTACGAGTCGGCCCGCACGAGCGACACAGCGCGCTTCGCCCGCTTCCATCGCGCGATGCTGGAGCGCGGCATCTATCTGCCACCGTCGCAGTTCGAAGCAATCTTCGTATCGACGGCTCACGGGCCGGCGGAGATCGAGCGCACGATCGAGGCCGCCGACCAGGCGCTGCGGCTGGTGGCTGGGTAACCCCCGCAGGTCAATGGTCGATGGCGGGCGACCAGGGGTCGCGCGTGGGCGCCTGGGCCGGCTCGCCGCCAGCCTGCGCTTCCCCGGTTGGCACGACGGCAAGGGTTGGGTCGTCGGGCCGGAGCGCATTGCGGGCGATCAGATCCCTGTACCAGTAGGCACTGCGCTTCCAGGTGCGGCGCTTGGTCGCGAAATCGACGTGGAGGAGGCCGAAGCGCTTGCTGTAGCCCCATTCCCACTCGAAGTTGTCCAGCAGTGACCAGACGTAATAGCCGCGAAGATCGACCCCAGCTGCGAACAGCCGATGGAGCTCAGCCAGGTGCGCGTGCAGATAGGCAATCCGTGGCGCATCGTCAATTGAGCCGTCGGCGGTCAGCTCGTCGTGGAAGGCAGCGCCATTCTCGGTGATGTAGAGCGGCAGCGCCGTGTACTCGCGGGCGATCAACGCCGCGTCATAGACGCAGGCGGGGAAGATCTCCCAGCCCATCGCCGTCGTTAGTCCGGGTTGCGTGACCGGCCGCACCCCCAGGAAAGGATCGTACCAGACGGCGCGATTGACAATTCGAGAGTAGGTGTTGACGCCGAGGAAGTCGATCGGGCTGGCGATAGCGTCGAGATCGCCCGGCCGCACCGGAGGATGAATAAGCCGGCGGCGGAAGAAGCGCATCACGTCCTCTGGATAGTGCGCCTTGAAAAGCAATTCGAGAAACAGCCGATTGCCGAGCGTGTCGAATCGGTGATTCGCGGCCACATCAGCCGGGTGCGACGTGGCCGGGAACGCCGGCCAGATTGCCAGCGCGATCCCGATTTGCGCCGGCGGCAGGTCCGACGCCGTGCGCGGGGCGGTGGACCGAAACGCCTGAACGGCCAAGCCGTGGGAGAGCAGCAGGTGATGGGCAATGGTGAGCAGCCGCCAGACGCGCCGGTGGCCGGGCGCGTGCCGGCCGAGCACGTGACCGAAGAACGTTACATTGAACGGCTCGTTGTGCGTGAGCCAAAACGGCACGTCGGCGCCGAACTGCTCGAACGCAAAGGCGGCATAGTCGGCAAACCAGTAAGCGGTATCGCGGTTGACCCAGCCGCCCTTTTCTTGAAGTGCTTGCGGCAGGTCCCAATGAAAGAGCGTGACCATCGGCAGGATGCCGCGCTCGCGCAGCGACCCGATCAACCGCCGGTAGAAGTCCACGCCGGCCTGGTTCGGTCGACCGCGTCCGTCAGGAAACAGCCGTGGCCAGGCCAGGCTCAGGCGGTATGATCGCACGCCCATGCGAGCCATCGCTGCCACGTCGTCCAGGTAGTGGTCGTAGTGCGCACAGGCGACATCGCCGGTGTCGCGGCCGGTGATGCGGCCGGGGGTGTGACTAAAGCGGTCCCAAATGCTCTCGCCACGCCCGTCGCGGTCCCACGCACCCTCGATCTGATAGGCTGAGGTTGCCACGCCCCACAGGAAGCCATCCGGAAAGTGGAGGAGGCCGTCACTCATGCGGCCACTGTGCCATCAATGCGGCCGTCGTGGCACGGGCTGTGGCATCGGCCAGCGCGCGACACGACGACGCTGCTATGAGGCCAGTCGCTGACGCAAGGAGCGACATATCGCGAGAGATTGCCTTGAATCATCACCAGTTACTACTCAGCGACCCGGCGGCAATCGCCGCCGCAGGCCGGCAAGGCGCTGCCGCACCCAATCGGCGTCGGCGGCATCGTGCGCGTAGTGGACGTACGTCTCGAGATCTCGCATAGCCGCGTCGGTGTGGCCCAGCATACTGAGTACGGTGCCACGGTCGCGCACTTCGTCGAGCGCCCAGGGACTGAGCACGAGCAGGAACTCGATCGTCTCCAGCGCCCGCGGCAAGTCGGCCGCGGGCGGCCGCAGGAATATGTGCTTCAGATTGCCGAGCATGCGGCTCAGAATTTGCTTCCGGGTGACGGCAGCTAGATGGTGCGGCTCGAGGGCGATCGGACGGCCAAGCGCGCGCTGCAGCCGCTCGGCACAGTCGACCTCACTCAGGATCGCGCCGCCATGGAAAGGATCGACTAGTGTATCACCGTTCTCGCCCACCGCCTTGACCAGGAAATGGCCGGGCAGGCCGACGCCGGCCATCGGCAGCCCAAGCCGCCAACCGACCTCCAGATAGACCAGCGACAGCGTAATTGGAAGGCCGGTGCGCCGCTCCAACACGTGATTCAGGCACGAGTTGCGTGGGTCGTAGTAGTCGCGGGTGTTGCCATGGAAGTCGCGATCGACCGCCAGAAAGTGACACATCCGCCGCAGTGCCTGCTCCTGATCGCCGTCGGGGTCGATTCGGGTGCGTAGCCAGGCGGCGTCTTCGTCTAGCCGTTGGATATACCGCTCCGGAACCGGCACTGGTGTAACGATCTCGGCGATGTGCAGCGCCGCCGACGCCAGGTCGATCTCGCCATCCGGGCGGCGAATAGATGCGGCGAAAGCCTCTCGATCTGGCGCCATGTCGTCGCGTACCCTGCCCAGTGCGAATGCCAACTGTGCCGGCGTCGGGTGCGTCGATCCCGCACGCCCGCTGTCATCATCCTACCAGC
Organism: Chloroflexota bacterium; assembly: GCA_020849725.1. The sequence goes on from JADLAZ010000076.1 coordinate 16,074, forward strand.
CCTGAGCCACCGGCGGGACGGAGCCTCGTTGACGGTGCCTGACTGCCTTGGTATGCTCTCGCTAGCGGCGGCTTGGCCAAGTGGCAAGGCAAGGGTCTGCAAAACCCTGATCAGCGGTTCGAATCCGCTAGCCGCCTCTAGGAAAATTGACAGAAGACTACCTCGAGTTTCGCTGTCACATCGCTGTCAGAAGGGTGGCAGGGCGCCGTCGTGGCCGACACGCGCCTGGCCGGGGGGGACGATGTCGACACCACGCCAGGACGACCAGCCCGATGCCGCCGACGAGGTGTTGATCGGCAGCGAGTACATCTATCAGGGGCGGCTGCTCAAAATGCGCCTCGATCGCATTCGCACCGATGCTGGCTCGACGACGATGCGCGAAATCGTCGAGCATCCCGGCGCGGTGGCCATTGTGCCACTGCTGCCTGACGGTCGAGTGATCCTGGTGCGCCAGTGGCGTCGGCCGGCGCGCCGGCACATCCTGGAGATCCCGGCCGGCACGCGCGAGCCAAACGAAGACGCCGAGGCATGCGCACGTCGAGAGTTGGTCGAAGAGATCGGCTACCGCGCTGGCGTCATCGAGCGGCTAGCTGGCTTCTTTACTACTCCTGGCTTCACCGATGAGTACATGGACCTCTTCCTGGCAACTGAGCTCACACCAGCCGCTGATGACGAGCCGGCTGAGTTCGAAGAGGCGCTGGTGATCGTGCGGCCGGATGACGTGCCGGCGCTGATCGCGGCCGGCGAACCGCTCGACGCCAAGACGATTGCCGCGCTCTTGCTGGTCGCAGCGCGACGCTAGCAGCCGGCGCCAGGAGCGCGTCACAGACAGCACGGTTGAAGATCGTCAGCCAGCCAGGCCATGCAGGAAGCTGCCATCGCCCATGAGCCGCGCGACTGCGGCCAGCAACTCGGCCGCCGGCGCGCCATCGGCGACGCGATGGTCGAACGTCAGGCTGAGCGTGCAGAGCCGGCGCGGCAGCCAGGCGCCATCGCTCCAGACCGGCTGGACGCCAATCCGGCCGATACCCAGGATGGCGGCCTGAGGCGGGTTCAGGATCGGCGTGAAGGCGTCGACACCGAAGCCGCCCAGGTTCGTGATCGTCGCCGTCCCGCCGGCAATGTCGGCCGGCCGCACCTGACCGGCGCGGACCCGTCCCGCCAGCGCGTCCATGTCGTCGAGGACGGCGGCGAGCGGGCGCGCGTCGGCATCGCGCACGACCGGTACGACCAGGCCGTCCGGCACGGCCACGGCAAACCCGACATTGATCTCGTCCAGCACGACGATCGTGTCGTCCTCGACGACCGCATTCAGGTCAAGATTCTCGCGCAGCGCGACCGCCAGCAGTTTCACAAACAGCGCGTCGTACGGCACGGCCCGGCCGAGGCGGACGCTCAACGCCGCGCGCGCTTCGGCCAGCGCCTCTGCATCAACCTGGCGCATCAGCGTGACTGGCAGAGTCGTCGCGATGCTCTGGCGCAGCCGCTCAGCGATGGTGCGGCGCAGGCCGACCAGTGGGCTCCGCCGCGCCACGCGCCGCTCCGGCCTGGCGATGGGCGTCGCGCCGGCCGCCACTGCCGCCAGAATATCGGCCTCGACGATGCGCCCACCGGGACCGCTGCCGGTGAGACGTGCCAGATCGAGGCCATGCTGTGCCGCCAGGCGGCGTGCCACCGGGCTGGCTTTGATCTCCGCCCCCGGCAACGTGGGCACGGTCGGCACGCTGGCGTTGCTTGGCGTCGGCGCGGCCGGTGCGAGCGATGGGATCGACCCGGCCACAGCCGGCACCGGCGGTGCGGCCTCACCAGCCGCCATGATCCAGCCGATGACACCCTGCACCGGCACCGTGGCGCCCGGCTCGAGCGCCAGGTGCAGCACCCCGGCTTCCGGGGCTTCGATCTCATAGGTTGCCTTTTCCGTCGTGATCTCCGCGACTGGCTCGCCGGCAGCGATGGTCGCGCCGGCCGGTCGCAGCCACGCCGTCAGCGTGCCCTCGGCGGTGTACATGCCCAGACTCGGCATCACGATCGGTCGGGCCATGGCAGGTCCTCTGCGATGCGGCGGCGTCGCTCAACGCCGCGCCGATCATTCAGTGAGCAGGCCGCCGCTGATGTTCACAGCCTGCCCGGTCATGTATCCGGCCATGCCGGACGCTAGGAACGCGATCACCCGGCCAACATCGTCCGGCGTGCCGCCGCGCTGCAGCGGCACCGTCGCCAGCGCCTCGCGCCATGGCTGCCCGATCGGCTTGCCCTCCAGCGCAGCCATCTCACGGTCGATCTTCTCCCACATCGGTGTGGCGATGTAGCCGGGGCAGACGCAGTTCACGCGCACACCACGCGGCGCGGCGATGCGCGCCCACGTCCTGGTGATGGCGATGACGGCGGCCTTGCTGGCATTGTAGTGGGCAGCGAGCGGCCCGCTGGCGCGCTTGCCGGCTGTCGAGGCAACATTGACGATTGCGCCGCGTCCGCGCTCCATCATCGACGGCAGCGCTGCCTGGCACAGGAAGAAGACCGCCTTCGTGTTCACGTCGAGCATGCGGTCCCAGTCGGCTTCGGTCAGGGCGAAGGCATTGATGATCTGGACAATGCCGGCGTTGTTGACCAGGATGTCGATCGGCCCCAGCACGCGCTCGGCCCCGGTCAGCAGCGCCAGTCGATCGCTCTCGCGCGTGACATCGCCGCCGGCGGCCAGCGCCCGCCGCCCGAGCGCGCGCACCTCATCGGCCACTTCGGCGGCGATCGCCGGGTCGATATCGACGACCGCGACATCCGCGCCATGCCGGGCCAACTCAAGGCAGGCGGCGCGGCCGATGCCCCGCCCGCCACCGGTCACGACCGCCACCGCGCCCTCAACCAGCCCGCCCACGAATCCCTCCATTGTGTGACAGAGTGGACGAGGTAGGCCCGCGCCCAGCACCCACCCATCACTCGTCCCGTCCGAGTTGCGCGTTTACGGCCGCGATCACGTGCTCCGGTCCGGGCACGTACAGGCGCTCGAGGGAGGCGGCGAACGGCACTGGCGTATCCGGTGCAGTGACGGTCTTGATCGGGGCGTCCAGGTAGTCAAAGCCGCGATCGGCCACCCGCGCGGCAATGTCACGCGCCATCGAGGCCACCGGCGTGTCCTCATCGACGACGACCAGGCGCTTGGTGCGTGTAACCGATTCGAGGATGGTCGCCTCGTCGAGCGGCGCCAGGGTCAGCACGTCGACCACCTCGGCGCTCACCCCTGAGGCGGTCAGGCGATCGGCCGCCGCCAGGCAGACATGGGTCATCCGGCCGATGCCGCACAGCGTCACATCGCGCCCGCGCCGCACGACCTCAGCCTGCCCTATCGGCAGCGAATAGGGCGCCACCGGCACGGGGCCACGCGCGGCCGCGCCCAGAAAGCGATGCTCCAAGACGATCACTGGCCCATTGTCGCGGATGGCGGCACACATCAACCCCTTGACGTTGTAGGCCGTGCTCGGCACGACGACTTTGAGGCCAGGCACGTGCGCCAGCACGGCGTAGAGCGTCTGCGAGTGTTGCGCTGCCGCGCCACCGCCCAGCGTCTGCGGCCCGACGTCGCGCATGCCGAACGAGGTGCGGATCACCAGCGGCAGATCGACGCGGCCGCCCATCATGTAGTGCATCTTGGCGGCCTGGTTGACGATCTGGTCGTAGCAGACGCCGATCAGATCGACGAAGGCCAGGTCAACGATCGGCCGCAGACCGGTCATGGCCGCGCCAACGCCGGCGCCGACGAAGCCCATCTCGGCGATCGGCGTGTCGATCACCCGCTCGGGACCGAACTCCTGGATCAGGCCGCGCGTGGCGCGCAACGGCCCGCCCCAGGCGTCGATGAAGCCCTGGGCGGCTCGCCCGGCCGCGCCGGCCACGTCCTCCCCAATGACGATGATCGTCGGATCGCGCTGCATCTCCTGCCGGATGGCCTCATTGATTGCCTGACCAAAAGTCAGCTCGCGCGTCGTCGTCGCGCTCATGTGGAGCCCTCCTTCACCAGGCTGAGGCTGCCGTCACTGTACTCGGGCACGTAGACATCGGTGTGCAGATCGGCCGGCTCGGGTAGTGGCGCCGCCTCGGCCACCGCCACGGCCTCGTCAACCATCGCCCGAACGGCCGCATCGATCGCATCCAGATCGCCGGTGGTCAGCAAGCCGCGCCGCGTCACCTGTTCGCGGAAGCGCGCCAGACAGTCCCGGGCGCGGGCGGCGGCCTCCTCGGCGGCCGTCCGGTACCGGCGGGTGTCGTCGGCAGAATAGTGGCCGTAGTAGCGGTACGTCTTGCACTCGATCAGCGATGGGCCATCGCCGGCGCGGGCGCGGCGCACGGCAGCGTCGGCTGCCTCCCAGACGGCGAAGACGTCCTGCCCGTCGACCGACACACCGGGCATGGCATAGCCGGCGGCCCGATCGGCGATGTCTCGGATGGCAATGGCGTACTCGACCGGCGTGGCTTGGGCGTAGCCGTTGTTCTCGCAGACAAAGATTACCGGCAGTTTCCAGATGGCGGCCATGTTGAGCGCCTCGTGGACGACGCCGATGCTGGAGGCGCCGTCACCGAAGAAGCTGGCGACCACTTGATCGGTGCCGCGCACGCGCGCTGACAGGCCGGCGCCGATGGCGTGCGCCGTGCCCATGCCCAGGATCGGGTTCACGCCGAGCATGCCGACCCGCACATCGGTGATGTGCATCGAGCCACCCTTGCCACGGTTGGTGCCGGTCGCCTTCCCGTACAGCTCGGCCATCATCGGCCGCACGTCGACGCCCTTGGCGATGCAGTGACCGTGGCCGCGATGGGTACTGGTGATCCAGTCGTCGTCGCGCAGCGCGCCGCAGACCCCGACAGCGACCGCCTCCTCGCCAACGTAGTAGTGGGTCGCGCCGACCGGTAGGCCCGTGTCGACCAGGTGGCGTAGCCGCTCCTCAAACTCGCGAATCAGCGCCATGCGCTCGTACAGCCAGCGCAGCCGTTGTCCGTCCAGCGCCAACCATCGCTCGGTGACCGTCACGCCTTCGCCTCCCTCTCGACGCACCGTCGTCAGCGGCTCGCGCGCTTGACCCGTGGGATCGGCTGAGCCGACCAGTACTCGTCCAGCTCCTGCTGCCAGGCGCCAACATAGGCGCCGCTGGCGACATCGGCCACGCGCACGGCCTGGCCGGCACAGGCCGACTCGTAGATGGCGTTCGCCAGCGCCACTGTGCCCAGCCCACCCCAGCCGTCAACCTCGGGCGGTCGGCCGCGCACGATCGCGTCGTGAAAGTCCCACAGCTCCGTCGCGAAATGGTCGGTGACGCCATTCGGAAAGAGTTGATGCACGCGCTCCGGTCCGATCGCCGCCCGGTGGCGCGTCTGTAATTCCTCCAGCGACAGATATGCGCCGTCCCGACCGCGGAATTCGCCTGGCCCCATGAACTGGTGGAAGACCATGTAGCGGTTCGAGTAGAGTGTGTCCTCGATCGAGCCGGTGCTGCCGTAGATGACACAATCCCGCGTCTCGCGGCCGGGCGTTGCCTGCGACCAGCACCAGGTGCCAACCAGGCCGCTAGTGAAGGTGATAACGATCACGGCCGTATTCTCGCGATCGTCGATGATGTCGCGGCTGCTCGCCACCGGTCGGTCGTCGCTGTACGAGCGCAGCTCCGCGTAGACCTGCGCCACCTCGCCAAAGAAGTAGCGCACGGTGTCCAGAAAGTGGAAGCCGGAGTCAAAGGTCATGCCGCCACCACCCATCAGCCGGTCACGCCGCCAGGCCAGCGCCGGTGTGACCGCCGCTTCCGGCGCGGGCGGCCGGTGATAGGTATAGTTGGCGAAGAAGAGGCGTGGCTCGCCGATCAGGCGTGCTTCGTTGATCGCCCAGTGGACGGCGCGCTCGCCTGGCATGCGCCGGTGCGGCACCGCAACCGCCAACACTCGGCCAGTGCGGTCAGCGACCTCGGCCAATTGGCGGCCGGTGCGGGCGGTCACCGTGTACGGCTTCTCGAGGATGACATCCAACCCCGCTTCGAGCGCGGCGATGCCGACGATGTGATGCAGACCGTGCGGCAGGCAGATGTCGACAGCGTCGATAGGCGCGTCACGCAGGCACGCTTGCCAGTCGCGGTAGTGGGCTGGCTCGTCGCCAAGTTGGGCGCGCACGGCCGCCGTGGCCGTGGCCAAGTTACCATCGTCGGTGTCGCACAGCGCCGTCACCTGGAAGGTGTCCAGGCCCGCTCGCTTGAGCAGACCCAGGCCTGGGATGTGGCGCGTGCGGGCGATGCCGCCGGTGCCGATGATGCCGAGTCTCACGGGCTGCCTGGTCATCACGCCTCCTGTGCCGGCGGCGATGCGTCGCGTCCGACCGGCCACACGCCACGGTGCAGGCGACGTCAGCGAGGACCGTGTTAGGCCGGCAGCGGCGAGTGTAGCCGTGTCAGCCGGAGGCCGTCAACGGACATCGCCCAACCACGGTGGACGAGCGTTTCGGCCGGCTTGACGCGCCGCGCCGCTTCGGGCTATGCTAGGCCACGGTTCAATGATGATAAGGTGGTCAATTCAGTTAGGATTGAGCCGCCGGATGAGGAGGAAGCAACCGTGGCAGACAAGGGACAAGAGCGCGGCGCGAACTGGGGACCGGACACGATCGCCTTGCATGGTGGGCAGACCGTCGACTCGGCGACGAACTCGCGGGCGGTGCCGATCTACCAGACCACATCCTATCTGTTCAATGATGCCGACCACGCGGCCCGGCTCTTCGGCCTGGCCGAGAGCGGCAACATTTACACGCGCATCATGAATCCGACCCAGGACGTATTTGAGAAGAGGATCGCGCTGCTGGAAGGCGGCATCGCGGCCCTGGCCACTGCCTCGGGTCAGTCGGCCGAGGTACTCGCCATTCTTAACATCCTCAAGGCCGGCGATGAGTTGATCTCGTCGACCAGCCTCTATGGCGGCACGTACAACCTGTTCCACTACACACTGCCGAAGCTCGGCATCACCGTCCGCTTCGTCGACCCGAGCAACCCGGACAACTTCCGCCAGGCGATGACCCCGCGGACGAAGGCTGTCTTCGCTGAGACTGTCGGCAACCCGAAGCTCGATACACTCGATATCGAGGCCGTCGCTCGCGTCGCCCACGAGTTCGGTGTGCCGCTCATCCTCGACAACACTATGCCGTCGCCATACCTGATCCGACCGATCGACCACGGTTGCGACATCGTCATTCACTCGGCCACCAAGTTCATCGGTGGCCATGGCACGAGCATCGGCGGCGTGATCGTTGATAGTGGCAAGTTCAACTGGGCGAACGGCAACTTCCCCGATCTCACCGAGCCGGACCCGAGCTATCACGGTCTGCGCTATGTCGAGGCGCTCGGTCCGCTGGCCTACATCATCAAGGCACGCATCCAGCTGATGCGCGACCTCGGCCCGGCGGTTAGCCCCTTCAATGCATTCTTGTTCCTGCAGGGGTTGGAGACGCTGCACCTGCGGATGGAGCGGCACAGCCGAAACGCGCAGGCCGTCGCCGAGTTCCTGGCCGAGCATCCGGCCGTCAGTTGGGTCAATTATCCCGGTCTGCCCAATCACCCAAGCCACGCCATCGCCAAGCGCTACCACCGCGGCGGCATGTACGGCGCGCTCATCGGATTCGGCATCAAGGGTGGACGCGAGGCCGGCCGCCGCTTTATCGACTCGCTGGACCTGTTCAGTCTGCTGGCCAACATCGGCGATGCCAAGTCGCTCGTCATCCACCCGGCCAGCACAACGCATCAGCAATTGTCGCCGGCCGAGCAATTGGAGACCGGTGTGACTGACGATTTCGTCCGGCTGTCAGTCGGACTCGAGGATATCAAGGACATCATCGCCGACCTGGACACGGCTCTGACTAAGGCCACGGCCGGCGTTGCCGCGGCGGTTTGAGGCTGACGGAGCGGTTCGCGTCGGGTAGTGAGCCGCTCCCCCCCATCCCAGATGGTTGCACGGGCGCGTGGAGGCAGTGTGGCAGGCATCGTCAATGACAAGGTGGCACTGGTGACCGGCAGTGGCGCCGGCATTGGCCGCGGCATCGCCGAGTTACTGGCGCGCGAGGGGGCGCGGGTTATCGTCGCCAATCGCACGCCGGCAACGGGCGAGGAGACGGTGGCCCGCATCGTTGCCGCCGGTGGACGAGCCGTGTTCCAGCGAACCGACGTTCGGCGCCAGGCCGACTGCGCGGCGGCCATCGAGCGCGCTGTCGCTGAGTTCGGTCGGCTCGACTGCCTGATCAACAATGCCGCGATCTTCCCGCGGGCGAGCCTGGAGGAAACGACTGAGACCTTCTGGGATAACATGCTGGCCGTGAACCTGAAGGGGCCGTACTTCCTGTGCCAGGCAGCCATTCCGCGCATGGTAGCCCAGGGTGGTGGAAGCGTCGTCAACATCGGCTCGATCAATGGTCTCGGCGGTGGTGCGCGCCTGTTCGCCTACTCGGTGTCGAAAGGTGGGCTGCTGACGATGACGCGCAATCTGGCGAAGGCCTATGCGCGCCATCAGGTGCGGGTCAACTACGTTATCCCCGGCTGGGTGATCACAGACACCGAGATCGACATCCAGGCTCGGGACGGTCACGATGCTGCCTGGATTGCGGAGGCCGCCAGGCGGCTTCCCGGCGGACGGCATCAGGTGCCCAAAGATGCCGCTGGCACGGTCCTGTTCCTCTGCTCCGACTACAGCGAGCAGGTGAGCGGCACGGTCATCCATGTCGACGCGGGCATGTCGCTTATCTAACCGCGCTACCTCGGTCGCATGATACGATGCCTCCTGGTCGCGCCGGGTATCGCCATTGAGGCCGGTCAGGGACGGTCCCGCACTCGCCGGCTCTACCCACTCGGCCGAGCCTGTCGTATGAAGCGCTATGTCAGCCGCGTGCGCCAGCCGGTCAAGCGCCAGCGCGCCGAATACTACGTGCTGCTGACACTGATCAGCTTCGCGGTCGCGGTCGCTGGCACGCGCTGGTACCTGGAGTTGACTGGCTACCCGAAGATCGGAACTTCTACCTTGCACATCGCCCATGTGCTGTGGGGTGGGCTGCTGCTCTTCGTCGCCGCTGTGCTGCCACTGGTCCTGGCCAATCGCGAGGTCTATCCGCTGGCGGCGGTCCTCAGCGGAGCCGGCGTCGGGCTATTCATCGACGAGGTCGGCAAGTTCATCACCGAAACGAACGACTATTTCTACCCGGCCGCCGCGCCAATCATCTATGCCGCGTTCCTGCTCACGGTGCTGGTCTATGTGCAGATCCGGCGCCCACCGTCGCGCAATGCCCGCGCCGAGATGTACCGCGCCCTGGAAGAGATGTCGGAGGTACTCGACCATGACCTGGAACCACACGAGCGTGAGGCGCTCGTGCGGCGGTTGCGGGCCGTCGCCACCCAGACCGACCAGCCAGAGCTCGCCCGCCTAGCGCGCGAACTCCTCGACTTCGTGGCCGTCGACAGCGTGCGGCTGGCGCCGATCGGGCCGGCGTGGGCACGCCGCGCCATCCAGACCGCCGAGTGGTGGGCCGATGTCTGGTTGCCGCGTCGCACGATGCGGGCGCTGCTAGGCTTCAGCCTGGTCCTGGCTGGATTGCAAGGCGTGTGGGCCATCGTGCAATTAGGTCAGTTGCCTGGCGACCCGGCTTCGGTCATGTCGCGGGTGACGACAGACCTGGCCACGATCGGCCCAAACCGGCTGTCGACGCTGACCGCTGACAACGTTGCTGGCGCGGTCACCTACCTGCTCCTGGTCGCCACGGCCGGCGTGCCACTCGTCGTGGCGGGCGGCTTGTTGTTGGCCGGCCGGGAGCGGCTTGGGCTGGCGGTCGCTTACTTCGCGCTGCTGTTCAGCCTGACGGTGATTGATCTCTTGCTGTTCTATTTCCAACAGTTCCAGGCGATGACCCGCGTTCTGGTCGCCTTCACGCTGCTGGTCGCCGTCCTCTACTACCGGCAGCGCTTCGGCCTGGCGCCACCGGCAGCCCACCTCGCCACGCCAGCCGCGGACTCCGCCCGGCTAGAGTGACGCTGCCACGACCGGCGGCATCGTCGGAGCGTCACCGTCAGCATCCGGTTCGATCGTCACCATGAGATCGCGCAGGCGTTCGGCGCCCTGCGGCAGCGGCGCCACCAGGATGCCGATGCCGTCGTCGCTGACTTGCACCGAGCCAAGCGCCAGCGGTCGCTGACCGGTGGCTACCGTCCAGGCCCGGTAGACTCGCTGGCGCGGCAGCGGCGGCAAGTGGCGCACGACCAGCAGCACGCGACCGCCGTCGTGGTCTACCAGCAGCCGTCCTTGTGGGGGCGCCTGGGTGGCGACCATCGTGTCTGGCGACGGGGCGACGGTTGGCGTGAGCAGCGGCACCGCCGTCGAGCGCGGCGACATGACCGCCGACATGACCAGGGCGCCGGCCGTGGCCTGCGGCGCGGTTCGGGTCAGGGTCTCGCGCTCCAGGTCCAGCTCATGGCGCGTTGCCACGCTGACGAAGGCCAGCACCAGCACCAGCCCGGTGCTGGCCGCCGCCAGTGCCGGCGACCAGGAGCTGAGCCAGGGTCCACCTCGCTCCCACAGTCGCGCCAGCCATGACGGCGCCGGTGGCTGCTCAGGCGGGGCCTCGAACGACTGCCCTGCGAGCGTGGCAATCCGGCTCAGCACCGCCGCGCGCAGATGCTGTGGCGGCGTCCACGTCGGCGCGGCGTATGGCAGCAGTTCGATGGCGTCGCGCGCCTCGGCCACGGCCTGGCGGAACGCTGGGTCGGTGGCCAGCAGCGCCTCCGCCTGCACCTTCTCATCAGTTTGGAGGGCGCCCAACACGAAGGCCGCAGCCAGCTCTGCCAGGCGTTCAGGGGCCTGCATTAGACTGTCACTCCCAGTCCGGGGCGCTGCAGCAGGTCCCGGAGCTTCATGACGCCGAGTCGCATGCGCGTCTTGACGGTGCCCAGCGGGTCGCCAAGGCGCGTCGCAATCTCCACATGAGTGAGACCGCCAAAATAGGCCAGTTCGATGACCTGGCGCTGTGCCGGCGGCAATTGGCTCAGCGCGCGAACGATCGCGTCGCGCCGTTCCCGCACGAGGGCTTCCTCCTCGATGTCAGTGCGCGTGTCGGGCAGTCCCTGCACCACCAGATCATCGATCGTGGCCACGGATTGCGGCCGCGCGTTGCGGCGGCGGAGCTGGTCGACGGCCAGGTGGTGGGTGACACTGAGCAGCCAGCTCGCGAAGCGCCCGCGGGATGCCGTATACGTTGCGGCGCTCCGCCAGGTACGCACGAAGACCTCCTGGGTCACTTCTTCGGCGGTGCTCTGGTCGCGGGTGATCCGGGCGGCCAGGGAGAAAACGGCTTTGGCGTAGCGGTCGTACAGCAC
>JADLAZ010000077.1 GCA_020849725.1 Chloroflexota bacterium
GGCCTGTCCAGCCTCAACCCGCTGATGCACCCGGCCGGCGTGCTGATGAACGCCGGTCGCATCGAGCGCAGCCGGGGCGAGTTCTACTTCTACGAGGAAGGCGTCACACCGTCAGTCGTGCGCGTCATCGAGGCGGTCGACGCCGAGCGGCGAGCGGTCGGGCAAGCGCTAGGCATCGACCTGCTGCCGGTGGCCGAGGGCTTCCACCGCGCCGGCTTCGGCCCCCGGGGTGATCTGTGGGCCGTTATCAACGGCTCGCGCATGCTGACGGCGCTGCGCGCGCCGGGTGCGATCAACACCCGCTGGCTGTCTGAAGACTTGCCCTACGGCCTGGTTACCTGGGCGTCGCTGGCCACCCAGGTCGGCGTGCCGACACCGCACATGGACGCGCTCATCACGCTCGCCTCAACGGTACTCGACGTCGACTGTCGCGCAACCGGCCGCGACGCCGCCGACCTGGGCCTGGCCGGCCTGAACCCGGCCGCGATCGCTGCGCTGCTCGACCGAGGGTGGGAGTAATGCGTGAGCCTCTTGATGAGTGGGCCGAGTCGACAGGGTGGGCGCCTGAAGGGCTAGCCCTCAGAGCCAACATCTACTCATCACTGGCCCGGAGGTGGAGCCAGACCTCGAGCGCCCGGCCGGCCAGGCCGTCTAGCTCCTCGGTGTCGGCATCGGGCGGGACGACGTAGGCAGCGGCAAGCCAACGGTCGCCGGCCTGGCCCTCGACAACGCTCACCTCTGACGGCTCGTCCTCCTCGAGGAGGAGCCGAAGCGCCAATGCCCGCCACGTCTCCGGCCCGAAGCGCGCCCCGCGCCGGCGCAATGGCCGCGCCAGCCAGGTCAGTTCGTCGGCCAGATCGCTCTCGCCGGTGCGCAACCGGTGCAGCAGATCGCCAGTCTCGATCTGCAGCGTCTCGATCTCCTGGCGCGCGGCGACGAATGAGCCGGCGGCAACGAACAGGACCGGCGAGGCGATACCGACGCCCTCGCCGGTCATCACCGGCACCGCCGTCAACTCCGGCCAGTCGGCCAGCACCGCCCGCAGCGTGTGCGTCGCGGTCGAGACGGCCAGCACGCGCCAGGCGGCATCGCCATCCTCGTCGATGGTAGTGATCGCCCGCACCACGGCCAGTTCCGTCACCAGCGCCATCCTGTCCGTCAGCGACGCGGCCGTCCGCAGTCGGCCCGCCGGGCCGACAGCATAGCCGACGCATCGCCACCGGGGCGAATGATCGATCCGACCGCTCGTCCCGTACCACCGGCTGACGTCGCCAATCGCGCTCGTCGGTAGGGCAGGGACCCGTCACCCATCACACCATCGCCTAGCACCGGAGGAAGCTCCCATGGCGCGCCCGCTCTCGCCCCGAACACCCGCCACCGACCGCCACGCGCTCGTGCTAGGCGGCAGCATCGCCGGGCTGCTGGCGGCCAGGGTGCTGGTCGATCATCGTGCGCGCGTCACCATCGTCGAGCGTGACGTGCCACCGGCGACGCCCGCGCCGCGCAAGGGTGTCACCCAGGCCCGCCACGTCCATGTCATGCTGACGCGCGGCCAGCGGGAGTTGGAGCGCCTCTTCCCCGGCCTGGGCGATGAGCTGGCCGCCGCCGGGGCGGCGCCGCTCGACTGGACGAACGACGCCGCCTGGCTGACCGGCGGCGGCTGGGGCCGGCGCTTTCCTTCGCACCTGCGGGGCTACGGTTGCAGCCGCGACCTGCTGGAGTGGCTGGTGCGGCGTCGCCTGCTGGCCAACCCACAGGTCACGCTGTTGGGCGGGCACGAGGTCGAGGGCTTGCTTGGTCAGCCCGGCGGGGCCGTCACCGGCGCACGGATGCGCCCGGTCGACGGCGGTGCGACCGTCGAACTGCCGGCCGATCTCGTCGTCGACGCCACCGGGCGCGGCTCGCGCGCGCCGCGCTGGCTGGCCGATCTTGGCTACGACGCGCCAGCGGAGACCGTCGTCAACGCCTATCTGGGCTACACGAGCCGTCTCTATCATCGGCCCGCCACCTCGGCCGGCGACTGGACCGCGCTGTACATCCAGTCGGACCCACCTCGCACGACGCGCGGCGGGCTGATCCTGCCGATCGAGGGTGACCGCTGGCTGGTGACGCTAGCCGGTGCAGGCAAGGACCACGCCCCGACCGACGAGGCCGGCTTCCTCGCCTTCGCGCGCGGCCTGGCTAGCCCAGCGCTGCACGACGCGATCACGAACGCTACGCCCGCCGGGCCGATCGCGACCTATCGCGCCACCGAGAACCGGCTGCGCCACTTCGAGCGCCTGCGGCGCTGGCCGGCCGGCTTCGTCGTCACCGGTGACGGCGCCTGCGCCTTCAACCCCGTCTACGGCCAGGGCATGACCGCCGCCGCGCTCGGCGCGCTGGCGTTGGACGACAGCCTGCGCCACGCCACGCGCGGCGGCGACTGGTCCGGGCTAGGGCAGCGTTTCCAGCGCGCGCTTGCACGCGCCAACCAGACGCCGTGGCTGCTGGCCACCGGCGCCGACTACCGCCTGCCGGCGACGTCCGGTGCGCCGCCGCCACCGTCGATGCGCGTTGTTCATCACTACCTGGACCGGGTCATGGCCGCCGCGAGCCGCGACACTACCGTCCGGCTAGCGTTGATGGAGGTACTCCACCTGCTGCGTCCACCAGCAGCGCTGTTCCACCCGACCATCGCCTGGCGACTGCTGCGCACCGGTGGCCAGGGGCCGGCAGCGACCCAGGCGCCGGCGCGAACTGCGCCCACTATACCGAAGCGCGCATGGGAATAGCATACTTCGTATTACGTAGCGTAGGGGCCATTCGCGAACCGCCCCTACGGTGGCCTGGGCATCCCGTCTGGGCTTCGGTATAGCTCCACGGCCGAGCCGTGGCCACCGGCCGCCGACTGAGCCGCACCCGCCCCCTGGAGGCACCCTGATGGAGTCGGTCGACGCCGTGCTGACGATGTATGGGCCGCTGGCGTTGTTTGTCGTCATGCTGCTGAAGGCGGCCGGCGTGCCGGTGCCACTGCCGGCTGACCTGCTGATGCTGGCGGCCGCCGCCCGCGCCGCCGAGGGCAAGCTGCCGCTGTGGGAGACGTTCGGCCTGATCCTGGTGGCCCTGGTGCTGGGCGGCCTGGTCCAGTTCGGTCTGGCGCGCGGCCCGGCACGCGGGCTGCTCTATCGCCACGGCCGCCTGCTCGGGCTGACGCCGGCCCGGCTGGACCGCGCCGCCGGCGCCGTGCAGCGAGGCGGCGTGCTGGGCATTGCCGCTGCCATCCTGACGCCCGGCGTCCGGTCTGTCACGGTTGCCGGCTGTGGGCTGGCCGGCACGCCGCTGCGGGTGTTCATGCCCGGTCTGGTGCTGGGCAGTGCCGCCTTTCTCGCGCTCCACATCGGGCTGGGCTTCGGTGGCGGGCTTCTGCTCAACCGGCTGGCGACCGCCGTACCGCTGCCGGGACTGATCGCGATCGCGGTGGCCGCCGCTGGCGCTGCCGGCTGGTTCCTCATCCGCCGCCGGCAGGCGCCGGCCGCGCCGGCGGGCACAGTCGTCGCCGACGCGGCCGGCGCCTGGTGCGAGGCCTGCTGTCCCGTCTGCCTGGCCCTGGGCGCGATCGCCCACCGCTCGCCGGCGCTGGAGACGCTCGGCCCTGCGCCAACCGTCGGCTGAGATCGAGCGTCCCAGCGGGCCGCGCCGTGCTACACTCCACCGGCCGGAATGACGCCTGCCCGCCACCGGAAGAGGAGTGGGTGTGCCTCGCTATCTCCTGGCGCTTGACCAGGGCACGACCAGTTCGCGCGCAATCGTCTTCGACCAGACCGGGCGCATCGTCGCCCAGGGCCAGCGCGAGTTTCGCCAGCTCTACCCGCGCCCAGCCTGGGTCGAGCACGACCCTGAGGCCATCTGGCGCTCGCAACTGACGGCGATGCGCCAGGCGCTGGCCGGCGCCGGCCTGGTCGGCGCCGAGATCGCCGCCATCGGCATCACCAATCAGCGCGAGACGACCGTCGTCTGGGAGCGCGCCACCGGCCGCCCGATCCACAACGCCATCGTCTGGCAGGATCGCCGCACCGCCCCGCTGTGCGACGCATTGCGCGCCGCCGGCCACGAGCCGGCCATCCGCCAGCGCACCGGCCTGGTGCTCGATCCGTATTTCTCGGCCACCAAGCTGGAGTGGCTGCTGCACAACGTGCCCGACGCCCAGCGCCGCGCCGAGGCCGGCGAGCTGGCTTTCGGCACGATCGACACCTATCTGATCTGGCGCATGACCGGCGGCCGGCTGCACATCACCGACCCGTCCAACGCCGCCCGGACGATGCTCTACAACATCCACACCCGGCAGTGGGACGACGATCTGCTGCGGCTGCTGGACATCCCACGCGCCATGCTGCCGGAGGTCGTGCCCTCCAGCGCGGTTCATGGTCAAACCGAGCCGGGCCTGCTGGGCCGGCCGCTGCCCATCGCCGGCATCGCCGGCGACCAGCAGGCGGCGCTGTTCGGGCAGGCCGCCCATCACCCTGGGATGGCGAAGAACACCTACGGCACCGGCTGCTTCACGCTGCTGACGACCGGGCGCGAGCCGGTCTCTTCGGCGCACGGCCTGATCACGACCATCGCCTGGCAGATCGGCGACGCCGTCACCTACGCGCTGGAAGGCTCGATCTTCATCGCCGGCGCCGCCGTGCAGTGGCTGCGCGATGGCCTCGGCCTGATCAGGACCGCCGCCGAGGTCGAGGCGCTGGCCGCCTCGGTGCCGGACACCGGCGGCGTGGTGGTCGTGCCGGCGTTCACCGGCCTCGGCGCGCCGCACTGGGACGCCTACGCCCGCGGCAGCATCTTCGGCCTGACGCGCGGCACGACCGGCGCCCACATCGCCCGCGCTACCCTGGAGAGCATTGCCCTCCAGACGCGCGATGTGCTGACGGCGATGGCCAGTGACGCCGGCATCCACGTGGAGGAATTGCGCGTCGACGGTGGCGCGACGGCCAACAACCTGCTGATGCAGATGCAGGCCGATCTGCTGGCGGCGCCGGTGGTGCGGCCGGCGGTGGCCGAGGTCACGGCGCTGGGCGCGGCCTACCTGGCCGGCCTGGCCACCGGCTACTGGCCGAACCTCGACGCGATCGCCGCCAACTGGCGAACCGAGCGCACCTTCCTGCCAGCCATGCCTGCCCACCAGCGGGCGCTGATCCAGCGCGCCTGGGACCGCGCCGTCCACCGCTCGCGGCGCTGGGCCGCCGACGAATGACCGGTCGGCCGCCGCTGGCGCGCGAACTCCTGGCGCTGCAGACTGGCGATGACTGTCCGGTGTGCGCGCTCGTCGGCCGGGCGGTGCGCGGCCACCTGGTCGCCTACGCCGTCGAGGGTGTCAACGACCTGGCGATCCGCGGCCGACTGCGCGCCAGCCGGGGCTACTGCGCCCGCCACGCCACGATCTTCTGGCAGGAGGTGCGCCACCAGCTGGGCGTGGCGCTCATCTATCAGGACGTCGTCATCAATCTGATCCGGGCGCTGGAAGCGGTCGATCCCACGGCCGCCTCACCGCTCGACCGGCTGATGACTTCGCTGGGCGCGCCGCGCGCCCGCGCCGCCGCCGATGCCGACGCGCTCGCCCCCCAGGCCACCTGCCCCGCCTGCGACGCCGAGGCCGATGCCGAGCGCCGAGTGACGGCCGAGCTGCTTCACCAACTGCGCCTGACCGACTTCCTGGCCGCCTACGACGCCGGTCCCGGCCTGTGCCTGCCGCACTTCCGCCGCGCCCTCGCGGACGCGCGCCACAACGAGCAGATCACGGCGCTGGTGCAGACCCAACTGCGCGTCTGGCGCGCGCTCCATGCCGACCTGACCGAGTACATCCGGCTGCAAGACTATCGCTTTCGCGATGAGCCGCGCGGCCCCGAGCAGGTGGCCCCCGGCCAGGCCATCGAGTCGATCGCCGGTGCGCCCGGCGCCGCCACTCGGACGAACGAGCCGTGACCAGATGGCCAGGCTGGCCTCCCGCACCCTCTCCAAATCAGGAGAGAATTCCGAGCGACCGTCGCTGTCTGTTCCTCCCTGAAAAGCGGGGTTAGGAGGTTCGCCTTCGCCGAGCAGGAAGTACCTGCCCATGTGAGGAGCGATGAGAGCCGGTCTCTACCGACGAGCCAGCGCCGATGGCGGCGGGTCGCGCGGGCACGGTTCACGGGTTGCACCGCGTGCTATGATCGGCGATGGCGCAGCGGTGACGCCACCGCCCGGCCGTGACTTGACGCCCGATGGCCGCCACGCGGCCGCGTGAGGAGGTTCCCCCGTCATGCCGATGTCCCTTGCCGAAGTACGCGAGCGCCTGCGCGGGGTGTTGACCTTCCCGGTCACGCCATTTCATGCCGACTTCAGCGTTGACTATGACGGCCTGCGCCACATCGTGCGCCGCATGCTGCGGGCGCCCATCCACGCCGTCGTCGCCGCCGGCGGCACCGGCGAACTGTACTCGCTGACGCCAGACGAGCATGCCGCCGTCGTGCGTGCCGTCGTCGAGGAGGTTGGCGGCCGGGTGCCGGTCGTTGCCGGCGTCGGCTACAACCTGATGATCGGGCTGGCGCAGGCGCGCGCCGCCGCCGCCGCTGGCGCCGACTGTCTGTTGCTGCTGCCACCCTACTACCCGAACGCCGACCCGGCTGGGCTGCACGCCTATTATGCCGCCATCTGCAACAGTGTCCCCCTGCCCAGCATGGTTTACAACCGCGACTGGGTTGTGATGACACCGCCCCAGGTGCAGCGGCTGGCCGACTCGATCCCCAACCTGATCGCCTTCAAGGATGGCCAGGGCGACGTGCGCAACTTCAAGCGCATCAAGCGCGCGGTCGGCGACCGGCTGCTGTGGCTGGCCGGCGTCGGCGACGACATGGTCGACGACTACTTCGCTGCCGGCGCCGAGGGCTACACGTCGAGCCTGTCCAACCTCGATTCCCAGCTCAGTGTCGATCTCTACGAGCTGGCCAGCCAGCACCGGCGCGCTGAGCTGCACGCGCTGATGGTGACTAAGGTGTACCCACTCTACGAGCTGCGCGGCAAGCGCAAGGGCTACGAGGTGTCAACCATCAAGACGGCGCTCAACCTGATGGGCCTGCCCGGCGGGCCGGTGCGGCCACCGCTGGTGGAGTTGACCGGGGAGGAGCGGCAGGAGCAGGCCGCCATCCTGGCCAGCGTCGGGCTGCTGCAGCTAGCGTCCGCCGACTAGCGCACCCCGCGGCGGACATGCGTCCGCCGCCACGACATTGCTCCCGACGGAGGTAGCTGGCATGACGACGCCCGCGCCCGACGTGCCGACCACCGCCTGGACGCTCACCGCGCCGGAGTCCTATGTCCTGCTGCATGGCCCGGCGGCCGATGGTGGCGAGACCTTCAAGCTGGCGGTGCTGGAGCTGGTCACGCGCGGCGCACTCAAGCTCGTCGACGTCGAGGAGCAGCGCGCCTTCGGCCGCTCCCGCACGGTGAGCGTACTCGCACCGGGACTGAAGCCGGCGCCGCCTCGCGAGCAGGCGCTGGCGAGCGTCTGGCTGCTCTACAGCGGCATCACGCTGCGGCTGTTCGGCGACGTGGCCGGGGTGCCGGTGGCCGAGCTGGCCCAGGCCGCCGTGCGCCGCTACAAGAACCTGGCGCGCTTCCGCACCGAAGAGGTTGTCGCGCCACTGGTCGACCGCCGCTTGTTCGCCCGCGAGGAGTACCGCATCCTGTGGGTGTGGCCGGCGCAGCGCGTCGTCGTCACGCCGGCCGGCGAGGGGCTGCGCGCCGACCTCCAGCAGCGACTGGACCTGGGCAAGGCGCACTTCGGCGGCTGGGTCGATCGAGACCCGGCGCGGGCGCTGGCCTTCGCCGGGCTGGCCGGGGCGAGCCTGCTGCTGATGAGTCCGCTCTACCCCGACCTGCAGCGCCTGCGCCAGTTGCAGCCACCACCGCCGACCAGCACGTACGACTCGACGACTGGCTCCTACACCAGCAGCGACACTGCCTTCACGCCATCGGACGGTGGCGACAGTGGGTCGGGCTGGCAGATGCCGGACCTCGGCATCGACTTCGGCACCTTGCCGTCGTTCGACTTCGACCTGAGCGCCTTCGACAGCCTCAGCAGCGCCTTTGATGCGATCGACTCGGCCGTCGACAGTGGTGGCGGCGACTCGGGTGGCGATTCCGGTGGCGGCGATGGCGGTGGAGACAGTGGCGGCGGTAACGGCGAGTAACCCGCGCCGGCCATCGGTTCGACCGTGTCGTCATGGTGATCAATTGGCTGTGGCGGCCGGGGCGCGGTAGGTGACGCTGCCGGCCTGGCGCATGGCCGCCATCGTCTACTCGACCATCAGCAGCCGTCTGGCCGAGATCGACTTGACGTGGCCGGGCGAGATGGCGGCGATGGCGGCCACGGAAACAGGCGTGTCGTCCGGCATCGCCTAGATGAAGACGCCGCCATCGTCGCCGGCAGGCGTCGTGGCGCCACAGCGCCATCGAGGCATGGCTTCAGTCGCCAGCTCCCAACGCACGCCGCGACGACGTGACATGCACCGCGGCGCCCCGGCTACAGCCGCTCGTACTGCTCCAACTCCAGCACGAAGACCGTCGCCGCGCCGGAGCGCACGGCATCGCCCTGCGGATTGGTGGCCGGGCGGGAGTGCGCTTTCGCCTTGATCAACCCCAGCACATCGTCCACCTGGTCGTCCTGAACCCCGAGCATGATCGTGGTGTTGCCCCGGCGCAGGAAGCCGCCGGTGCTGGCCAGCCGCGTCGCCCGGTAGCGCGCGTCCAGCAGCGTGTCGACCACATCGTCAGCGTCCTCATTGTGGACGACCGCGATAATCAGCTTCATTCAGGCGTCCTCCGTGGCTGCCGCGCCGCGCCATGCGCGCCGGTCGCATTCTACGCCGCGCCGTTCGGGCTTGTAAAGGGCTGCCTGGTCGCGGCGCATGTGCTATGATGTCGCGTCGTGCGCGCCGTGGCGCCACGTGGGAACACCATGTTGCAGGAGCGGAGAAGGTCATGGTCGAGTATACGTTGCAAGCGCAGCCACGCGAGCTCATCGGCAAGAAAGTCGGTCGGCTGCGTCGTGAGGGGATGCTGCCGGCGGTCGTCTATGGGCCGGCGCTGCCCGGGCCGCGCAGCATCCAACTGAACCGCAAGGAGTTCGAGACGCTCTACGCCCGATCCGGGCTGAGTCGCCTCGTCACCCTGACCGTCGCCAGTGGCGAGGGCCAGCCGGTGTTCATTCGCGATGTGCAGTACAACCTGCTCAAGCGGCGCATCGATCACGTCGATTTCTACGCCGCGCGCATGGACACCGAGACGACGGCCAGCGTGCCAATCGTGCTGGTCGGCGAGGCGCCGGTCACGGCTCGCGGTGAGGGCGTGGTGACGCAGGCGCTGACGAGCGTGACGCTGCGCGCCTTGCCGCGAGCGATCCCGCCGCACCTGGAGATCGACGCCAGTCAAATTGAGACGCTGAACGACGATGTGCGCGTCGGCGACCTGGCGCTGCCACCGGGCGTGACCGTCGTCGACCCGGCCGACACGATCGTCATCTCGGTCACCCGCGTCACGACCGAGGAAGCAGTCGCTGTCGAGTCGATTGCCACCGAGGCTGCCGCGGGGGCGCCGGCCGAGGAGGCGACCGCCTCGCCGGCCGCCGACAGTGCCGGCGAGGGCTGACCGGTCCGCGCGTGCAACTCCGGGCAGCAAGAGAGCCAGCCTTGCGGCTGGCTCTCTCGTTCTCTCGCCGAGAATCACGGGCATCGAGCGGGCCGAAAGCTAGGCGACGACACCTGCCTCGATGCCCATGGGCGTGGAACTACTCATACGCACCACCTCCCTTCATCCGTGGACCGTTCGAACACAGACGATCCGACAGGGGCACTCTACCACGAGTGGCGGCGCGCCGTCAACCCGTGGCGTTGCCGCGCGACGGGTCGGGCACGAAGAACCGCCCCAGCACCGGGCTGGTGAACTCGGGCGCCAGGCAGTCCATGATGATGACGTCCCACAGGCGCCCGCCCATGAGGTACGCCTGACGGCGGCGACCGCTCTCGCGGAAGCCCGCCCTCAGGTAGGCGCGACGGCCGGCCTCGTTGAACTCATACACCGTCAGGTTCACGCTGTGCAGGCCGAGCGCAGTGAAGGCGTAGTCCAGCATCAGCCTCGCCGTCTCCGTGCCGAAGCCGCGCCCGCGATCGATGGCCTCGCCGATCATGATGCCGAAGATCGCCCGACGATTTCGGTAGTCAATGTGGTGTAACGCAGTCGTACCTACCGGTCGCCAGGTTGCCCGCTCGTAGATCGTGAAGGCAACCTCGTCGCTGGCGGCGACGAGGTTGTCGTACCAACGCTCCTCGGCCTCGAGCGTGTGCGACCGCACCGGCATGCCCAGGTTGCGCTGCGTGCCAAAATCGTTGATCCAGCGCAAGTAGGTCGGTAGCAGATCGCGCCGGTGCGGTCCGAGCGCGATCAGATCGCCGGTGATATTGACCAGCGGCGGCGCGGGCGTGGCGTCACTCGCCTCGGGCATCAGCATACTCCTTTGCCGAACGCACCGGCACGGGCGTTGACCGATCATGGGCGCGACTGCTACCATCGTACCCGTCTACCCTTGATCGATGCCAGCATATCGGGCGGCGGGCACGCCCGCGCAGGAGACAGCACCATGCATCTCGTCACCTTTGCCATCGATGAGCCGGACGGCCGGCTGGGCCTGCTCGACGGCAGCCGCGTGCTCGATTTGGGTGCGGCGGCGGCGGTGCTCGGCGGCGCTACAGCGTCGGTCGCGACGATGTCCGGCTTTCTTCACGGTGGTGGCCATGCCCACGAGCTGGCGGCCTCGCTGCGGGAGCGGGCGACGCGCACGGCCGAGCCTGCCTGGTGGTTCGACCTGGACGCCGTGCGGCTGCGCCCGCCGGTGCCGCACCCGCCGAAGATCCTCTGTTTGGCCGGCAACTACGCCGCCCACATCCGCGAGGGCGGCGGCGTGGCGCCGGCCAAGACGAACACAACACCACAGCCGTTCATCAAGCCGATCACGACGCTGATTGCCCACGGCGAATCGATCCGACTGCCCGGTCCGCTGTGCACCGCCGTCGATTACGAGGGCGAGCTGGTGGCAGTCATCGGCCGTGACTGCCGCGACGTGCCGGCCGCGCGGGCGCTGGACTACGTCGCCGGCTACGCTTGCTTCAACGATGTCTCCGGCCGCAAGCTGACCATCACCGCCGAGCGCGAGATCAACGCCCGCACCGGCTTTTTCGACTGGCTGAGCGGCAAGTGGTTCGACACTTTCGGGCCGCTCGGACCGATGCTCGTCACCGCCGACGCCGTGCCCGACCCGCAGGCGCTGACACTGACGACGCGCGTCAACGGCGCGGTGCGCCAGCAGGCCGGCACCGGCGACATGATTTTCACGGTGGCCGAAACGATCGCCTGGCTCAGTCAGTTCGTCACGCTGCAGCCGGGCGACCTGATCGCCACCGGCACGCCGTCCGGCGTCGGCTCGACGACCGGCACGTTCCTCCAGGCCGGTGACGTCGTCGAGGTGGAGATCACCGGCCTGGGCACGCTGCGCAACCCGGTCACGGACTGACCGGTCCGGCCGGCCGCGCCAGTTGCGCGCACCGGCCGCGGCCGGCACAATTGGCATAACGAATAGGTGTTGCGGCGACCGGCCGCGCCGGGAGGGACGAGCAGCCGTGGTCCAGACACAGCCCAGCGGCACCAGCCAGGTCGAGGCCCAGCCGGCCGTCATCGACACCGATATCCACGCCGTCGTGCCCGGCTGGCAGGTGCTGCTGCCGTATCTGTCGGACCATTGGCGAGATTATGTCACTCAAACATCGTTCAAGGGACCAGTCGATACCGCCTATCCGCCCAACGCTCCGACGACGGCTCGGCCAGATAGCCAACCGGAGACCGGCCCGCCCGGCTCCAGCCTGAACCTCCTGCGCCAGCAGGTGCTGGACCCGTGGCAGGTCGAGATCGGCATCCTCAACTGTGCCTACGATGTCATCAGCGTCCATAATCCGGACGGCGCGCTGGCGATGGCGCGGGCGGTCAATGACTGGCTGGTGGACGAGTGGCTCGACAAGGAGCCGCGCCTGCGCGGGTCGCTGGTCGTGCCGGTGCAGTTGCCAGCCATGGCGGCCGAGGAGATCGATCGCTTGGGTGGTCACCCCGGCATCGTGCAGGTCTTTCTGCCGGTGGCGACGCGCGAGCTGTACGGCAGCCGCAACTACTACCCGTTGTTTGACGCCATCGCCCGTCACGATCTGGTCGCTGCCGTGCAGTTCGGCGGCGCGCCGGGCAACGCACCGACCGCCTCCGGCTGGCAGTCGACCTACCTGGAAGAGTACGTCGGCATGGCCCAGCTCTTCCAGTCGCAGATCCTGAACATGATCGTCGAGGGCCTGTTCGACCGCTACCCTGCCCTGCGGGTGGCGCTGGTCGAGGGCGGCTTCACCTGGCTGCCGTCGCTGATGTGGCGGATGGACAAGGAGTGGAAGGGGCTGCGGCGGGAGGTGCCCTGGAACCGCATGCTGCCGTCCGAGTACGTCCGCCGCCACATGCGGCTGACGCTGCAGCCGCTGGACGAGCCGCCAACAACCGAGCAGATGCTACAATTGATCTATCAAATGGGGTCGGATGACCTGTTGATTTTATCGACAGACTACCCGCACCACCATTTCGACTCGCCCGGCGACGCCCTCCCGGTGGGCCTGCCTGACGAGTTGCGCCGCAAGATCATGGCCCACAACGCTCGCGCCTTCTACCGGTTTTGAGTCGTCAGTCGCCACGCTCGAGGAGGGACCGCCGATGGCCGTCACGATGCCGAGTCCGACCAGCAGCGCCTCGGTCCAGGTGGCCGCGATCGATTGCGACATCCACAACGCGCCGGCGACGGCCAAGACGCTGGTGGCCTACC
>JADLAZ010000078.1 GCA_020849725.1 Chloroflexota bacterium
CGCCAGCCCGGCCAGTGCCGGCAAGAAGATCAGGACGGAGAGCAGCGGCCAGCCGGCGACGGAGATCATCAGCGCCCCATCCCAATCAGCACGAAGACGAGCACCACGACGGCGCCAGCCAGGATTGCCAGCGCATAGCTGCGCAGGAAGCCGGTCTGCAATGTGCGCAGTCCGGCGGCAGTCGCATAGGTCGCCCGGCTGACTCCGTTGACTACCCCATCGACGACCTCCGGGTCCAGCGAGCGGCCGACGAACTGGCCGATGGCCGTGGCGGGCTGAACGAACAGGCGATCGTAGAGCTGATCAAGGTACCAGCGGTTGAGGAGGAAGGCATAGACGCCACGGAAGCGGGCCGTCCATTGCGCCGGCAGCGCTGGCCGGCGCACGTAGCTGACATAGGCCAGGCCGACCCCGCTCGCCGCCACCAGCACCGACAGCGCCAGCACCGTCCAGTAGAGCGCGCCTTGCGGGGGATGGACCACCTCGCCGTGGTAGCGAGTGAAGACGGGTTCCAGGAAGCCGCCAATCAGTGGCGTCAGCACCGACCCGACCAGCGCCAGTCCGCCCAGCACGGCCATCGGCATGATGATCGTCGGCGCCAGCGCGTGCAGGTGACGATCTTCCGGGCGGTGTTCTCGCAGCGCCTGCTGCCGACGACGCTCGCGCCGCAGGTGGCTGACATCCACTTCCTTGGTGTCGACCCGCTCCGCCCCGTGGAAGGCAAGGAACAGCGAGCGGAAGACATAGAAGCCAGTCAGTCCGACCGTGACCAGCAAGATCAGCCCGAGCAACAGGTTGCCGTGCGATGGGTCGAACGCCGCCTGCAGGATCTCATCCTTGCTAAAGAAGCCTGACCAGAGTGGGATGCCGGCCAGCGCCAGCGCGCCTGACAGGTAGGTAGCGTAGACCCAGGGCAGACGCCGCGCCAGGCCGCCCATCTTGAACAGGTCCTCTTCGCCGTGCAGCGCGTGAATGACGCCGCCGGCCGCCAGGAAGAGCGCTGCCTTGAAGAAGGCGTGCGACGTCAGGTGGAAAATGGCGGCCCCGTAGCTGCCGAGACCGGCGGCGACGAACATGTAGCCCAACTGGCTCACCGTTGAATAGGCCAGCACCCGCTTGATGTTCGGCTGGACCAGTCCGATGGTCGCGGCCATGATTGCCGTCACTGCACCGATTATGGCGACGACTAGCATCACGCTCGGCGCACGCTCGAAGAGGGGATAGGCCCGGCACACCAGATACACGCCGGCGGTGACCATCGTCGCGGCGTGGATGAGCGCCGACACCGGCGTCGGACCGGCCATGGCATCCGGCAACCAGACGTGGAGCGGCAACTGGCCGGACTTCGCAATGGCGGCCAGCAGCAGCGCCAGCGTGATCCAGACCGCGGCTGGGCTGTCCAGTTGGCCCAGCTTCTCCGGCGCCGCCGTGAAGACGGTATCGTAGTCGAGCGAGCCGAAGATGGCGAAGATGCCGAAGGCCGCCGCCAACAGGCCGACATCGCCAATCGAGTTGACGACGAAGGCCTTGACGCCGGCGCGAGCGTTCTCCTCTTTCTCGAACCAGAACGCGATCAACAGGTAGGACGACAAGCCCACGCCGCCCCAGCCGACGATGAGCAGCATGAAATTATTGGCCAGCACCAGCAACGACATCGCCAGAATGAACAGGTTCATGCAGGCGAAGAAGCGCCCGACACCGCGGTCGTCGGCCATGTAGCCGATGGCGTAGACATGGATCAGGAAGCCGACGCCGGTGATGACCAGCAACATCAGTGACGATAGTGGGTCGACCAGGAGCCCGAACGACGCCTTGAAGTCGCCGGCTGCCACCCACTGCCACAGCGTGACCTGGACGGCCTTCTGCGAGGCGGGCAGGGGCAGGAGTGTGCTCCAGACGATCAGAGCCACGACGAAGGCTGCCCCGCACGCCAGCGACGCCACGTAGCCGGCCCATGGCTTGCGTCCTGGCCGACCGGCCAGGGCAGTGACCAGGAAGCCGATTGCCGGCAGCGCCAGCACCAGCCATACACTCTGGGTCGTCAAGGCACCCTCCACCGTCACAGCATCGCGCGGGTTTCGGTGTCAGCCGGCGCGGCGACTGGCCGGCCCGTCACGGCGCGTCATCCCTTCAGAGCACTGACCTCATCGACATCGATGGTCGCCTTCGTCCGAAAGATCGATACGATGATCGCCAACCCGACGACGACCTCGGCGGCTGCCACCGCCATCAGAAAGAAGACGAACACCTGGCCGTCGAGCTGGACGTGATGGCGAGCGAAGGCGACGAACGCCAGATTGGCCGAGTTCAGCATCATCTCGATGCACATGAACATGACCAGTGGGTTCTTGCGGATGAGGACACCGACGACGCCGGTAGTGAACAGCACCGCGCTCAAGATGAGATAGATGGAAGTGGGAGCCACATCGCCCTCCGGCCGTGTGCGTCCTGGCAGGTATGCGCTCGGCCTGCCGAGCCGTCGTGGTGCGTGCTAGAGGGTCCGCTTGGCCAACACGATCGCGCCGATGATCGCGGCCAGCAGGATGAGCGACGTTGCCTCAAACGGCAGAACGTAGCGCGAGTACAGGAGCTCGGCGACGGCGGTGATGTTGCTGGCAACAGCCGGCGCTGGCGGCGCTTGACCGAGGTTGGCGCCCCCGGCCCGCCAGACGATGAGCGCCACCAGGACCAGCAGCGCGCCGCCGAGGCCGAAGCCGAGCGCGCGCTGATTCGGCAGCCGCTCCTGCTCGACCTCCGATGTCGGATTGATCAGAAAAATCACGAATAGGAACAGCACCATGATCGCGCCGGCGTAGACGACGATGTTGACGATGCCAACGAACTCGGCACTCAATGTGATGTACAGGACGGCCAGGCAGAAGAAGTTCAGCACCAGGAACAGGGCGCTGTACACGGTCGTGCGCATCAGCACAACCATGATCCCGGCCACGGCGGCCACGGCCGCGACTACCGCTACGAACAGCGTCTCCAGGCTCATGCCGGCACTCGCGTGTCGCGCGGTCGTGGCTCAGACACAGCGGCCGGCGGTGGCACGAGCAGTCGCTCCTTGGTGTAGATGAAGTCCTGGCGCTGGAAGTCGGCCAGCTCGTACTCGTGGCCGAGGACGATCGCTTGCGTCGGGCAGGCTTCCTCGCAGTAGCCGCAGAAGATGCAGCGCAGCATGTTGATCTCATATCGGCGGGCGTAGCGCTCGCCTGGTGAGAAGCGCTCCTGGTCGGTGTTTTCTGCCGCCTCTACGTAGATGGCCTGCGCTGGGCAGGCAGCAGCGCACAGCGAGCAACCGATGCACCGCTCCAGGCCATCCTCGTAGCGCATTAGGTGATGCCGGCCGCGGAAGCGAGGGATCGTCGGTGGCCGCTGCTCGGGGTACTGGTAGGTAACCGGCTTGCGGCCAAGGTGACGAAATGTCATTCCCATGCCGCGCGCCAGCGCCACGATATCGTCCATCAGTTTGGGCATACCGGCTCCTCAAACGACTGGCCGGGGTCGGCCGCGGAGCATTGTACACAACATCACGATCGGGTGGGAGTGCGCCACATGCGCCGCTTACTGTGGTCGGAGCAGTAGGATTGCGATGGCTGTCAGGCCGATATTCAGGAGGCCGAGCGGCAGCAGCACCGTCCAGCCGAGACGCATGAGCCGGTCGTAGCGCAGGCGCGGCAGCGTGGCCCGGATCCAGACGAACGAGGTCAGCAGCAGGAAGATCTTCAGGAAGAACCACCATGGGCCAGGTAGCAGCCCAAGCGGCCCGTAGTAGCCACCCAGGAAGACGGTGGTGGCAACTGCGCTGACCGTGATCATGTTGATGTACTCGGCCATGAAGAACATGGCGAACTTCATCGAGCTGTACTCGGTGTGGTAGCCGGCGACGAGCTCCTGCTCGGCCTCGGGCAGGTCGAACGGCGCGCGGTTGGTCTCGGCGATGCCAGAGATGGCATAGAGGACGAAGCCAAGCGGTTGGAGGAGGATCAGCCACCAGAACGACTGGAATTCGACGATCGTCGTCAAGCGAAGGCTGCCAACGAGCATCATCACCCCAACGAGCGACAGGCCGAGGCCCAACTCGTAGGAGATCATCTGAGCAGTCGAGCGCAGTCCGCCCAGCATCGCGTACTTGCTGTTGCTGGCCCAGCCGGCGAGGACGATGCCGTAGACGCCGAGCGACGAGATTGCCAGCAGGTAGAGCAAGCCGATATCGAGATTGGCGACCGACATGGTGATGGTGTAGCCGAGGACGGTGATGTCCGGTCCGATCGGGATGACGGCGAACGCGATCAGCGCGGCAATGACCGACAGCATCGGTGCGAGCGTGAAGACGATGCGATCGGCGCCGGCTGGGATGATGTCCTCCTTGAACATCAGTTTGACGCCGTCAGCCAGCGGCTGGAGCAGGCCCAGCGGGCCGACACGGTTGGGGCCGTAGCGGACCTGCAAGCGGGCGATGAACTTTCGCTCCAGCAGCGTCATGTAGGCGAAGCCGGTCGCCAGAGCGGCGCAGACGATCACGCTCTTGATGGCGGCCGCGATAATGACGTTGGCGTCCACTCGACCTCCCTAGCCCTGCGGGGCCGCGCTAGCGGCCAGCACCAGCCGCGCCGCGCCGGCCGGCGCTAAACCGGTCGGCCACTGCAGGCCCGTCAGACCGAGCCGCCCGTAGGTGATGCCCTGGTAGAGCGGCGCAACCTGGACGATCTCGGCCATAGTGTCGCGCGGTGTCGGATGGTCGAAGGCGTCGACACCGGCCAGGAGGGCGCCGAGATCGCGGATGATGCGCCAGTCGCTGCGAGCTGCGCCGGGCGGCGCGGTGCCGAGGCGCAACCGTTGCACGCGCCGCTCCAGGTTGGTGAAGGTGCCTTCTTTCTCGGTGAAGGCGGCGCCCGGCAGCACGACCGTCGCATGGTCGCGCAGCAGCGGCGTCAGCGTGATGTCCTGCACGATGAGGACGTCCAGCTTTGCCAGTGCGGTGGCGAAAGCAACCGGGTCGGCGGCCACGCCGCGCGGCACGCCACCGAAGAGGTACAGGCCGCGCAGCCGGCCGTCGGTGGCGGCAGACAGCATGTCGGCGCCGCCCAGGCCAAGGCCGATCGGCAGCGCACTCTGCCACTGGCGCTCCACAACCTCGCGCGCCGCCAGGCTCTCGACCGACGCCTGACCGGGCAGATGCGTTGGCAGCAGGCCCATATCAATCGCGCCCTGCTCGTTCGCGCCCTGGACTAGCCCGTGCAATCCCAGCCCTGCCTCGTCACTGCTGCCCGTCATCAGCGCCAGTGCTCGCAGCGCCGACAGCAACTCCGTTCCTTCCGGCCGGGCCGTATCGTCGCGACGGTACAGGATGGCGCCGCGGCGCGGGCCGGCGGCGGCGTAGAGGCGAGCTGCACGATCGAGGTCACCGGCCGGAACGCCAGATGCCTGCGCCACCTGATCGACGGTAATCTCGTCCAGCATCTCGCGCAAGAGCGGTGCCGGTTCAAAGCCCTCGACAGCGAGACCCTCGCCCAGAATGATCTTGAGCAGCCCGGCCAGAACCAGCAGATCGGTGCCTGGCTTGTTGCGCAGCCAGACCCTCGCCCGCCGCGTCAGGCTGGACGGTTGATCGTGGATGACCAGCAGCGGCACGCGGTTAGCGGCTTTTTTCAACCGCAGGTCCAGCACGGGCGTCTCGTTGATCGGGTCGGCGCCGACGACCAGGATGGCGCCGGCCGTTTCCAGCGCGGCAATCGAGGCGGCGCCGGCGTCGTACTCGAATGGGGCGACAAAGCCGGCGCCGTCGACCCGGTGGTCCACATTCGGCGTGCCCAGCCCGAGCCGCATCACCTTCTGGAACAGGTACAGCTCCTCGTTGGTCAGATTGGTGGCGGCAATGCCGCCGACGGCACTGGCGCCGTGGCGCTCCGCGACGCCGCGCAGCTGGTTGGCGGCGGCGTTGAGCGCTTCGTCCCAGCTCGCTGGTTGCAGTACGCCGTCGCGGCGCACCAGTGGCTGGGTCAGGCGGTTGGCGGCGTTGATGAAGTCGTAGTTGTAGCGGCCGTAGTCACACAGCCAACCATCGTCGACGGCGGCATTCTCGCGCGACATGAAGCGCACGACCTGGTCGACAGCCTTGCGCGTGTGGACGGTGATGTTGCAGCCGACACTGCAGTGGGGGCAGACGGTGGCGATCGAATTCAGGTCCCACGGGCGCGCGCGGAACCGATACAGCGTGCTGGTGAGCGCGCCAACCGGGCAGATCTCGGTCGTGTTGCCGGAGAACGGGGAGTCGAAGGTGCGGCCCTCGGCCAAACCGATCTCGGAGTGGTTGCCCCGCTCCAGGACCGTCAGCGACTCGTCACCGGCGATCTCCTGTGCGAAGCGGGTGCAGCGGTAGCAGAGGATGCAGCGCTCACGGTCGAGCTTGATCAGCGGGCTGAGATCGACCGGCTTCTCGTAGCGCCGCTTCGGCTCGATGAAGCGCGAGTTGCCCAGCCCGTGGCCAAAGGTATTGTCCTGCAGCGGGCACTCACCGCCCTTGTCACATACCGGGCAATCGAGCGGATGATTGATCAGCAGGAACTCCAGCACCTGCTGGCGGCCATGACGCACCAGCTCGGTCGTCGTCGTCACGACCATGCCATCGGTCACGGCCGTCGTGCAGGCGGTCGTCAGGCGCGGCGCCGGCGCGATCTGAACGAAACACATGCGGCAGGCGCCGACCGGCTTGAGCTTCGGATGGTAGCAGAAGACGGGGATCTCAATGCCGACCGTGGCGGCTGCGTCGACCAGGCTCATGCCCTTGGGCACGCGGGCGACGCGGCCGTCGATGGTGACGCTGACCAGATTGCTTGGGGGTTGGCTTCCCATGCGTTCCTCTTCCGAAGCTGTAGGTCGAGTCGACGACCGTGGCAAGGTCAGTCGGCGGCCACCGCCGCTGGGGTGTGATGCGGGGCTCTCGCCCAGCGGCCGGCGCGGTCGATCGTGCCGGGAGGGCAGGCGCCACCGTTCGCGATGACGTACTCGAACTCGGGACGGAAGTGGCGGATGGCGCTCTCGATTGGCAATGCCGCAAACAGGCCAAGCTGGCAGACGGTCGTCGCCTGCAGCGTCCTCAGGCTGCCCGACCAGCCCAACCCGGTGCAGATGTTCAGCAGCAGATTCAGGTCTTCCAGTCGGCCGTCACCGCCGCAGATGCGGGTCAGGATTCTCTCGATCCAGGGCGTGCCTTCCCGGCAGGGCGTGCATTTGCCGCAGGACTCGTGCCGGTAGAAGCGTGACATGCGCAGCACGGCGTGGGGGATCGAAACGGTGTCGTCCATCACGTGGAAGGCGGCTGGGCCAAGGAAGGAGCCATTGGCCACCACGGTGTCGTAGTCCATGGCGATGTCGAGTTGGGCCTCGGTGAACATCGGCGTGGACGTGCCGCCAGGGCTGACAGCCTTGAACGTCCGGCCGTCGTGCATACCGCCAGCGACATCGAAGATCAGCTCGCGCAGCGTCGTGCCCAGCGGGGCCTCGTAGTTGCCGGGCCGGCGCACCAGGCCGCTAATCGAGTAGACCTTCGGCCCGGTGTTCTTGGGTGGGTTGCCGATGGCGGTATACCATTCGACGCCACGGTCGATGATGTGGACGACGTTGCAAATTGTCTCGACGTTATTGATGACGGTGGGCTTGCCGTAGGCGCCGATAGCGGCCGGGAACGGTGGCCGCGAGCGCGGCATCGGTCGCTTGCCCTCCAGGCTCTCCAGCAGCGCCGTCTCCTCGCCGCAGACGTAGGCGCCAGCGCCGCGGAACAAGATCACGTCCAGGTCCATGCCGGTGCCGAGGATGTCCTTGCCCAGGTAGCCAGCGGCGTAGGCCTGGTCGATGGCTCGCTGCATGCGCCTGGCGCCAAGGAAGAACTCGCCACGCATGTAGACGAATGCCAGCTTGATGTACAGCGCCCGGCACGACAGGATGATGCCTTCCAGCAACTGATGCGGGTCGTGCTCTAGCAGCTCGCGATTGCTGAACGTGCCTGGCTCCGACTCATCGGCGTTGACGCACAGATACTTGACGACGTCGGGTCCCTTGGGGATGAAACTCCATTTCTGGCCGGTGGCGAAGCCGGCGCCGCCGCGACCGCGCAGGCCGGATTGGGCGACCGCCTCGACGATCTGCTCGGGCTGCATCTCGGTCAGACCCTTGCGCAGCGCCCGGTAGCCGCCGCGCTGCTCGTAGACCGGCAATTCCCAGGCATCGGCAACGCCGACGTTGCGGGTCAGGATCGGCTCCGGCAGCGGTGGCATGGTCGTTCCTTCGCGATCGAGACGGAGATCAGCGGTCGTAGAATGTCGGGTTGGGATCGGCGTCGGCGCGGGCGGTCAGACGGGCCAGCAGCGCGTCGATCGACTCGCGCGTCAGGTTGCCATGGTACTCGCCGTCGACCAACAGCATTGGTGCGATGCCGCAGCCGGCCAGGCACTCCATCGGCAGCAGGGTGAAGCGGCCATCGGGTGTCGTGCCACCGACGGGCACACCCAGGCGCTCGCTGAGGTAGTCGATCAACTGATCGCCACCGTTGAGGTAGCAGGCAAAGCCGCTGCAGCAGTTGACGACGTAGCGCCCGACTGGCTTGAGGTAGAACATGTCGTAGAAGCTCGCCAGGCTGGCCAGCGCGTTCGGATCCTCGCCGACCAGCCCGGCCACCTCCTCCAGCAGCGTGCTGCTGAGCCAGCCTCGCTCCTGCTGGGCGAGGCGCAGCGCCGGGATCAGGCTGCTGCGCGAGTCGGGATAGCGTGTTACCTCGCGGCTGATGGCGGCGCGGGTCGCGTCCGACAACTGGTGGTGCGCAGCGGTCGTGTCAGTCACGGGTCGTGTCCCCTGGCGTGTAGTCCCGGGCCGGTCGCGTCGGACCAGCCGGCACCCTAGCGATCGACCTCGCCCAGCACCGGGTCGAGGCTGCCCAGAATAGCGATCAGGTCCGCCACGTAGTGGCCCTTGGTCACCTCGTTGAGCGCCTGCAGATTGACAAATGACGGCGCGCGCACATGCACCCGGTACGGCCGCGCAGAACCGTCGCTGACGATGTAGTAGCCCAGCTCGCCGCGTGGCGACTCGATGCACGTGTAGGCCTCGCCGCGCGGCGCCCGGTAGCCCTCGGTGTAGAGCTTGAAGTGGTGGATCAGCGACTCCATGCTCGTCGCCAGTTCCGCCCGCGGCGGCGGGGCGACCTTGCGGTCGGACGTCAACCACGGCCCGGTAGGCAAGGCGTCTAGCGCCTGCCGGGCAATGCGGTGCGACTGGCGCATCTCGGCGATGCGCACCATATAGCGATCGTAGCAGTCGCCGTTGTGGCCGAGCGGCACGTCGAACTGATACGCATCGTAGCCAGCGTACGGCATGTCGCGGCGCAGGTCCCAGTCGACACCGCTGGCGCGCAGATTAGGACCGGTGACGCCAAGCGCCCCGGCTGTGTCCGGGCTGAGGACGCCGACACCGACCATGCGGTCGAGGAACAACTCGTTGCGCGTCAGGATCGTCTCGTACTCGGCCAGCCGCTCCAGGAAGATGTCGAGAAACTGACGGACCTGGGCATCGAAGCCGGCTGGCAGATCGTCCATCAGGCCACCGGGGCGGATGTAGCTGGTCATCATGCGCTGCCCTGACACCAGCTCGAAGATGTCCAGCAGCATTTCGCGCTCGCGAAAGCAATACAGGAAGATGCTACTTGCGCCCAGGTCCATCGCCTGTGTGCCGAGCCAGACCAGATGGCTGTTGAGCCGTGTCAACTCCACGAGCAGGATGCGGGCGACGATGGCCTTGAGCGGCAATTCGACGCCGAGCAACTGCTCGACGGCTAGCGCGTAACCGAAGTTGTTCGACAGCGGCGCCAGGTAGTCCATGCGGTCAGTCAGCGTCACGCCCTGCAGGTAGGTGCGCGACTCGTAGGTCTTCTCAAAGCCGGTGTGCAGGTAGCCGATGACCGGCGTCGCCTTCAGCACCGTTTCGCCGGACAACTCGAGGACCACCCGCAGCACACCGTGAGTCGACGGGTGCTGGGGGCCGAGGTTGAGGATCATCGGTGGCGCCTCGGCGGCGCTGATCTCCTCTATCGTTGCCGCCACTGGCAGGTCGAGTATGTCGCTCGTGTTGTCCATCCGGGACTCCTCCGGGGATTGACCGTCCGAGAATTAACCGTGGGCGAGCTAGCGCTCCTCCGGCTGCTGAAAGGGCGGGTGCCCCTCGGTCGGGTTGGGATAGCCCTGGTACAGACGCTCCTGATTCTGGCTGAAGGCGATCTCCTCGGCGCCGATCGGGAAGTCCTTGCGCAATGGATGTCCCTCGAAGTCGTCGGGAAGCAGGATGCGGCGCTGATCGGGGTGGCCGTGGAAGCCGATGCCGAACAGGTCGTTCGCCTCTCGCTCGAGCCAGTCGGCCGTTGGATAGATGCCGGTCACCGTCGGCACGATCGGGTCGTCCTCATCGAGCGGCACGCGCAGGCGCAGCCGTCGCCGCAGCGGACGCGACAACAGATGGTAGACAACATCGAAGCGCGGCGAGCGGCCAAAGTTGAGATAGTCGACGGCTGTCACGTCCGACAGATGGCCGAAAGCCAGCTCAGGGTCGTCCCGCAGCGCTGTCAGCACCTCCACCAGCCGCTCGCGGGCGACCAGCAGCGTCAGGCCGTCGGCAGCGGTCTCATCGCCAAGCAGTGGCTCGGCCAGCAGGACGGTCAGGCGGGCGACGATGGGGGCGGGTGGTGGCGGAGGCGGCGCCTCCTCGGCCGGCGGCGCCGGTGGGGGCGTGCTCACGCCAGCGCCTCCTGCGAGATGCGCGCTTGCAGCTTCATGATGCCGTCGATGAGCGACTCGGGTCGGGGCGGGCAGCCGGGGATGTACACATCCACCGGCACCACCCGGTCGACGCCCTGCAGAATCGCGTAGTTGTTGAAAACGCCGCCGCACGAGGCGCAATCGCCCATGGCAATGACCCACTTCGGCTCTGGCATCTGGTCGTACAACTGGCGCAGCAC